>DCPV01000152.1:2439-6775 GCA_002323775.1 Firmicutes bacterium UBA1535 | reverse complement strand
ATTTTGCAGTATTTCCACTTGAAGGGGTTTGGACTTCTTCTAATCCGAGCAACCCCTTAGACAAGGATAGCTTTGTTTATACAATAATGATTAAACAGCCGAATTTTATAACAAAAGAGATGTTTAAAGAGGCATATGAAGAAGTCAGAAAGAAAAAGCTGAGTATATTGCTAAAGGACGTAACTTTTGAATCAATGGAAGATTGTGAATGTATTCAAATACTTCATGTTGGTACATTTGACAGTGAGCCTGAGTCTTTTGCGAAGATGGATGTTTTTGCAAAAGATAATCATTTAGAGAGAATTAATTACTATCACAGAGAGATATACCTTAGCGATGCTCGAAAAACTGTACCTGAAAAGAGAAAAACAATTTTACGTTATCAAGTTAAGAAAATATGATTGTAGGTAAAATTTATGGGTGCAATAGATTTAAAAAAATTATATAAAGATGTATTTTCTGCTAAGGAAAATATTATATCTGTTATTGATGTTCCAAAATTCAATTATTTAATGATATCTGGTGAGGGGCATCCAAGTGAGACTATGTTTAAGGAGGCAGTAGAAGCCTTATATAATGTTGCATACACAATAAAGATGATACACAGAATTAAAGATGCTTCTATTCCAAATGGTTTTTTTGAGTTTGTCGTTCCTCCGCTCCAATGTCAGTCTTGGCTTATTGATACTGATAAAAAATTTGCGTGGAAATTGTTTATATTACAACCCGATTTCGTTGATGACAATTTAATTCAAACTGCAATAAAAATTGTAGAAAGAAAAGGAAAAAATTTACCCTTACTCCATAATCTAAAACTCGTAGAGCTTAATGAGGGAAAATGTGTTCAATGTCTGCATATTGGTCCCTTTAACACTGTTAAGAGTACGTATGTGAAAATTGAAAATTATATGAAAGAAAAAGGATTTTCTATAAATGGATTGTGGAATGAAATCTACTTATCAGATAAAAGAAAAACTCTACCCGAGAAATTAAGAACAATTATAAGATGTCCGGTTATTAAAATATAGCGAACAAATATTCGAATTTGTTCTTGACAGTCTTATTTTCTTGGATTATAATTAAGTGGGTTTATATTTTGATTGGAGGATTATGGTATGTTTACATTAGAAGGCATCATGTCAATTTCTAAAAATGACCTGAAGGAAGCATCAAAAGTATTAAATAAAGATAATATTTCTCATCTGATAGAATCCTTGTCTTTAAAAGATGATAACATTAGATATCAAGCATTTTTGCTTCTGCAAAACAGGTCTTTGCTTTTCAACGATGTATATCCATATTGGGATATTTTCAAAGGTAAATTAAAAAGTGACAATTCCTATCAGAGAAGTATCGGACTAATGCTAATTGCTGAAAATGTAAAATGGGATACAGACAACAATATTGAGGATACAATTGACGAATACTTGAAGCTCTTAAATGACGAAAAACCGATAACAATACGACAATGTATCCAATCATTAGGGAAAATAGCAACATCTAAGCCAAGCTTGAATGATAAGATAGCGTGCGAATTAATTTCCATTGACCTCATGCTTATTAAAGAAACAATGCGAAAATCAATACTTCTTGATATATTGAATGTTTTAATAATAATCAGAGAAAAGCATAAAACAGCTGAAATAGAAAGCTTCATATTAAAAGCGTTGACAGGTGAAATATTAGATAAAAAATCAAAGAAACAAATTGAAATACTTTTATAGAAAATTTGGAGGAAATAAGCAAATGATAAATGGTAATAAATCCTGCAAACAATTAAAAGGTCGTTCCTGCTATGGGCATTTGGGCGGTACATTAGGGGAAAGATTGTTTGTACGTCTATTGGAATTAGGTTGGTTTGAGAGAGATGAAGAAAACTACAGTTTATAGAGTAACTGCTCTTGGCGAAGAAAAACTTACCGAGCTAGACGTGGATATTTACGAAAAAAGATAATTAAAAGGAGACATATTAAATGAAACTGATTCAAATTCTATTTATTATATTATGGATTGCTTTTTATGGCGCATATTTACTTAAAATGTTTATTTTACGAAGACAAGGCGTACAGGCTGATATCCTTGGTAAAGGTGATAAGTCTAAAAGTCATGCTGCGTTTGAAACTGCTATTAAGCTTGTTACTTACACAGGCGCAGGTGTTCAGATATTCAGTATAACATTGCCTACGGCTATTTGGTCATTTCCGCCTTTTCCCACTATGCAGGTGGACGGATTGATTTTAGCTGCTTTTGGTACTATTTGCTTTATTGCGGCTGTAGTGGTCATGGGGCGTAACTGGAGAGCCGGATTTAGTACAGAACAGGATACCAAGCTGGTCACAGATGGAATTTATCGTTTCAGCCGTAATCCAGCATTTTTAGGCTTTGATTTACTGTACATAGGTTGTGCCTTGGCGTTTCCTAATCTGATAAATATCATATTTGCGATTATTGCTGTCACTCTTTTTCACTTTCAGATTTTAGGTGAAGAAATATTTCTAAGCAAAGCCTTTGGGAAAGAATATTTGGATTATAAAACAAAAACAATGAGATATTTAGGCATTAGAAAGATATAAATGAATGTGATTTAGCATTTGTAATTATGGATATGAAAATCGTACGAAATAATATATGAAAGTTAGGTGTTAATTTATATGTGTCAAGAATGTTATTCAGATAAAATCAGAATAACTCCATTGCTTAAACCTATAGATTGCTTGAAGAACCATACACAGTATATTTGCGGAACTTGCGGACGTTGCATCTGTATAGAACATGATGCACAGCGAGGATTGCAGAGGTGGAATTTTCCTTTCAAATCTTTAGAAATTGCAAAACTTTATTTGAGAACTGCTGATTATACAATGAAAAAATCCTGTGGTATCTATGAAATAAGCAATGGTAAAGGTAGAATTTCTTACAAAATTTTTGCTGAAACTGAAGATTTGCAGCTTTTTTTAAAAAAGAACAAAGACAAGGCCTGTGAAAATATAGCTCCTATATTTTTTATTGAACAGTATGAGGAGTATTCCAATACAGAAGTAAGAAAATTAACTGCTGAAGAAATAGAAAAATATATGTCTGAACGATAAATTTCAATTTAGAGGGGAACTGATATGTCAGAAAATTATTACAAACCATGCAAAGAGTTTGATGAGTGCAATGAACTGATTGAAAAATATTTCTTGACCAAACAGTATGAAAAATGCTTTGAAGGTCATTTGAAACTGGCTGAAAATGCTTATCCACTGGCTGAATGTCAAGTTGGATATTTTTATTATGAGGGGCTTGGAGTTGATAAAGACTTAGAAAAATCCTTTTACTGGACAGAACGTGCCGCAAAACACGGCGATAGAGACTCTCAAAATAATCTTGCAGAGTTATTTTATGAAAAGGGAGTTGTCGTTAAAAGAGATATAGAAAAAGCAAAAGAATGGTATAAAAAGGCGGCAATTAACAAGCATCAAGAAGCTTTAGAAAAGTGTCGAGCATTAGGCGTTGAAATAGATATATAAACTCCACTTTGAACATGAGATATCAATGGAGTACTAATTTGAAAAAGTCAAAAAATATCTAGGATAATAATTAACTTTAAATAGGAGGAAATTATGGTACATTTGGTGTATTGCGATAATGTGGGAAAATTAGGTGAGCGTGTATTAGATAAAATTATAACAGAAGTAAAAACTATGGTGGTAAGAGGTGCGGCAGGACGTAAAATACCTCATAGCAGAGTTTTTGAAGGAGAAACGCTGTATTTCATGGAAAAGGGAACTGCAAAAATATCAGCATGTGCAAGTGTAAAATCCGTGCAGAACTATATGAAGCTTACAGAAGATGAAATTGTCCAGACTCTTAATGACAATCAGAGCAAGCTGGCTCTTACAGATAAGCAACGCGTAAGATGGCATAAAAAGTATTTATGCCTTGTAGAATTTGAAAATGTGCAAAAAATTGAGCCACCGCTTGATTTTGATCGTCAGGGAAACATGGATGATTGGCTTATAATAGAAAAAATAGAAGATGTTGTAGTTGGTACAAGTATTCCCTACAATTATGAAAAATCTAGGTTTTAAGGTGATAAAAAAATGGCTATGTGGAGTCCGTGGCGAGGTTGTCACAAATATAGTGAGGGTTGTAAATTCTGTTATATTCATAAGGGAGATAGCAGACGTGGCATAGATACAAATCAGATTGTGAAAACAGAACAATTTTATGCTCCTGTCGCTAAGAATAAAAAAGGTGAATATAAGATTAAATCAGGACAAATTGTATACTTGTGTTTCTCAACAGACTTTTTGATTGAGGACGCAGATGAGTGGCGTGATGAATGTTGGAA
>DCPV01000152.1:0-2362 GCA_002323775.1 Firmicutes bacterium UBA1535 | reverse complement strand
GGCGTGATGAATGTTGGAAAATGATAAGAGAGCGTTCTGACTTGACATTTTTATTCTTAACAAAAAGGATTGAGAGATTTTCAAATTGTATTCCAGACGACTGGAACGATGGCTATGACAATGTAGTTGTTGGCTGTACTGTTGAAAATCAAGATACAGTAGACTTTCGTTTATCAATATTTGATAAACTTCCAATCAAACACAAAAACATCATTTGTCAGCCACTTATTGAAAAAGTTGATTTATCGGGTCATTTAAAAGATGTTGAATTAGTTGTAGTTGGCGGTGAATCAGATTATAATGCAAGAGTGCTTGATTATGACTGGGTTTTATTTATTAGAGAACAGTGCGTTAAGAACAATGTTCACTTTGAATTCAGACAATGTGGAACACATTTCATAAAGGATGGAAAATCATATACTTTAAATGTAAGGCAGCTATGCAGTCAAGCAAGAAAAGCAGGGATAAATTTTTAATGGAGATAAGACGATAGACAGAAATCAATTGAATAAAAATATAAAAAAACCGATAAAATAAGTAAGTAAATGCGTTTTTAAATTTACAATAAATAAATGGTGAGGTGAGAGCATTGGAACGAACAATTTTACATTGTGATTTGAATGGATTTTATGCAGCAGTAGAATGTATTTTTAGACCTGAACTTAAAGATGTTCCAATGGCTGTAGCCGGTAATCCTGAAAACAGACATGGTATAATACTTGCTAAGAATGAACTTGCAAAAAAATACAAGGTTCAAACTGCTGAAACAATTTGGAAGGCTAAAAAGAAATGCCCTGACCTTGTTCTCGTTCCACCGCATCATGATGAATATGGAAGATATTCAAGGCTTGTGAATGAAATTTATGAGGAATTTACCGACCTTGTTGAGCCATTTGGAATTGATGAAAGCTGGCTTGATGTAACAGGAGTGTATAATTTGTTTGGAAGTGGTGTTGAAATAGCAGATAAAATACGCAAGACTATAAAAGAGCGATTGGATTTAACTGTTTCGGTTGGAGTGTCATTTAACAAGATTTTTGCCAAACTCGGCAGTGATTACAAAAAACCTGATGCAACAACTATTATATCTCGTGACAATTATAAAAAAATTGTATGGCCTTTGCCTGTTTCTGACTTATTATATGTTGGCAAAGCAGCGAAAGAGGCTCTTTCAAAAATGTATATCAATACTATTGGAGAGCTTGCAAATTCTAACAAAGAAAATATTGTAAAACGCCTTGGAAAAATGGGTGAGATAATACATGATTATGCAAATGGTATTGATGATAGTCCGGTTAGAGCAGCACAAGATAAGCCAAATATAAAATCTGTTGGAAACGGAACGACCTTTGACCATGATTTAGTAGGCTTTGAGGAAATTAAATCTGAAGTACTTGCACTTGCTGATGAAGTTGCAAGTCGTATGCGTAGATACGGTGTCAAATGCTATGTTGTTTCAGTGACAATAAAAGACCCTCGTTTTAAAAGTATCTCAAGACAAAAAACACTTATCTCGCCGACACATATTACTAAGGAGATAACAGATATATCAATGGAGCTTATCCGTTCCTGCTGGAGCGAAAAAGCTCCAATACGTGCTATTACAATAACAGGAGCTCATCTTACACCAAGTGAGCAAACAATAGAACAACTTACAATATTCGGCGACAAATATAATTCAAATAAAGAAAAGCTTGAAAAACTCGATAATACTGTTGATAAAATTCGTGAGAAATATGGCAGACAGATTATTGGTCTAGGAAATTTAATAAAAGATGATACAATTCATACAAATGATTAATGTCATTTAATTTGGAGATATTTTATGAAAAGAAAAATATTTAGCTTATGCTTTCTTGGGATAATTCTTATAACTTTATTTTTAAATTTTAATTCTTTTATATTTGGAAATCCAAAGTGGTATAATACTGTTGCGTCAGTTTTGTACATAGCTTTATGGTATATATTTATAATACTGTCAAAAGGAAGCAAGCCAAGCTTAAACTTTGCTCTAATTTGGGCATTTTTAACTCTTGTATGCAGTATAATTATATTTATTGTTAATTTATATGATGGTAAGCTCATAGTGAATTTCATAATTCCATTTGCTTTGATTTTTATTACTCCTATGTCTGGGATAGTGACATTTTTCAGATATTCAAAATTTTTTATGGCAAGCATAGTTTATATAATTGTTAGTATAAGTTGGATTATTACGAGTGTTATTTATCTTAAAAAATTAAGGAGTCATGCTAAATGATAATTAGTGCAAGCCGCAGAACTGATATACCGGCATATTATTCAGAATGGTTTTTTAACCGTATAAAAGAGGGCTTTGTTCTTGTCAGAAATCCTATGAATT
>DCPV01000223.1 GCA_002323775.1 Firmicutes bacterium UBA1535 | reverse complement strand
TAATATAAATTTTAAAATTAACAAAATTTCATATATTAAGGAGTAAAAAATGGAGAAAATATCAATAGATGAGTTGCTAAGCATGGTAAATAGTAGATACTCATTAGTAACTGTTATATCAAAAAGAGCAAGACAAATTATAGCCGGAGAAGATCCGCTGGTTTACACTAAAACAACAAAGCCTGTTTCAGTTGCAATAGAAGAATTTTATGATGGCAAGGTAAAGCCAGTATATCCAACTGAAGAGTAGCTTGATTTTGAGCAATGTCTTCTCATTATATGAGAAGACATTAATAATACTCTGTCAAGCTTTTTTGCTTTTTAAATTGTTTGAAAAGGATGTAGGTATATGTATAAAAAATTTGTTCAAGTCATAATCAACAATAATTCAAAAAGTACAGATAATATATATACATATGGCGTTCCTGATAAGTTTTTAAATCATGTCATGGTTGGGAAAAGAGTTAAAATAACATTTTCTAAGGTTAAGGATACTATGGACGCATTAATTGTGAGAATTATTTCGCAAACAGATGTGCCAATTGATAAAATTAAACCTATATTAGATATAATAGATGATGAAATAATTGTAAAATCAGAGCTTATAAAGCTTGCTGTCTGGATAAGAGAAAGATATGTATGTAAATATTCTGATGTTATAAGACTCATGATACCTTCTCAGATTAAATATGAGCATGACAAGGAAAATAAGTTAAAAAAGGAAAAGATTATATATTTAGTTGATAAGGATAAGCCTATTGATGAGTATAATTTAAAAAATGCCTCTAAGCAAATAAAGGCTGTCGAATATTTAAAAAATATTGATAGTATATTGCTAAAGGATTTTACTGAAAATACCGGAATAACAAGTGCTATAGTCAATACTTTGATAACTAAAGGCATAATTGCTGTTGATGAAAAACTGTATTTAGACGAAGAAATTTGTACTGAAAGCCTATATATAAACACTCTAAATTCAGAACAAAAAAAATGCTATGATGAGATAATAAGTTCTGATGATACAGCATATTTGCTGCATGGAATAACAGGCAGCGGAAAAACTGAGGTTTACATAAATCTGATTAACCATTATAAAAAGCTTGGTAAACAATCTATTATGCTTGTACCAGAGATATCCTTGACTAATCAAATAGTTGATAGATTTGAAAAGAGCTTTGGAAAAAGAGTAGCAGTTTTTCATAGCAAATTGACTGCTAAGCAAAGATATATACAGTGGAAAAAAGTTTTGGACAAAGAAGTAGATGTCATCATTGGTGCAAGGTCAGCCTTATTTGCTCCAATCAAAAACTTAGGTATAATAATAGTTGACGAAGAACATGAGGACAGCTATAAATCTTCGACTTCGCCAAAGTATGATGGTGTCGAAACAGCTATAAGACGAGCATATATAGAAAAATGTAAAATAGTTCTTGGCTCAGCTACTCCGTCTCTAAAAACCTACAGTATGGTAAATAATGGTCATATAAAGCTTTTAGAGATTAAAAACAGGGCAAATCGTGCTAATCTTCCAGAAATTAAAGTAATAGATATGAAGCAGGAAGTAGAAAGTGGCAATGATACTATTTTGAGCAGAGAGCTTTTTAAAAGCATTAGAAAATCACTTAAAAATAAGGAACAAGTAATTTTGTTTGTAAATAGACGAGGATATTCTAATTTTATATCATGCAGGCAGTGCGGTCATGTAGTGAAATGCGATAATTGTGATGTTTCAATGACTTATCATATGAATGAAAACAAGCTCAAATGCCATTATTGCGGAAGAACAAAATCTATATTTGATAAATGTCCTGAGTGCGGAAGCGAAAAGATACAGCAATTTGGCTTTGGGACTCAGCGGGCAGAGGAATTTATACAATCTGTATTCAAGGATTACAAGGTGGCTAGAATGGACTTGGACTCAATGTCAGGGAAGGACAGCTATGAAAATATATACAATGAATTTAAAAATCATGAAATAGACATACTCATTGGCACTCAGATGCTTGCAAAGGGCTTGGATTTCCCGGATGTAACAACTGTTGGCGTGTTATCAGCTGATTCGCTTATAAATTTACCATTTTATAATTCAGGAGAAAAAACATTCCAATTGTTGACACAGGTAAGTGGGAGAGCAGGTAGAAGCAATAAAAAAGGATATGTTTTTATACAGACCTATGAGCCTGAAAATTTTATAGTAAATGCAGCTAAGTCAAGTGACTTTGATAATTTTATAAAAGAAGAAGCTTTACTTAGAAAAGAATTTGCTTATCCGCCTTATTTGAATATAATTAATATATGTACTATTTCAAAATTTGAAGAAGATTTAAAGAAGTTTTCCTTTGAAAGCTATGAGGCGTTAAAACAGAGGATTCAAGATAAGCTTAAGGGAAAAGGAGTATTATTATTTAGCCCTACACCTCATTCGATATATAGGGTAAATAATGAATTTAGAATGAATTTATTCATAAAGGTATCTCTAAAATATTCTTCTGAATTAAAGAACATAATTAGAGAGCTGTACATGGAAAAGGATGTAAAAAATATTAAAATAAGTATTAATATAGATACTGAAAATGTTTAAATATCAATTTGTAACAGAAAATTATATTGATAAAGAAAATTAATTTTAAAAGAATATAGTGGAGCTGATACACATTCTAGTTTAAAGTATAAAGATTGTGGAGAATATGAAAATTTTTTTAATGATAAAAATATTAAAAAAATGGCTATGTAATTAAATTACAATTTGATGTATAGTAGAGTAATAAGGATGCTTCAACCATGCGAAAAAATTTCTTTCCAATTTTGTGGGTGTATGAATGATAATACTTGCAAAGTTTTTAATATATTAAATAACACAAGTGGTTTATAGTTGAGTTAGGAGAAAATATAAACTGCACCGAGCGAAGGAACTTAGAGAAAGATTTTAAAAGATACTTTGCAGCACTAAGCTAAAATCCTGTTAGGAAAGGAAATAATATGAAAAATTATGAAGTAATAACCTTGTGCGGAAGCACAAAATTTAAAGACGAATTTATAGAACAACAGAAAAGACTAACGTTAGAGGGTAAAATAGTAATATCGGTTGGGCTATTTGGACATAGTGGCGATAATGAAGTTTTTACTGATGATATCAAAGAGATGTTAGACGATATGCACAAGAGAAAAATTGATATGGCTGATAAAATATTTGTCGTAAATGTCGGTGGTTATATTGGGGAGTCTACAAAATCAGAGATAAAATATGCAGAGAAAATCGGAAAAAAGATAGAATATTTAGAAGCGATATAGTCGTAACAATAAAATTAAAATATAGTTATTTAATAAAGAAAGGAATTAGAGCTAATGGCGTTAAGAAATGTTAGAATAGACGGAGATGAAATATTAAGAAAGAAAAGCAGAGAGGTTGATAAGATAGACGAAAGAATATTGACACTCCTCGATGATATGGTAGACACTATGTATGAAAAGGACGGCATAGGTCTTGCTGCTCCACAGATAGGAATTTTAAAAAGACTTGTTGTTATACAAGTAGATGACGAAAACTTATATAAAATGATAAATCCAAAGATTACAAAATCAAGTGGAGAAGATGTAGATGCAGAGGGCTGCTTAAGCGTGCCTAATAGGAGAGGAGAGGTGCCTAGACCAACAAACGTAACCGTTGAATATACTGATGTTAATGGCAATTTACAGACGATGGATACAGAGGGTTTACTAGCAAGATGTGCATGTCACGAAATTGACCATCTTGATGGAGTGCTTTATATAGACAAAATGATTCGTGAAATTGAAGATGACGAAAAATAATGAAAGGATAGGCACTAATAACACATTTATATTTTATGAATAGAAATACTCGTATTTTGTGTGATAGCTGTCTTAGTGAAATAATGAACATAGTTTTTATGGGAACACCGGCATTTGCTGTTCCAAGCTTGCAAAAACTGCATGAGACAGGGCATAATATAAGCCTTGTTGTAACTCAACCTGACAGACCCTATGGTAGAGGGAAAAAAATAAAAAAATCTGAAGTTAAGGAAAAAGCAGAAGAATTAGGCTTGGAAATTTTTCAACCCTCAAAGGTTAAGCATGAGGATGCTGTAGCGAAAATAAAGGCATTAAATCCTGATTTTATAATTGTTGTAGCATATGGTCAGATACTTAACAAGGAAATATTGAATATTCCAAAGTTTGGATGTATCAATGCTCATGCCTCTTTACTCCCACGATTGAGGGGAGCGGCACCTATAAACTGGTCTATAATCAATGGTGATAAAATAAGCGGTGTTACAACTATGTTTATGGACGAGGGCTTGGATACAGGAGATATGCTTTTAAAAAGCGAAGTAGAGATAACAGAAAGTATGACAGCAGGAGAGCTTCATGATGTATTAAGCGAAGTAGGTGCAAAGCTTTTAATTGAGACTATAGACAGGATAGATGATATTGAAAGAATAAAGCAGGATAACAGTGAGTCAAGCTATGCTCCAATGTTAAAAAAAGAAATGTCGCTTATAAACTGGAAGGACTCTGCACAAAATATTCATAATATGATTAGAGGCTTAAATCCTAATCAATTAGCATATTTTCCTTATTTAGACGGTGCCACTGTTAAGGTACATAAAACTTCGATTGTTGACAGTTTTAATGGCAATAGCAACTATGAAGCCGGAACGGTGCTTGAAGCATCTAAAAATGGAGTATTTGTTAAAGCTGGTGACGATAAGGTTATTCTCATAGAAGAATTTCAAATGCCCGGAAAAAATAAGGTATCAACCAAGGATTATCTAAGAGGAAATACTTTTAATGAGAAAATACGATTAGACTATGAATATTTTAAAACAATTAATGATAATTTTTAAATAAGCAGGTGATTTTTTGACTGATAACTTTAGAATAATTAGTATTGAATCTTTAAAGAAAATTCATCAAAATAATTCTTATTCAAATATAGTTATAAATAATGATATAAAAAAATTAGATGAAAAATTTCATAATATATATAGAAAAACGGTACTTGGAGTAGTGGAAAATATCTACTTTTTAGACTATGTAATAAATAAGTTTTCATCTACAAAAACTAAAAAGCTACAGACGGAAATACTTATAGCTTTAAGGCTTGCAGTATATCAAATATTTTTTCTTGAAAATTCAAAGGAATTTGTTGTAGTAAATGAAAGCGTTGAATATATCAAGAAAAAGATTAGTGTTCCGGCATCTAAATTTGTAAATGCTGTGCTTAGAAATATACTAAGAAACAAAGAGCAAATAATAACTGATATGGAGGCTCTAAAGAGTTCGTCAAAAGAATCAGATAAATTAGAATATTTATCTATAAAATATTCATATCCGATTTGGCTTATAAAGAAATTTATTAGTCAGTTCGGTGATGATAAAATTGAAGAAGTATTACTGAAAAACAATGAAGAAGCTAAATTAAACATAAGAGTAAATACTAATAAAATAAGTAAAGATGAATTAAAAAATAGACTAGAGCAAAAAAATATAGTTTGCACTGATTGTAAAATAGCGCAAAAAGGTATTATTCTTGAAAATGTAAATAATTTAGAAAACCTAGAAGAATACAGAAACGGATTTTTTTCTGTACAGAGTGAAAGCTCCATGCTTGTAGGACAAATATTAAATCCAAAAGAAAATTCTATGATATTAGATATATGTGCAGCTCCGGGCGGAAAAACAATGGATTCAGCAGAGAGATTAAATAGCACTGGAACAGTAATGTCGAGAGACTTATATGAGCATAAGATTAATTTAATAAAAAATGATATAAAGAGATTAGGTTTAAAAAATATTAAAACACAGCTTGCAGATGCCTCAATATTTGATGATAAATTAGAAAATAAATTTGATTATTGTATAGTTGATGTGCCTTGCTCAGGGCTTGGCATAATAAGAAGAAAACCAGAAATTAAATACAACAGACAAGAAGACGATAAAGACGGTATGTCTCACGATAAATTATTTGATTTGCAATATAAAATACTGGAAAATGCCTCAAAATATTTAAAGATAAATGGAGAATTAATATATTCTACCTGTACGACTGATAAAAAAGAAAATATTGAGCTAGTCAAATGTTTTATTGAAAAAAATCCTAATTACGAGATGATAGATATAAGTATTGAAACAGGAAATATATTTGAAACGTCTAAAAATGGGTATATAGAAATATATCCTCACATACACGATATGGATGGTTTTTTTATTGCTAAAATTAGAAAAAATATGGTATAATATGCGTAGCATATTATACAAATGGCTTACGAGTCTTTTGTAAAAAGACTTTGTAGTACAGACTATGATATAATATAAGAAGAAAAGGAAGCTCAGCATGATAATAAAAATAGACAATTTAACATTAGAAGAATTACAAAAGCAGATGACTTTAATTGCTGAGCCTTCTTATAAAGCTAAGCAAATTTACGAATGGATACACCAAAAAAATGTCACAAGCTTTGATGAAATGTCCAATGTAGCCAAGAAAACAAGGGAACTATTGAAAAATTCTTTTGAATTTACTAATATAAGTATATTGCAAAGATTAGATTCAAAACAGGATGAAACAAAAAAATATTTGCTGTTATTAGAAGACGGCAATATTATAGAAACAGTATTTTTAAAATATAAGCACGGAAATACACTATGTATCTCATCACAAGTAGGATGTAAAATGGGTTGTGTTTTTTGTGCGTCAACAAAAAATGGCTTCGTAAGAAATTTAAGTGTAGCAGAGATACTAAATCAAATATATATAGTTCAAAAGGATTCAGGGGAGAAAATAAGCAATATAGTCGTAATGGGAACAGGCGAGCCTCTGGAAAATTTTGACAACATAATTAAGTTTTTTAATATAATAAATGATGAAAAAGGACAAAATATAAGCCTTAGAAAGATTACAATATCAACCTGTGGTCTTGTTCCAAAGATATACGAGCTAGCTAATTTAGACCTGCAAATAACACTTGCTATATCCTTGCATGTGGCTAATCAAGAAAAGCGAGAAAAAATACTACCTATAGCTAGAATGTATAATCTTGATGATTTGAAAAAAGCATGTGAATACTACATAAAAAAGACAAATAAAAGGATAACCTTTGAATATATACTGATAGATGAATTTAACGATACATATGAAGATGCAGTAAATTTAAGTAATTATACAAAAAATATGCTTTGCAATATTAATTTAATACCATATAACTCCATAAAAGAAAGTAAAATAAGCGCATCAAAGGAAAACAATATAGATAAATTTAGAAAGACATTGACTGACTTAGGTTTGTATGCTACAGTCAGGCGGGAGCTAGGCAGTGATATAAATGCTGCCTGTGGGCAACTAAGAAATGATATTCTTGAGAAAAGGATGTGATCAAAAATGAAATCATATTATGGTACAAATAGTGGAAAAATAAGAAACATTAACGAGGATAATCTAGCTATACATGAGTCAGAAAATTATTATCTTTGTGTTGTTGCTGATGGTATGGGAGGTCATAAAGCAGGTGAAATCGCAAGCAATATGGCAGTAAATACTATTAAAAATTACTTTATTAATGAAATTCAAGAATCTAAGATTAAAATCCCTAAATTTATTATAGAATGTGCTGATTTAGCTAATAAGGCCATATATGATAAATCATTAAATGATGAAGAATATAGTGGAATGGGTACCACAATCACAATGTCGGTAATTGATAAAGTTGAAAAAATAGCATATATTGGTAATGTCGGAGATAGCAGAACATATTTAATTAATGAAGATTATATAAAACAAATTACAGATGATCATACATATGTGCAGGAGCTTGTTAAAAAGGGAGAAATAACTAAGGCAGAGGCTAAAAAACATTCTAAAAGAAATGAAATAACAAGAGCCTTGGGTGCAGAATCCAATATTAACATAGATATTTTTGAAATTGAGCTTAAAGAAAATGACAAGCTGCTCTTGTGTTCAGACGGACTGACAAATCATATAACTGACAATGATATACTTTATTGTGTAAAAAAATATGGTATAAACAGTGTGGATATGCTAATAAACTTAGCTAATGAAAATGGTGGAACAGATAATATAACTGTGATTATAATAGATACTACAGATAGAGGTGAAAATTAATGATAGGTAAAGTCTTAGGAAATAGGTATGAAATAGTAGAAAAAATTGGTGGCGGAGGTATGTCCGTCGTTTACAAGGCAAGATGCAGAGTATTGAACAGATATGTTGCCATAAAAATATTGAGAAATGAATTGATTTCTGATTCTGATTTTGTTGAAAAATTTAAGCAGGAATCCTTGTCAGCAGCAAGCTTGAATCATCCGAATATAGTCAATATTTATGATACAGGCATGGAGGATGACATTTACTATATTGTTATGGAAAATATTAAAGGAGTTACCTTAAAGGATTATATAACAAAAAATGGTAAATTAAGTGAAGAAGAAACAATAAAGATAAGTATGCAGGTAGCGGAGGCACTAAAGCACGCACATGCTAATAAGATAATTCATA
This sequence comes from Firmicutes bacterium UBA1535, assembly GCA_002323775.1. Classification (GTDB taxonomy): domain Bacteria; phylum Bacillota; class Clostridia; order Tissierellales; family Sedimentibacteraceae; genus UBA1535. Next base: position 1,994 of record DCPV01000223.1, on the reverse strand, counting down.
GAGATATAAAGCCTCACAACATTATGATAACAGATGAGGGTATAGTAAAGGTTGCAGATTTTGGAATTGCAAAAGCTGCAAGTTCTTCAACTATAAACAACGCATCAAATGTAATCGGCTCTGTTCACTACTTTTCGCCAGAGCAGGCAAGGGGTGGATATGTCGATGAAAAATCCGATATATACTCTCTTGGAGTTGTTATGTATGAGATGGTTACGGGAGTTGTACCTTTTGATGCTGATAATCATATTTCAGTAGCTATGAAGCATATAAAAGAGTCTGCCCTACCACCTACACAAAGGTTTAATGACATTTCAATATCAAAGGGATTAGAGGCAATTATACTAAAATGTATGGAAAAGCATCAAAGCTATAGATATCAAAAAGCCTCTGACTTGTTGAAGGATTTGTTTATGCTACAAAAGAATTCTTCTCATGAGCCAGAAGTTCAAGACAGATACCTTGACAACGAAAATTCGCCTACAATAATTATGCCGAAAATTGATAGTGATATGATAGGAGATAATTCTAGCGATAATAATTCCTCTATGGAAAATAATAACATAATCAACGATAATGATGATAAAGTTGAGAATAGTAAAGCTTTTGAAGAATTCTTCGCCAATGACAAGGATGATAACGACACAAATGGTACTGGTAAAAAAGTTACAACTATAATATTGAGCGAGAAAGAAGAAAATACAGGTAAAAAGAAGAAGAATAAAAAAGATGATGACAATGCCACAAATGGCAAGGAAAAAGATAATTTTAAAACAACATTTGCTGCTATAATGTCTGCGTTGCTTCTAGTAACTATAATAGGATTTTTCGTGATAAAATCAATGCTGATAGTACCAGAAGTTGTAGTTCCGGCCTTGGTTGGACAGACAGAGGAGGAAGCAAGAAAGCTTGCTTCGGAATCAGGTATAATATTAAATGTTAAGGACAGAGTTTTTGATTCAGAATATGCTGAGGGAGTAGTTTGTAAGCAAAGCATAGAGGCTGAACAAAAGGTTAAAAAGGGCTATCCTGTAGAGATTTTAATTAGCAAGGGAACAAAAGAGATAGAGGTTCCAAATTTAATTGGTGAGTATAGTATAGCAGTAAAGAGTATCCTTAAAAATAAAGGATTAGAAGAAGGCGAAATAAAAACTGAAAATAGCGATAAGCCTTCTGGTATGGTTATAAGACAGTCACCTGAAGTTGGTGAAAAGGTACAAATGGGAACAAAGGTTGATTATGTATACAGCGAAGGACCTAAGATTGTACACGTAAAAGTTCCGACACTTGTAGGGCTAAGCCTTGAAGCTGCTGAAGCAAAAATAGCAGAAGAAAAATTAAATGTTGGTGATGTAAGTTATGATTACAGCGATGAAATTGAAAAAGGTTTAGTAATGAAACAAACATATAGAGCCGGTGATGAAGTTGAAGAATTAACACGTATAGGCTTAGTTATAAGTCTTGGTAAAAATGAGACTACTCCTACAAATCCGGGTGATAATAATGGAAATGGCAATGGTGATGGTAATGGAACAGGTACTAATCCAAATGAAGAAGATGATGAAACTAAATACTCACAAATAAGCGTGCCGTTACCAGAAGGAAAAGATAAAGTAAAAATTTCTGTATACAAGATTACAGAATCTGGAAAAGAGCTTGTTTATGAGAATGAAGTTGAAATAAAGAATGGTGAAAAATCTATTTTAATAACTGTTTCTGGAAAAGGAACACAAGATTTTGAAGTATATGTTGATGGAGAATCAATAGGAACTATACCGGTAAGCTTTGAATAGAAAATATAGAAAGGAATGTGATTAGTTGCAAGGTGTAATTATTAGAGGTGTTGGAGGAAACTATTATGTTGATGTTAGCGGTGAAATAATAGAATGCAGAGCAAGGGGTTTGTTTAGGAATCAGAACATCAAGCCCTTGGTAGGCGACAGAGTTATAATTAGATTGACAGAGGAAAATAAAAGCAGTGGTTATATTGAAGA
>DCPV01000239.1:60510-65770 GCA_002323775.1 Firmicutes bacterium UBA1535 | reverse complement strand
ATCTTTCTTCCTCCTAAGAAATTTTTAATTTAATTTTGTTAGCAAGCTAACGTTCTGAATTATAACATTTAAAATTGTACAAGTCAATATATTTTGACCGTTTGTAACAAAGCTGTAACATTAGAACGTCTTGCTATTTATCACATCTTTATGATACCACATCAGAATCAATCTAATATTACAGCTATGTTACAAGTAAAATATTTTCTACTTTGTGGTAGGGGGTATGAAAAGCATTATTTTAGCACATTCTAATTTTTATCTATTCTATAAAATAAAAAATCAACATTGAAATCTTATATCAACGTTGATTGTATTATAATTTAAAAAGGTAATCTCCGAAAAAACTCCTCCAGCCACAAACTTACACAAACTTAATAGAATAACTATCACTGAGCTTAGTTTATACTATTTTAAATAATTTGTTAAGTAGTGTTTCTATCATTTATTTATAGTTTATCTCCCTATTAAATCCATCAATTTTTCATCAAGCATATCTCTATAAACATTAATTCTATTCAATCCAAACAATGATTGAGGCAGACCTTTAATCACAGTATTTATTCCTTCTTTTGTTGTGAGTGTAGATTTTACGCCCGACAAACCTAACAAAGTTTCTGTTTCTTTATCATAGTAGCCTGTTGGATAGCTGAAAGAATGAATTCCTTCGTTCGTAATTTTATTTATTATATCACTTTCAATTTTAAAATCATCATTGAAGGCTCTTATATAGTCCTTTTCACTTTCACTTTCAAACCTTTTAACATTTTTTCTAACATAAGAAGTATTTTCTAAATTCTCAGACTGGTGCATATCAAAGGTATGACTTTGGATATCTATTATGCCACTCTCATACATCTCTATCGCTTCGTCGTATCCAAAATGTGGGATGATTTTCTCTCCAGTGTCTTTATAAGTGTCCTTTCCAATGCTATGGCCTATCACATATATAGTTGCCTTCATATCTAGCTCTTTTAGTATTGGATAAGCTATATCATAATTAGACTGATATCCGTCATCAAAAGTTATTATAATTGGATTTTCAGGCAACGCCTTACCACTAAGGGTATATTCATATAATTCATTAAATGAAATCGTATTAAAGCCGCTATCTCTTATTAATCTCATTTGTCTTTCAAATTGTTTTTTTGATATTGAATATATACCCTCATCATCAATATCATGAAGCAATAATATAGGAATTTCTTTTTCATAAGAAGCATAGTCAAATTTGAATGTATATGATTTAAACCAAGATATAAAATCATCTATATTTTTTTGATTTACATGATATCCAAAATCATCTGGCATATATATATCTTTATCGTTATAAATTTTAGCTAGCATCATGTCGCCTACGCTATTTCTAAAATGAGTACTGTCATAAAAATATCTTGAATCTGCACTTATAGTTGATTTTGAGAAGTCCCAGAAATCTGTTACACTTCCTAAACTTCTATAAAATTTTTCTAATTCATCTAGCTTATAATTATCAAAATCCTCCCAATAGATTGGGAAAACTACTGTCTGCAAATTTATGCCTTTTTCATCGCATAAATCCTTTATCTTTTTCATATATTTTGAAAAGTTTTCTATTTCGGTCAAATCCTTATTTACTTTAGGATAGGCTTTAAAAACATTATAAGTTGGTTTGTCTAAATAATCATTGTAATTGCCTATGTTTTCTGCATCTCTAAGATTTTTATCATAATTTCCTGTTTCAGAGATAAAAACATCAAAGGCCTTTTGAAAAAATGAATCCTCTTTTTTATTCTTTATTTTTTCTACAGCATAACGAGGATTGGCAAATAAATAAGAAGTATAGAAATTAAATAAGTTTTTGTCAGATACCTTTGCAGCCATCCTCTGATTTATTTCATCGTCTCCAACATCAAAAAACATCGCTGTATTGTAATTTATTCCTAAAAGAACATTTTTAACATTAGCTGTCTCGCTTAAATACTTAATTGTATTGTATGTGTCCATTAAATCAGAGCCATAATAAAAGGAATTGTAGTATGTATCTCCTGAATATTTATTTATAGTGTCTACCTTGATAGCGCCACATCCAGAAGATCCTACTATATATGAATCAAATTTATCTTTGTTTTTATCAATATAATTAATTTTCGCTGTTCTCGGATTTTGAGTGAAATTGTAGCTATCCCACTTGTAAACATCAAAAAATAATCCAAAAGGATCAACTAATAGATTTAATAAAAGAATAGAGCCAAATACAATTAACAAAACCGAAAAAAACATTATAAAAAATTTTTTTGTACTCATAACAACCTCTTAATACTGTCTATAAATAAATTCTGTTGAAACATAACCATCAAAATAAACTACACCAAATACAATCAATAATATAAATATTGTAATTACTGACAATTGTACTAAAGTTCCAGCACTATCGAATTTTTTATATAAATTTATTTTCTTTTCAAAGCATAAATCCACTACAAAAACAACACAAATACATGATACTAGCAATATTATTCCTTTTAAATCATATCCCATATCAAAAAGTGTATATAGTTTTACATCTGAAAAGCTAAAGTTTGTAAAAGTTCTTTTTAGCATAGCAAATGCAGTAGAGGCGCTATCTGCTCTACTAAAATATCTGCCCAATGTTACTAATATATTCGTTCTTATAATTTGAAAAACTGTAAAATATTTATTATTATCTAAATGTAACTTTTCTCTTGTTTTCTTAAAGTATGACTCAAAGTATAAGCTAAGAGAAATTATTGTGCCGTTCCAAAGTCCATAGAAAACATAATTGCTGCCAGCTCCATGCCAAATACCTACCATCAAATATAAAATATATGTAGATATGCTGACGCTTATCAGCTTTCCTGTTTTATTGCCTAAAAGCTTTCTTGACTTCTTGTTTATAAAGGCAAGGGGTTTTGATAAATTCAAGGAATAAAAAACATAATCTTTCATCCACGCACTAAGTGTTATGTGCCAGCGTCTCCAAAAATCAGCTAAGGAATTTGCAAAGAAAGGTCTTCTGAAATTAACATCTAGCCTAATTCCTAAAATTTGCGATATTCCTCTTATTATGTCTATACCACCTGAAAAATCAGCATAAATTTGAATACTGTAAGCAAATAAAGCTAAGAAGATGACTGCACCATTATATTGGTTATAATTAGAAAAAACTGTATTTACAAAGTTTGCAATTCTATCAGCTATAAATAATTTTTTAAAAACACCAAAGCAAATTGTTTCAAAGCCATATCTGAAATTTTCGCTATCATATTTATGCTCCTTAAAAAATTGAGGAGCTAATTTATTGTATCTGCCGATTGGGCCTTGAATAATCTGTGGAAAATACGAAACGAAAAGAGCAAACTTAAAAATATTTTTCTCAGGCTTATAGCTTCCTCTATAAACATCAATTACATACGAAATTGATTGGAACATATAAAAAGAAATTCCAAGAGGAATTAATGAACCAAAGTTATCAATAAAGAATTTATTATATTTTATTAAAAATAGAAGCCCAAAATTTATACTTAAACATAAAACATTAAAAAATTTTTTTAATGCTTTATTGTCTGTATTATATATTGCAATTCCAAATAAAAAAGTATTTATTATACTAAAGAGTATAAAGTATGAACCTGTAAATTTTATATAAAAAAATAAACTGGCAGCAAGCAGAAGCTGCCATTGATACTTCTTTAAAAATGTGTAATATAAAAATATTATTACTATTGCAAATATAATAAAGCTTGCTTTAAATAATATCATGATTAATTATTTTTCAATCCTTCTATTAATTTTTGTATAGCTTCTACATTGGCAAAGTTCTCAGGCAATATATCTTCTACACCTATTTTCACACCAAAGGCTTCTTCCGCTTCTATTATGAAATTTACAATATCAAATGAATCCAAAACACCATCTTCAATTATATCTTCATAGTCTTTAGGGTCAAAATCCTCATTTAAACCCTGTATTATTTCTATGATTTTATCTCTTATTTCCATGTTATTCTCCTAAAATTTTATATAGTTATCGCATTTATATTTGGTTTTCTCAAAGTTAAAAAAGTTATATAGCTTTATGGCACTTAAATTATCGTCTCTCACCCACAAACTTATTTCATTATAACTCTCTTTAGAAAAATAGTCTATAAAATATTTGACTAATTCTTTAGAATAGCCCTTGCCTCTAAATCCTGGATCTATTACTATACCTTCTAAGCTTAAGGACTTTTTATTTTTTTTAAGTCTTAAATATCCGACAAAGTTGTTTTCTTCATATATACTTATAACCAAGCTGTTTTTTATTTCTTCAAGTAAATCTTCCTTAAATAAAAAGTTTCCTGTGTATTTATCAATGTATTTGTTTTGAAGCTCAAATATTAATTCAAGCTCATCTTCGTTAGAGAATTTTATATTTTCGCTCAATTTTTCATTTTTATTGCTAAGTTTAAGCTTCATGTGACTTCTTGTCAAATATTTTGTAAAGCCAGCATCTAAAAGAGCATTAACTGATACACTTAGATTATTGTCTGTGTATATTTCGTCTGCAACGATTGGTTTTTCTAAATTCAAATCCTCTAAATCAATAGATAAATCTAATTTTGAAATAAAATAATATAGATTATAAAAATCCTCGCAGTCCTCAAAAAACAGTAAATAATTATTTTTCTCAACATAATAAAGCTTCTCTTTTTCAATCAAAGCCTTATAATCTCTTATCAGTCTACTTGAATTGTTTAAGTAATCCTTACTCAAATATTTTTTAAGTAAACTGCTAAATACTTCAATATTCTCAACTATCTCAATTATCTCAATTATTTGTTCCATAATAATCCGCCTTAATCTTAGCTCTATCTATCTTTCCATTTCTATTATGGGGGAGCTTGTCAAAAATAAATATCTCATTCGGCAACATATATTTAGGTAGCTTTTCTTTTAAATAGTCATGAATTTGGGTCTCTTTCAAATTTGTCTTGCAAACTAAAATAATCTTTTTATTATCATTATCATAAAATACAATTACTTCATCCATGCCACTTAGTGTAACTGCTAAGCTTTCTATCTCTCCAAGCTCTATTCTGCTTCCCATATGCTTTACCTGATTATCTTTTCGTGAAACATATACTATCTCTCCATATTCGTTATATTTTCCCAAATCACCCGTCCTATACATAATATCTCTATAATTTGAATTAAATGGGTTTTGTATGAATGCTTCCTCGGTTTTTTGGAGATTTTTATAGTAGCCATAGGAAATTCCT
>DCPV01000239.1:58949-60402 GCA_002323775.1 Firmicutes bacterium UBA1535 | reverse complement strand
ACGAGTTTATTTTCTTCGTTTAGAAGATAGACATTCATATTAGGACAAGCCTTTCCGATAGGGATTACATCTTCTTTTTTAAATTCTCTTTCTATAATATAATATGTGCAATCAACTGTCACCTCTGTTGGCCCATATAGGTTTACAAACATGGTATTTTCTTTACATGCTTCTTTCCATAGCAAATAGTCTTTTCCATATAAGGCTTCTCCGGAAAAAAACACTTTGTTTATCGTATTTGGTTTTATTTTTTCAAATACTCCGGATGACGAGAGTATATTAAGACCAGAGGTAGCCCACAAAAGCGTTGTAATCTTTTTTTCATTAAAGAATTCTATTGCTTTCATAGGAAACATAAAATACATTGGCTTCATAATATACATAGTACAACCATTTCTAAGCATTTGATATATACATTTTACAGAGCAATCAAAGTAAAATGGTGCTTGATTTGCAATTACATCATTTTCATTTATGCCAAAGGTATTGCTCAAAAAATCGGCGAAATCCATTACCATCCTATGACTGATTATAACACCCTTAGGCGTTCCGGTTGAGCCAGAGGTGTACATTGTATAGCAGCAATCTATATCAATAACTTGTTCTTTCGTTGTTTTTAGAGCTTTTTCATTTATCTCATTATTTTTGATGTTTTCATAACAGGCTGTTTTTATGCTTAATTTGTCTTGATTGTCTGTTTCATTTATATTATCTATATCATTAAAATTGTTTATTTTACTAAAAATATTTTTTTCTTTTATACTCAGACTAAGAACAGGCTTAATATCTTCTAAGATAAGCTTCACTCTATCCTCAGGCATTTTATTGTCTATAGGCACATAAAAATTACCACTATATAAAACAGCTAAAAGCATGACTATAGTTTGAGTACATCTGTCAACTTCCACAGCAACCGCTTTGTTTTTAGCATCTGTTTGCTCTATGATATAGCTTGCTATTGACATAGCTTGTTTTCTTAATTCGCTGAATGTAAGCTCTATTTTTTCATCTGATATAGCTAATTTATTTGGAAATTTTTCTGAACTTTTTTCTAAATACTCTATTAAATTCAATGCCAATTTTATTTCTCCTTTTTAAAAAAGGGAGTCTCCATAGAAACCCCCTAGGTCGCAGACCTAACAGGTTAATGCAACTCAATCACTAAATATAGTCTATAATATTTTAAAATTTTTGTCAAGTGGAAAGAATACCCTGTCTTAGCTTTGCATACATATATAAATCATATCTTTTCCCGTATCTTAGGACAAACTCTTTCATTGTGCCTTCTTTTTGGAAGCCTGCTTTTTCGTATAGGGCTATGGCTGGAGTGTTAAAAGAAATTACATTTAGCTGTATTCTGTGTAGATTTAGAGTTTTAAAGCCATAATGTAATAGCTCGTCAAGAGCTTTTTTTCCATAGCCTTTGCCTTGTTGGCTTTTATCACCTATACCT
>DCPV01000239.1:56166-58837 GCA_002323775.1 Firmicutes bacterium UBA1535 | reverse complement strand
TTATCACCTATACCTATGAATAATGTCGCTACTTGGTTATCTTTTACTATATCGTAATAGCCCGCTATGCCTATAATATGATTTTCTATGTCCCTTATTGCAAAAATAATAGAGTCGTTTTCTTCATTATAATCAGCTATTGTTTTGTCCACCTTTTCTTTTGTCATGGGAATTGGTAAAACATAATCATAGCTTGATAAGAATTCTATATCGGAAAACCACTTATATAATGACGGCATGTCTTCTTTATTTATAGCATCTAAATAAATTTTCATTATTATTTCTCCATCTGCCTACTTCAAATTCAACAAATATTTTTCTTCCATTCTTATTGGATTATAGGACTGTTTAGCTTTTCTTAAGCCTTCGCTTCCTGTATCCTCTTGTCTGTTTACAAACTGAGTTTCGCTAAAATATCTTGTTAAAAACTCTCTGTTTATAAAAGCATATATACCATCATAGTTTATGTCTGCTTTTTCTACTAATATGTTTGCCATTGTATCGCTTGCATACTTTTCACCTATCGAGAATGCAACTATTTTATTATTTGTATTTTTACATTCTTCTGCTTCATTGTTTACAGCAGCATTATCGTTGATATTGTCAACTGTTTTAGGGCTTGCATATACAGCTATTGTCTTTAATTTTAATATATCAAGCTTGCACAAAACATCGTTTATAGCATCTGTTTCCATAACCAGCTCTTTGTCAACTTCTTCTTTTACGCTGTGCCATCTTTTTAGTAGCTCCATGCAGTCTCCTTTTATTTTAGGAGTGTTGATTTCTTTGATTTCATAATTATAATTTTTTACAAACTTGTTGTAATGATTTTTCTTTGCATGAAATCTCTTTCCACTAAGGTCGATTAACTCTTTTGTTGAATAAATATACTCTGAATCATCTATATCTTTAATACTGCATATGTTAAAATCAGTATATTCTCGTATGTCATTTATAAATTCTTCGTTTACATCGCCAAATAGGTATTTTGACGGGTATTCTTTTCTTATTTCCATTAATTTCTTGATTATACTATTTAGTTTTTCTTTCTTGTATCCTAATGGCTGCATGAAGAAAGGTCCTTTGAATTCTTCTTGCTTGTTTATTATCAGTGCATCATCAAGTATCGCATATTTGATGTTGCATAACTTCCTCCATAGGTATAATGAAGGAAATGTATATTCGTATGATAAAATGTTGTGTTTGCTTATGTATGTTTCAAACAAGTATTTATCTTCTAATGTTAAACACTTAAATTGTAAAATAAAATCCACCTCTGATCTGTTGTGTTAGTTAATAATTGTCCTAAAAAATAATTAAATAATACGGCTATTCTTAGCTATTATAAATATTCTTCTATCAATTGCATTTCTTTATCGTCTAGTTCTCTATATTCTCCCAATTCTAAATCATCATCTAAAGATATAGGTCCCATGGATAATCTCCTTAAATATATTACCCTCTTATCCACTGCCTCAAACATTCTTTTAACTTGATGAAATTTGCCCTCCTTTATAGTAATCCTACATTCTGATATATCATTTGATTTAATAATTTCAAGCTTTGATGGCATAGTTTTATAGCCATCATCTAAAAATGTCACTCCATCTGCAAATGCTTTGACATCATTATCTGTTAGCTTGCCCTCTACATAAGCAAAATATGTCTTGTCAACGTGTTTTCTTGGCGATAGCATATTATGAGCAAATTTTCCATTATTCGTAAGTATTAGCAAGCCCTCTGTATCCTTATCAAGTCTGCCTACCGGAAATGGCTCGAAGTTTTTATTAAAATCATCTAAAAGGTCTATAACTGTTTTTGAACAATGATAATCCTCAGTGGCAGAAATAACGCCCTGAGGTTTGTTCATCATAAGATATATGTATTTAATATATTTTATAGTTTCACCGTGATATGTTATTTGATCAACATCAGTATCAACGATTATCGAGCTGTCTTTGACTGTTTTAGAATTAACAGTTAGACATCCTGTTTTTATTTCTTTTTTTAATTGACTGCGTGTTCCATAGCCGAGATTGCCCAGTAGTTTATCTATTCGTAATTTCATATGTCCTCATTGTACTTGTATTCTTTTCTAAACTCTACTTTTTTATGTTAGTTTCTACTTAATATCTTCTTGTTTTGTTTCTTCTATATCTATTATTATATCGTCGCTGTCAGAATTATCTTCAAACTTAAATTCTACCATCTGTGATTCGTCTGTTTTTCTTGATTTTTGCATGTACTGATAAAAGCATACGCATCCTATCGCCATCATAACCGCTCCCAAAAGCCTTATAATCAGGTTCATAGTTCCATTTGAAAAAAATATACAAAATATTGAAAAAACAAGCCCGGCAATTGATGTTAAAAGTTTTACCTTATCTTGATAACTCTTAGATTTAATCATTTTGAATAAAGCTTCAGCACTAAAATACAAAATAGTAATCCCCATGATAATCATCAAGAACTTAGGACGGATAAAAACTATTATAGCCCCTACTAATGACATTATATCAGCAATTCTTTTAAGCTTTCCAGAATAACGATAGTTTGATTGTATATTGTATGTGAAAGCTATAATTGCTCCAATAGCAAAAAGTCTAATAGCAAAATTTCCAATAAATCCTGCTAAAATAATAAATAATGCTCCTGTTATGCTTATTGCTAT
>DCPV01000239.1:41413-56086 GCA_002323775.1 Firmicutes bacterium UBA1535 | reverse complement strand
TAAGTATTTTAATATATTTGGCCTTAATTTAATATTTGCAAAAAACATATATACACCTCCAATTTACTTATATTATACCAAATTTTCAACTTTTTAAATATTATTCTTTATTATCTTATTTCTGTTTTAAAGTCTTTTTAACTATTTTTATATTATACCATTTATTTTAAGCATAAACAACAAAAAAATCTTGCAAGTATGAATAATGGTTGTATAATTAACTTATATTATACTGAATTGTAAAAACTAAATTTAATCTTCATATGAGGTTATGTGACGGAGGTAAGGATTTATGAATTGTGAAATTTTATGTATTGGTACTGAGCTTTTGCACGGTGATATTATAAATAGCAACGCTGCTTATATTTCTAAGAGCTTAGCTAAAATAGGAGTTGATGTGCATTATCATTCTGTTGTCGGTGACAATCCAAAACGAATGAAAGACGCTTTTGATTTAGCATTTTCAAGGGCTGATGTTGTCATATGTACAGGTGGGCTTGGACCTACAAAAGACGATATAACAAAAGAGATTTTGTCTGAATATTTTAATCTTCCTATGGAGTTTGATGAGAAAAGCTTAGCTCATTTGAAAATGACGTATGGCAGATTTAGGAAAGAGATGCCTGAAAACAATCTAAGACAGACATATTTTCCAAAGGGAAGTATTATATTAACTAATAACAATGGCACAGCAAATGCTTGTATAGTGGATACTTTGATAAATCAAAATTCCTTTGAAGGAAATGATATAAAATCTTGTAAAGGAAATCTTGACTCCAAAGGTAAAATAGGTATTCTTTTACCTGGACCTCCAAGAGAGATGATGCCCCTTGTGGATGAACAGGTTATCCCTTATTTATCTAAATATTCGCATGAGGTAGTTGTGGGATACAAGGTTGCTGTTATGAATGTTGGTGAGTCTATGGCAGAGACCATGATTATGGATTTAATTGACAATCAAACTAATCCAACTATCGCTCCATATGCTGGAGATGGAAAAATGGTGTTTAGAGTTACTGCAAAGGCAGAAAGCAAAGAAAAAGCTGACGAGCTTATCAAACCCGTTATTGACGAGCTTTTAAGAAGATTTGGTGCTAATGCTTTTGTCTTGGAAACCGAAAAAATTGAAGATATGACTTTTAAGAAATTGGTAGAAAGTAATCTAACTATAGCAACTGCTGAATCTTGCACGGGTGGACTTATAGCTTCAAAGCTTGTAAGCTACTCTGGTATATCAAAGGTATTTAAAGAAGGCTTTATAACATATTCCAATGAAGCCAAAATCAGAACTCTTGGTGTTAAAAAGGAAACTATAGACGAATTTACAGAAGTTAGCGAAGAAGTTGTCAAGGAAATGGCAGAGGGTGCTTGTAAAGTAACAGGAGCAGATATAGGCGTTGCCACTACCGGTATAGCAGGACCTTCCGGCGGAACTGATGATAAACCTGTTGGACTTGTATATACCTGTGTCTACTATAAAGGTACATATAATGTTTTAAAAAATGTTTATACAGGCAATAGAGACGGAGTTAGAGAGCGAGCAGCAATTAATTCCATTGAATTAGTTAGAAAAAGTATCATGTAATTGATGATTTAGCCTAACAGTTTTTTCGGAATTTGTTGGACTGAATACATTGAAAAAAATATGATGTCGTAATAATATATAACATAGGAATTGCCATAATGGATGCGGTTGTTCCCTGCAAAGGGAGGTGCTAAATTATATGATTACATATGAGGTTTTAACCTTAATAGTTTTATTTTCAGCTCTTATGCTTGATTTAATAAAATTATTTGTAGATATAATTGTCGCCTTGTCGAAAGACAGACGTAAATAGCTTTTGTGCTTAAAGGGAAGCCTTGGAAGTATAAAAAATCAACCGCTAATGTCATCCCCGACACGGTTGATTTTTTGACCTACTCTGGGAGCTACCTATTGTGGCAGTTCCTTTTATTGATTATATTCTATCATCAAACAAAATGCAAGTTAATATAAAACTTCCATTTACACTAATTTATACTAAATTTCTCTCCACTATCTGTTTAACTACAAATGAAGCGACATGGTTTGCGTAGCTTCCTGTTCCAAAGCCTGCATCATAGCCTAGCTCTTGAGCCAGTTCATGAGAAAGTCTCGGTCCTCCGCAAACTAGAACTATTTTATCTCTTAATCCCTCTGCTTCTAGTATTTCTACTAATTGCGTAAGATTTGGTATATGAACATCTTTTTGAGTTACTACCTGAGATACTAGGATTGCATCAGCTTTTGTTTCTATAGCCTTTGCAACAAGTTCTTCGTTTAGAACTTGGCTTCCCATGTTTATAGCCTCTATTCCCTTGTATCTTTCAAGTCCGTAGTGTCCGTCGAAGCCTTTCATGTTCATTATAGCGTCTATACCAACAGTATGGGCGTCTGTACCTGTACAAGCACCTAATATTACTATTTTTCTCTTGATATTTTGATCTATATAATCTTCAACTTCTTCTTTTTCCATGAACTCTACGCTTACCTTTGGAACTTCTATGCTCGTGAAGTCAACAGTATGTGTGCATTTGCCATATACTATAAAGTAAGTATATCCTATGCCTAGGTCGTGTGAATATACAACAGCCGGTTCGTCAAAGCCCATCTTAGCTGCAAGCTGTCTAGCTGCTTCATCTGCCTCATCACCACTTTGTACAGGAAGTGTGAAGCTAAGCTGTACCATTCCGTCATTAAGTGTATCTCCATATGGTTTTATTTTAGTTAAATCAACGTTGTTTTTTATTTCACTCATTATCTGTCACCTCCAAGCATTAGCTTGATAAATGGATTGAAATATTTTTCATCCTTTTGTGTTACTCCGGATAGACCTTTACCACCTGTAAATGCTCTTTTTACGCTTCCAAATTTACCCTGCTCTATAGTGCTGAACATTCCTTCTTGCTCTATATCTCTTAATAATTCTTCAGCTTTTGATAAAACCTCTTGAGCTCTTTTTTGGATTATGCCGCCTTCTTTGTATTGCACTTCCTCGCCTATGTCTTTAGCGTTGTTGAAAATGTATTTAGCATTTTCTATTGAAAGGTATCTGTCGTGCAAATGAGGTGTGTGTATAGCCTCTGTTGGCATTCCTAAAAGTTGTAATCCCTGATTAGTCCAAATTGATATCATGTTGAACAAAGCATCTTGCAAATGTCCTCTGAATATATTTCCTGTCATGAATTTTGTAGGAGGCATATATTTAAGCGGAGCATTCGGGAATATTTCTCTTGCCATTTGTGCTTGAGATAATTCATATAAAAATCCATTTTCTAATTTTGGATCCATCTCAAATGCGTGACCTAAGCCCATTTGTTCCTCTGGTATACCTGCCTTTAATGCAAACTGCTCATTTAAAAACTGTGAAGCAAGAACAGTATGAGCTTCTTCAAAGGCATCAGCAGTAGTCAAATAATTATCCTCACCAGTGTTTATGATAATTCCGGCAAAACCGTTGATAATTCTTGAGAAGTATTGGTCTACAAATGTTCTTTGCATATTTATGTCTCTAAACAATATTCCGTATATAGCATCATTTAGCATAACATCTAATCTTTCCATAGCTCCCATTGCAGCTATTTCAGGCATACATAAGCCTGAGCAGTAGTTACATAATCTGATGTATCTTCCAACCTCTTTACCAACTTCGTCTAAGGCTCTCCTCATTATTCTGAAATTCTCTTGTGTTGCAAATGTTCCACCAAAGCCCTCTGTTGTAGCTCCATAAGGAACATAGTCGAGTAAGCTCTGTGCTGTTGTTCTTATAACAGCTATGATATCTGCGCCCTGTCTTGCAGCAGCCTGTGCCTGTATAACGTCCTCATAAATATTGCCTGTTGCAACTATTACGTAAAGATAAGGCTTTCTTCCCTCACCTATTGTGTTTAGGAAATTTTCTCTGTCTTTTCTGTTATTAGCTATTCTCTCTACTGTTTTTTTCGCAATTTCTTCTACTTTTTCATATATTTTATCATCTGAAGCTATAGCTAATTTTGTTATGTCGATTTCACCTGTGCTTATTTTTACAGCAATTTCTTGTGCTGTTAAGCCTGTTTGAACTATTGCATTGCCCATCCAAAACGCTGCTCCACGTTGTAGTCCACCGCCCTCTACTATATTGTCTACAACTACATTTGGAAGCGGAACGTCAATATCGTCAACTCCGTCAACTCCAAGCAATCTTAAAATTGTTCTCTCTACTGTTACAGTAGTATGTTTATCTATAAATGTCTGTACATCTTCTGCTATCCTGCCAGCAGCACTTCTTGCGCTATCTATAAGCTGTGGATCAAGATTTAATTTACTTTGCATCTGTGTTTCCTCCCTATTAATTTTATATTATTAACTTTATTGCTTTTTCTATGATTTCCTTTGGTATACCTGCCATTTTCGCAATGCTTATCGCATCCTTTGGCACAAAATTTTGGTCTTTTACCTCTATCAAGCTATAGTCCATAAACTTTGAGATTTCCTCTATAGATGAAAAGCTTGTAAACTCATCTGGCAGATTAAGCCCTCTGACTTGAAAATTTTGTATATCCTTATCCTGTGCTATATTGTCATAATGGGTTGTCAATATCGACATGGAATTGCTGTTTTTTAAATACTCGACAACTGCCTTTGTTATAGCAAAGCCTTCTTTCGGGTTTGTACCCCCTGCAAGCTCATCAATTAGTATTAAGCTTCTTTTGTTTGCATTTTCTAAGGCTTCTTTTAAATTCACAATTTCAGCTCCAAATGTGCTTAAACCCTTTTCAATTGATTGTTCATCTCCAACTGATATGTGTATATGCTCAAATAAACATATCTTAGCACTTTCACAAGGTACAAACATACCATAAGCAGCAGTCGCAACAATTTGCCCTATCATTCTTAGGCTTACTGTTTTTCCTCCCATATTAGCACCGGTAACGCAAATTATCTTTTTGTTTAAATTTACTGATATAGAAGTGTATTTTTTCTTTTTTTGCTTTAAGGTATCCTCAAGCTTTAAGTTTCTTCCATTTTTTATATCAATAATTAATTCTGATGTTATTTGTGGTCTAATAGAGCCTGATTTTTGAGCAAAATTCGCCTTTGCTATAAGATAATCAATCCTACCGATTTTATCGGTATTTTCTGTGATTTCATCATAGGATTTTGCTATTTGCTCTGTTAAAAATTTTCTTATTTTATTTTCTTCTTCGTTTTCTCTTAATTTTAATCTTTCAAGCTCACTTTCAAGCTCATCTAAATCATGATTATTTTTTAATTTATAAATAAGACTCAGATAGTTTTCCCCAGATATTCTTAGGTGTTCTTCTTGACTTAATTCATCTATCTTGCTTTCAAGATTTTTGTTGATAGTTACTTCTTCTCTTGTATTTAATTTTATTTCATATTTTTGCTCGATTTTATTAATTAAGTCTTTTTTTATTTTGCTAATTTTTACTTCAACTAATTTGAGTTCTTCTCTTATTTTTTTTAGCTCATCTGAATATTCAGCATATAAATAAAAGGTCATCATTTTTTGATTAGCAGGGTCTAATAATTTATAAAGCTTTGTCAAGGCCTGAATATCCAAGTCTTTATATTTAGTTATAGGAGTGCTTTTTAAGCTCTTTTCTAATTTTTCAATATAGATTAAAAGCTTTTTAACTTCAAAAAGCTCAACCTCATCTAATACAACACCGCTTTTTGCTCTTTGCAATGTCTCACTAACATATCTGATTTGTTTTAGTGTATCTATAATTTCCCTTCTCTTATCTGAATTTAAAAATGCTTCCAGCTTATCAAATTCGATTTCGAGTTCTTTCTCTTGTCCATATATAAAGGGCTTTGCACTTTTTTTGCAATTTACTCCATACTTAGTTATAGGTTTGATTTCATCAAGTATAAAATCGAAGTTTATATTTTTTTTACAATTCTGCGTCATGAATTCTTTTAACATTTGAAACATCTTTCCTTTCCTTGATAATTCTAACACCATATAATATTAATAATCTTCACCTTAAACGCCAGCAATTACATCTATTATGTCAATATCCTTTATATAATACTGCATTTTTTCAAGAAACTGTGCACTATCAAAATAATAGCCTTCTGGTGATACAGGATTTAAAGTTATCGCAAGTATTTTTATTGAGTCTAGTACTTCTATTTTAAGCCCTCTTTTTTTTGCATCATTCCAGTCTCGCAAGTCTACGAAAATTTTTGTCGCATCATCTATGACAAGTATAAAATCCTTAGCATAGTTGCTTTTGCTAAGTTCATTTAAAAGCATCGATGTTATAGCACCTTTGACATATACATACTGTGTTTTTGTATCTATATTTTCTGACAAAATTTTGCCTGCGCTTATACCTGTCTCCTCATACAAACAGGCTATCTCTCCTGTATTGTCAATTATGCAGGTAGAACAGCCTCTTTTAAGTTTTTCTCTAATATTATCTTTAACTTGATTTAATTGGTAACACTCTACTGTGTAAGCAGTTTTTTCTATAACCTTTTTCATATCTCTGCTAAGCACTGCTCCGGTAGCAATTACGCAAGCATCCGTTATAAGTGGTGAAGATGAAGCCTTACGGTCAATAGCACCATCAACAAATACTACTTCAGCACCAAAGTCATGCAGCATATCTGAAACTATTTTTATATCTGCTGCATTTACCGGTCCTGCAATTTGGATATTGCCGCTATGCTTTACTCTTGCTAATATAACCTCGCCCATAGCTGTCTTGAAATCTGTTGTTTCAAGGATTTCGAGCTTTGCATCCGACATTAAAAGCGCCTGCTTTGCTGTCGCAACTAAAACACCCTCTGTTACAAAAATAGTAGGTTTTTCAGTATTAGTTACTAAATCGCTATTTTCTCCATCTCTACCGGTTGAAGTTATGCCAATGGTTATATTTTCAACATAGGCATTATCTATGAGATAATTAAGCGTAACGGTTTTTCCTGCATTTTTTGCAAGACCGATAATTGAAATTGTTTTATAATTTTTCTGCATTTGCTTAATTATACTCATAGTTTTAGCCCTTTAATTTTAATGTTCTGTTCTTTGCTTTCTTTCTAAGCCTATTGGTTCGAGTGACAATTTCTCTCCTGCCAACAATCCTGCAACTCCCACTTTATGAGCTTTTTTCTTTCCTTGACATACATCACAAGTACATTCTATAGGAGGAAGATTTGTAGGCTCTGTATAGGTAGTTATAACACCTTCAAAGTTTCTAAGTATAACCTTGTCCGGTGACTGAGAAATCACATAATTAGGCATAACAGGAGTCTTTCCTCCACCACCAGGTGCATCAACAACAAATGTTGGTACAGCGTAGCCGGAAGTATGTCCTCTTAATGACTCAATTATTTCTATACCCTTGCTTACAGGTGTTCTGAAATGCTCTATACCAAGAGATAAATCACATTGATAAATATAATATGGACGAATTCTTATCTTAACAAGCTCGTGCATTAAATTCATCATTATATGCGGACAATCATTTACTCCTCTTAATAAAACGCTTTGATTTCCTAAAGGAATACCTGCGTCAGCAAGCTTTCTTATCGCTTCTTTAGCTTCAGGTGTGAACTCTTTTGGATGATTAAAATGCGTATTTAACCATATAGGGTGATATTTTTTAAGCATGTTTACTAAATCATCAGTAATTCTTTGAGGACAAACTACAGGTGTTCTCGAACCAAGTCTGATAATTTCAACATGTGGTATTTCTCTTAAATTCTTAATAATATATTCGAGAATGTCATCTGATACTAACAGGCAATCTCCTCCGGATAATAGAACGTCTCTAACCTCCGGATGATTTCTTACATACTCTATACATTTGTCGATATTTTTTAAAGGAACTTCATGGTCCTGTTGACCAGCAAATCTTCTTCTTGTACAATGTCTGCAATACATAGAGCATTGGTCTGTTATAAGCATTAAAACTCTGTCTGGATATCTGTGTGTTAGTCCGGGAGCTGGAGAGTCTCCATCTTCATGCAATGGGTCTACCATATCAGCCTCACCTATATGAGTTTCTGAAATTGTAGGGACAGCCTGCATTCTTATTGGACATCTATGGTCCTCTTTATCCATCTGTGCAGCATAGTAAGGTGTTATGCCAAGTCTGAATTTAGATAGAACTGCCTCCATATCTTTTTCTTCTTGCTCTGTCATATTAATTATCTGTTTTAATTTTTCTACTGAATCAATTCTATTTCTAACCTGCCAATGCCAGTCATCCCACTGCTCGGGCTTTATGTCCTTCCAAAGTGGTATATCGTTATAATATGCCATTTTATACATTCCTTTCTTTTATAGCTTTAGCTAATTTAATTTCTATTTATAAATTTTTCTAGTTTCCAGCATACAATTTTGTAAATAACTCTCTAAGCGCTTGTGATTCTCTCATAATTTGCAATGATATTTCAGCATGATTCTTAGTGTATCCGTTTCCTACTATCATATTAATATCCTTACCAACGCCTTCTGCTCCTAAAGCTGCTTTTGTAAAGCTTGTAGCCATACTAAAGAAATAAACTGTTCCGTTGTCTTTACATGATAAGATACAACCCATCTCGCAGTTATCTCTGCTTACACAGCTGATTACTAAGTCACAAAGTTGTCCGTTTGTAACTTTCATAACATTCTCATAAACTTCAACAGCATTTGTTGCATCTCCTGTGATATAAGCATCTGCTAAACCAAGAGCTTTTACATTTTCTAATGATTTTTCACTACGTGCATGGCATATAACCTTTCCAGTTATTCCAGCTCTCTTTTTTGCTTCGTATAAGCAAAGCATTCCTGATTTTCCTGCTCCACCAAGTACTAATACTGTATCTCCTGGTTTTACAAGTTTTGCAGTTTGAGCAGGAGCTCCTGCAACGTCAAGTACAGACAATGCTAAATTTTCTGGTAAATCTGAAGGTATTTTAGCATAAATACCGCTTTCAAATAATATTGCTTGACCTTTGATGTCAACTTGGTCGATTTCTTTTCTGATATCAAGTATTTCTTCAATTACTAATGGAGTTAATGATAATGATACAAGTGTAGCTATTTTATCTCCAACTTTTAAATCTGTTTTTCCATTTAATGCAGTACCAATTTCTTTAACTGTTCCAATTAACATTCCGCCTGAGCCAGTTACAGGGTTTTGATGTTTTCCTCTTTCTGCTACAATGCCCTTCATTATTTTTTTGATTTCTTCTACGTCACCATTAGCTTGGTCATTAATTTGTGTAAAGCTTGCAGAGTCAACATTTAATGTTTGTACATCAATAAGTATCTCGTTGTCGTAAATCTCCATAGTATTGTCAATTTTAAGTGCTGGTTGTGGCAGAACTCCTGTCGGCTCAATTACTCTGTGAGTTCCAAATGGGTTTCCTTTTTTCATCTTATTTTATCCTCCAAATTTTTATAAATTTATTTTTATCATTACGTTAGATGATAATGCAATATTCATGCCATACATAAATTTTAATAATAATTTGTATTTTCAAGCAAAGTACGAATGACCATGTGCCTAATTTTCGGCATATCATTAAAATATATCTTGTTAGTTCCGTTTATAGTATGATATAATATCTTTAGATATATGCAATGAAATAGTATTCTTTAAGGATGTGATAAGATGAAGATAAAAATATTGACAGAGCAGCTTGATTATGAGGAAAATAAGCTTGATGAAATACTTCTCATAACAGAAGCGACGGTAAAAAAAGAAGATGATATGTTAATTATTGACTATAAAGAGGATGCTGAAAATCCTGATGAAGATATTATTACAAGAATTAGATTAACAGATAAAAAGCTAATAATGACTAAGCTTGGAATTATCTCATCAACATTAGAGTTTGAGCCTGGCAAAAAATACAATACTATTTACAGCACAGCTTATGGAAATTTTAAGATGGTTATATCTACTAAAAGCTATGATTATAACATAAATGAAAACAATACAGGGTATATAAATTTAAAGTATTTAATTACGATTGGAGATAGTCAATCTTATATTAATAAATTAAGTATTAATTTACACGAATAGAGTTTTGTTGGAAAATTAACCTCGATTATATATTAACATTATTATAAATATGAGAAAAACGTTTTATACACGAATATTCTTGCCCTATTTTCGGCATATACTGCCTATTTTTTGGCACTTGAATAATTTAATTAATTTAAACAGTTTAAAAAGTTTAGATATATGAGATAAAAAATCCAAATATAATTTTGAATTATCCTAGAAATTAAACTTAAAATTAGCAATATTACAGAGGTACATTATGGAAAGAAAATTTTTTGATGCACTTATTAAGGCAATGGAATATATTGACGATGGTATACACATAATTGATGCTTCCGGTAAAATTGTGTACTACAATCATGCAGCAAAAAAGCTTGATGAAATTGATGTTGACAAGGCTATTGGAAGGCATATTCTTGAAGTGTATCCGTCGCTTAGCTTTGAGACAAGCACACTTTTGCAAGTTATCAGAACCTTCAAGCCAATGTATGATGTTGAGCAAAATTTCACTAATTACAAGGGTGATAAAATTTCAACTGTAAATACTTCCCTCCCTATAATGTATAACAATAAAGTGGTAGCAGCTGTTGAAATATCTAAAAATATCACTACTGTTAAGGAGTTAACAGAAAAAATAGTTAAACTGCAAAGTGAATTATATGTAAATCAAAATAAGTCCTCCTCTCAATCTTTGGCAGAAGGCAATTCTTCATCAAATAATAATTTAGATATAAAAAATAAGAATTCAGCATACTACACTTTTTTGGATGTAATTGGACATAGCAGAGAAATGCAAAAAATCAAAGCTTTAGGACTTAGGGCGTCTGAGTCGGATTCTCCTGTTTTGATATCAGGAGCTACAGGAACAGGAAAGGAACTGCTTGTTCAATCTATACACAATTCCAGCAAAAGAAAAAATCATGCCTTTATAGCTCAAAACTGCGCAGCTTTACCAAATAACTTATTGGAAAGTATATTGTTTGGTACTGTAAAAGGAAGCTTTACAGGAGCTGAAAACAGAGCAGGCTTATTTGAGTTGGCTGATGGCGGCACATTATTTTTAGACGAAGTAAATTCAATGCCTTTGGAACTACAAGCAAAGCTTCTAAGAGTTATACAGGATGGAAGACTAAGACGTGTAGGAGCAAGTACGACGATAGATATTGATGTTAGAATTATATCGGCAATTAATGTCCCTTTAGACAAGGTATTGGAATTAGGGCAACTTCGAAACGACCTGTTCTACAGATTAAGCGTTATAAGCTTTGAGATACCTTCACTTAAAGAAAGGGTTCAAGATATTCCTTTATTGGTAGAATTTTTTATAAAAAAATATAATGAGAAATGCAATAAATTTTTTTCTAATATTTCAAATGAGGTTTTAAAAATATTTTTAGACTATTATTGGCCCGGCAATGTAAGAGAGCTTGAGCACACTATCGAAAGCGTTATAAGCTTATATGACGGTGATGTCATAAGAGAGGAGCATCTTCCTTTTCAATTTAAGCATGTACAAAACAGCAAAAGAGATATCGATGTTGATTCAAACATCATACAGCCTCTTGATGTGTCGCTGCAAAATTATGAAAAAGAAATTATATCATCTGCCCTTGAAAAAGTGGATAACAATGTATCAAAAGCCGCAAAGCTTCTCAATGTTCCGAGGCAGACATTGCAGTACAAGATTAAAAAGCTGGATATTTTATAGCAGAAACTTAAAAATCATTTTTATAAAAAGAGCATTGTACATCAAGACAAGCACTTCATTTTATGCTAAGATAATAGAAAAGGAGGTGCTTGTATGCACGCATGGGAACAAATACAAATTACAGTTGAATATATCGAGGAGCATATTTCCGAGGAAATTAAAATTAGTGAATTGGCTAAACTAGCTTCACTTTCTCCATTTTATTATCAAAGGCTATTTAATCGTTTAGTAAAGAAGACTGTAAATGAGTACATTAAGCTTCGACGAACTGCCAGAGCATCAGAGGATTTGCATGACAAAAACAATCGTATCTTAGATATTGCTCTGTCCTATGGTTTTAAATCACACGAAACATTTACAAGAGCATTTAAGTCTACCTATGGCATGACTCCAGAAGATTATAGGAACAACCCTGTCATTCTCAATAATTTTAATAAACCGCAATTATTGTTAAATTATACTCTTATAGATGAAAATATGCCTTTAATTGCGAATGAAATTGTACTTGAAATCAGACGAGAAAGCTTAAGCTCAAAACAATATTTTATTGGTATGACTGTAGAAGAACCTATAAATCAAATTCCGGGCGGAGATGAAACAGGTGTTGACGGCTTAGCAAAATTATGGGATGATTTTCATTCCAAGCTTTTTGATATACCAAATATCAAAGAAAACGGCGATGAGCTCGGTGTAGCATATATGGGTATAAAAGAAGGATATTACCGATATTTTGCAGGAGCACAGGCTATGTCTAAAGACATGGCAGAGGGATATGATTTATGGGAATTACCAGAGGGAAACTATATTGTTTGTATGTTTGAATCAGAAGATTTTGAGCATTTAGTGACAGATACAATTTATAAAGCTCAAGCTTATTTGTTTAACACTTGGCTTACGAGTCATAATTTATCTACCTTTCCTTTTTGTGCAGAACGTTATAAAACTCATAGTCCGGAAACTACAAGCATGGAAATATGGTTAAAAATCAAGGAATAATAAAGGAGTTTATATGGAATGGTATGAGCTGTATAATAAAAATAATCAACCTACATCAGAACAAATATCAGATTTTATAAATAATTCGCTATGGCAAAAATTTAACGAACAACTGCAAAGCCTTTACCAAATACAGCCTAAGCTGTCTTATAGCAGCTGTTCTATGCAGGCTGGCTGGAACGTAAAGTATCAAAAAAGCGGGAAATCCTTATGCACACTTTATCCTATGTCTGGTTTTTTCATTGCACTTGTTGTTGTCGGAAACAACGAAATGGCAGAAGCAGAGCTTTTAATTCCAACTTGCAGTACATATGTAAAGTCAGTTTTTCAAAGCGTTGTCTTTTCTGCTGGTGGTAAATGGCTTATGCTTAAGATTGCTGACGATAAAGTTTTAGATGATGTTATAAGTTTAATAAAATTACGAGTAAAGCCTAAAATCAAATAAAAAAACAGCTGTCTTGCTCTAAATTTTGCAAGACAGCTGTTTTTTATTTGAGATATTGCAAAATATGTGTTTTATAAATTGCATAAGATTTTCTCAAGTTTAATTAATTTGTAAAATAAGCTGTTTTATAAATTCATCTATTTTTGAATCCACTAATTTATTTATTTCTTCATTTTCACTATCAAAATTTTCTAAGTATAACTCATCTCTTGACTTGCCTTCAGATAATTTTTCAGCTATCTCATGAATAGTGTCGTATATTAAAGTTTCAATACTACTCACAATGGTAATATCAGTGAAATAAGCATCAGCTATCTCCTTTGATTTAACTTCATCTTTAGCAAAGATATCAAATGTATCATTTATAATTTTCTTATTATGCTCACTAGTTTTACCCATATACTCTAAGTTCTTATTCAATTTTAATTCTTCTAACACTTTATCTGTATACAATACTGGAGCAGATATTAACAATTTATCCCTTCCATATACATAGCTTGACTGATCAAGAATATAATTTGCTAAATCGTATACTTTTTCACTTGTTATTTTTTTATATAAAAAAAGACTGAGTGACTTTCCCAAATTAAAATAATCCACACCGAAATAATCTATTATAAATGTTTTATTAAAAGTTTCTTCCATATATTTATTTTCAAACCATAAAGCTTGCATTGGAAATTTATAGGAGCTATCATAAATATTCCATTTTTTAAGATAAAGAGAGCTTTTAATATCGTATATTTCAAATCCTTTAAAAGGAATTTTTATTAATTCTTCAATTTCAAACATTTCAATATTATCATAAATTACAATGTCATTACATATATCATATATAGTTTTTTTTAAAAGTTTTTTTAAATTATTATTATTTTTAAAAATTTCATCTCTTTTATTTATATACAGTAATCCATTAGAGTTAAGAAAATACTTTACAGTTTCATAAAAATCTTCATTTTTAGGTTCAAATCTAGCTCCCCTTTTTTTCATTTCTTGTTTTAGTTCTAAATAATCAACATATGTTATTACTGATTTTTTAGGTAAATTTATATTATAATATTGTAAAATACCATTATCAATAAACGATGATTTTAATGCTCTCCCAATAGGTATGCAAAATCTATTTTTATATGGATCTAATAAATTGTTATAATTTTTAAGTTTTGTATAATCTGCATGGCTTTTAGCTAAATCCGATATGTATAATATATCATCAATTATAATCATATTTCCTTTTTCTGACGCTAGATTTCTTTTAAAAATATAATCCTCATAAGATAAGGTTTTATCATCAAATTTAACTGTATCCAAAAAAATATTGTTTCGTTCACAATAATCTTTTATATCTTTTATTATATTATAATAAAGCTCATCATCTATATTATACCATAGTTGAATAAAGTCTTTATTATGTTTATTTTCACGAATAACATTTTTCTCACTATTTATATTATAACAAGCAGTAAAAATCGTTAAAAATATAAATGCA
>DCPV01000239.1:40739-41330 GCA_002323775.1 Firmicutes bacterium UBA1535 | reverse complement strand
AAAATATAAATGCAACTACCAAAATGACATAATTATTTCTTTTTTTCATTTTAACCTCCATTTTTTAGACTGTGTCCATATGAACACAGTCTAAAAATAGCAACTGTTAACATAACTAATAATGGATATAACCACAA
This sequence comes from Firmicutes bacterium UBA1535, assembly GCA_002323775.1. Taxonomy (GTDB): domain Bacteria; phylum Bacillota; class Clostridia; order Tissierellales; family Sedimentibacteraceae; genus UBA1535. The sequence continues at coordinate 41,193 of DCPV01000239.1, read as the reverse complement.
TCAATACACTTCCAGTACACAAAAGGTCTAGTAGAAATACTTACTGATCTATAATCATGACTTTCTTGTATTTCTCTGTCAAATGGTTCAGAGTGATAGCATGTAGTGCAATTTAGGTATCCCGATTGACTTACCATATGATAATTTTCATCGCCAATATTATATACACTAGAAGATTGTATATCCATTACAAAACTATGTACATGAACACTTAATGGCGAAACACCATCGTCTAATGCAAAAGCATTAATTACATTTACGCTAATTATAAGTACAATTAGCAACACTGTCAATAATATTTTCTTATTCTTTCTCATTATCTTTTCCTCCATTTTTTTAGCTTTGCTTGAAGCAATAACTATTTTCTAATTTCTGCACTACCAAATGGTAGTCACGTCTCTGTTAATCTTAGTGCCATTTAAAAGGCAAAAATTAATTTCCCAATGGAATCACA
>DCPV01000239.1:36224-40526 GCA_002323775.1 Firmicutes bacterium UBA1535 | reverse complement strand
ATATTACAAATCCTAAAAATTGAAATTTTAAGACTTATAAAATCTAAAGGTATTTATATAATGGAATATAATGTATTTATATCTAGTTATTTTCATTATTGTTTTATATTTATAAATAAATTGTATCATATAATTTGACAAAAGCATACAAACACTTGTTTAAATTCCAATGTTTTTGTCGATAGAACACGACATATATCGACAAATTTGTTACAAAACAAATAAAAAAACAGCTGTCCTACTTCAAATTTTGCAGGACAGCTGTTTTTTACTTATCATTTTTTACAAGCCCTTGTATTATTTCTGCTATTATTGACTTGAATTTTATCTGTGAGTAGCCTCTGTTTGTTTTTATTAACTGTATTTCTTGTTCTGTCAGTACTTCCTTTAATTTTTCTTCAATGCTTTCAAAGCCTGCATCAAATTTTTTCCCAAAATCTGTGAAGCATAGCGGAGGAAACATTACGCACCACCAATTTTGTCCCTTTGCTTCTCCTATTTCTACTCTTACAGCATCATAGTTTCCACTTGGGAGTGCAAAATTGTCATATTCTCTTACTGGAAAGTTATATTTACCATAAAAAACCCTTACATCATAATAATATCCCGCATCATTTATTGTTTTTTGAGCTATAGCCTTAATTTCATTTAAATTTTTTAATATAAGTACTTCGCTTTCTTTTTTATTTGAAATATTGCTAAATCTTTTATTGAAGGTATCTATTATATTGTTTCTAACCTTTAATTTTAACTCTTGATCCTGCAATGTATCTGAATTTGCTAATATATGCAATCTTATTATCTTGCTTTCAAGTTGAATTATCTCATAATAGGATTCAACTGCATATATAGTGGTCATAGCAATTAAAAGCAATATGATTATTATTATAATTTTAGTTTTATACTTCATTCGTTTTTAATTTCCTTTCCTTTCAATTAAGCTTCTATCTTACCATTCCGCTATTATTTATCTTAACCTTATATTCAACATTAATGTCTGCATTTTTAAAAAGTTCATCATACTTACCTTTAATTTTTTCATAATCAGCTTTTTTATACTTAATTAAATTTTCTCTTATTTGCAATAAATCCATCTGAAAATCGCTTTGCATTTTATATATTAATTTATCTGTATAATTTGATATCTCTTTATTTATCTGACTTGACAGTCTATCTATAAAATTAATATCTGAGCTATCAAGCTTTGTCATGTCATAGCTGCTTATATTGCATATTACAGTTGCATAATAATTTGCACTTAGCTTGTCAGCTTCTAAATTTATTTTACGGGAAATAACAGCATTTTCTATGTTTACTGTTATTGGAATACCGTCAAGCTGTGTATTTACTCTTGTCATGCCCGATATCCCGCCCTTTGTCAAAACAGATAAGACACTATTTTCTGTGTGATTTATATAGTCTACAAGCTGATAATCTTTTATTACAGCCGCACCATTTATTGCAAGTCTGCCCTCTATTACTTCTACGCAAGGAATTAAGGTATTTCCGTAGCCTTTCATATCCAAGGCCACCTCATCGAAGCTAAATGTTGTTTGAAAACTCAAGGTTTTTAGCTTGATTAAAAATTCGCTTATGTATCTTCCTATTAATGGATTGTCCTTTATTTCGAAGTTTATTATGTCTGATGCCTTGTTTTTCGCAACTATTAATTTAACCCTTCTGTTAATCTGCGGAGAACGCTCTATCTCATCAAACAAGGCTTTAACGCTGTCTTGATTTTTCAAAACATCTTCCCCTATAATAATAACTTGTATCATGCTGTCTGATGCTATTTTTTCTGTAGTAAATATATTATCATAATAAAAAGAGGTCAAGTTTTCAGAATCATGAGTCATGACATACCTTTTATTCTCAGAGCCTGTGTTTACAACTGGCACTTCTGCTGAAAAGGTGTATTTATCTGAATTTTTTTCGCTAACATCTATACCGACAGCAAACAGATATTCTCTGTCGTTTATCTCTACACCGTCTTTGCTTGTGCAGGCTGTAAGAAAAAGTGGAAAGATTAATACAACTAAGTAAATTTTAATATTATTTATGCTGGCAGCCCTACTTATGAAAGATAAATATTTTCTTATACGCTTAAAATACAGTTTACTTCTTTTCATTTACGGCTTTCATCCTCCTTCTATCGATTATAACAAGCAGAAACAAAACTATTGCGTTAATTACCAAAAAAACGTATATTGGTATCTTTATGTATCTAATTACACGGTTCATACCAGGCAAAAGACAGGCCGCCATGTATATAATTGGAGTCTGAATGTAAATGAAATATCCATTATCCACAGTCCTCAATGTTTTTTGCAGAGATAAGTTTGTAAAATACAGTATTATTGATAAAGAAATAAATGCGCATATAATATTTAGCGATATGCCAACTGCTTCGGTATTTTCGATAAAGGACCCTGGTATATTTAGAAATTTTAGTATTGATAAAAAAGGCCATACAAGTCTTTTTGCTTCCTCTTGTCCAAATTTAAACATAACTAAGAAAAAACACAGTATGTAAATGGAAGCACTGGTCAATAAAAATCTTTTATTTTCTCTTAGATTTTTTTTATGTTCGTCTACATATGGATTTGAAAACAAGAGTATAATAAATCCGAAAAATCCAATAAGAGCATACGGAACTGTAGTTAAAACTCCTTTTATGTCAAGTGGAAATATCGGCAATATATTGCTTATACTTGAATACGAAGTAGATAAAGCAGTAACTAAAACCAATGGTATCATTGCAATAATTACAGTTATATGTGCTATTTGTGCAACAGTATTAATTCCTTTTTGTGTGGCATATGATGAGGTTAGAAGAATTATCAGTATTATGATATTGCTTGGAGTTCTAAATAGCATGAACATTTTTACCTGCTCAGAAAAATCCTTTAGAAGAATACTGCTTGCAAGCATAAAGAAACCGATATACAAAAAACCTACTATTTTTACTACAATTTTAGGCATATAGTCTGCACAAATATCCAATAAGGTTTTTTCCGGATGATTTGCTTGGAGCTTGATTATTGGCTTGATAAATATTAATGCTATAAGCATTGCTATAGCTATACTAATCCATGCAGTAGGTCCGTCAATATTAGATATCAATATCGGCAAAAGCATTATTTGATATATAAATGATAATAAAATCAACATGGATGTGTTTTGCGGTGCTGTAATTTTAGTTTTAAATTTCAATATTTGTCCTCCTTATGTGTTTAATTTTAATAAATAATTATTTATTGTCCTTTCTTAAATACTGTGGTTTATGCACCATGTTCTTTATTCGTGGTCTGATAATAGTATCTTTTAAATCACGTTTATTTTCCACAAAGCTGGTAAATGGAGCCATATATGGTATTCCCATGCTTTTTAACGAGCATAAATGTGTCAATAACAAGCAAATTCCAAGTGCCACTCCAAACAATCCAAGCGTAGCGGCGAGTATAATAAATAAAAATCTTAACATTCTTAGTGATGTAGAAAAATTATAGCTCGGTATCGCAAATGAAGATATCGTAGTTAAAGCTACAATAATTATTACTAAGGGTGATATTAGCCCTGCCTCTACCGACGCCTGCCCTATAACAAGTCCTCCGACTATTCCTATGGTTGAGCCAATAGGACCGACTATTCTCATCCCTGCCTCTCGTATAAGCTCCATTAAAACTTCGACTACACTAGCTTCAAGCCAGACTGGAAAAGGTACTCTTGCCCTCGAGGCTCCAATGTACAATACAAGATCGGTAGGAATCATATTAGGATGAAAGCTTGTTATCGCAACATATAAAGCCGGCAGCAATACTGTTATAGGCAATGCAAGATATCTAAACATTCTTATAATACAAGATGGAATCCATCTCTCGTAATAATCCTCTGAGGATTGCATGAAAACAGCCATTATAGCCGGTACTATAAGCACCTGAGGAGTATTGTCTATTCCTATCACAACTCTTCCCTCAAATATAGCAGAAGCCGCTGCATCCGGTCTTTGTGTGTTTTCAACTTGAGGAAATGGGGATAAATTATGGTCCTCTATCAATTCTTCTATATAAGAGCTTTCAAGAACCGCTTCTATATTTATTTTAGATAGTCTTTTTTGAAGTTCTTCTAAAACAGGCTTGTTTACCTTTCCCTCCATATAAAGTAAGGCTATATCTGTTTTTGATAAAGTACCAACCTTTAAATATTTAACCTTAAGCTTAGGATCCTTTATTCTTCTTCTAATTAATGTAACATTAACCTTAAGTGTTTCATTAAATCCATCACGAGGACCTCTTAATAAAG
>DCPV01000239.1:15477-36098 GCA_002323775.1 Firmicutes bacterium UBA1535 | reverse complement strand
TTTCAGCTACAGGCTCAGAAATTCCTCTTGTCGGCCAGCCTCTTGATGAGACCATGATTGCTCTTGTACAGCCATCTATAAATAATACCGTTTCACCGGATAGAATATTGTCTACAGCTGTAGTTAAATTTTCAACAGTGCTTATTTCTGCTATCGCTATGCTTTGGAGTGCAATAATTTTGTCTAATTCTTTTGCTGAATTCTTTTCAAATTCATTTATATCAAAATGCTCCATTAGTGTCCCTATTGCATATTCACTCAAAGCATCTTTTGCTATCAAGCCATCAATATAAACAAGGCACATCTTAATTTTTTCTTTTTTGCCACACTCGATAGTTCTATAAATAATATCATCCGTATCCTTGAAAATTTCCTTTAATGATAAAATCGTTTGATTTAATTTAATATGTATATCTGTGTTATTTGTATTGTTATTCATCTTGTCCTCCATTTTATAATTCTTGTTGTCTGTACGAATAATAAAGAATAATTCTACTATTCTTGTACTAAATTTTACAACTCTAGTAAATTGCCATTAAAACCACCGCAGCAACTGAAAATAATCCATAAAATATACCTATACCCATAACTATATTGGAATCTTTATGTTTTCCAGACTGTTTTAGCTGCTTACTTGTTTTAAATGTCAAAGTATAGCTTATTATGATAAAAACAGCAACCACGCCATTATTTAATGTGCTTTTTAATTCATTTAATAAAAACATAAGCTTTCCTCGCAACCATTTTTTATTGAATAAGAAAGTTTTTAACTTTCTTGTTTTAAAGTACCATTAACATTCTTTTATTACTAATATTTACAAATAAAGGTTTTTTATACACTTAATAAAAATTTCTTTAAAGTAAGCAAAAAAATTTTGTTTATTAGTAGCTTGAAAAGCATTTTGATTTAATGTATAATATTTTCATAAATCTCAAAAATAATTTAAAACTATTCCCTAGATGATTAAATTTATAAATATAAAATTTTTACAATGAGATTAACTCAAAAGAAAGGAATGTAAATTGTAATGAACAAAATAATTTCTATTAAAGAAGCAGTCGATAAAGTTAAAGACGGCATGACTGTAATGATTGGTGGATTTTTAGCTAATGGCACTCCTGAAAAATTAATTGACGCATTAATTGAAAAAGGGGTAAAAAATTTAACGCTAATTTGCAATGACTCAGGCTTTCCAGACAGAGGTGTTGGAAAAATGGTTGTTACAAAACAATTTAGCAGAATGATAGTGTCACATATAGGTACAAATCCAGAATCTGCAAATCAAATGAATTCAGGTGAAACTATTATTGACTTAGTTCCACAAGGAACACTTGCAGAAAGAATAAGATGTGCCGGAGCAGGACTTGGAGGATTTTATACACCTACAGGAATTGGAACAGAGGTAGAAGAAGGAAAAGAAAAGAAAACTATCAATGGAACAGAATATATTCTTGAATTGCCGTTAAAGGCAGATGTTGCTTTATTGTTCGGAAGCGTTGTAGATAAAAAAGGAAATATAGTTTATAATAAAACAATGAAAAATTTCAACCCAATTATGGCGACAGCTGCTGATACTGTAATAGTTCAAGCAGAAAAAATTGTTGAAATAGGAGAAATTGACCCTGAAAATGTTATGACATCAGGAATATTTGTTGATTATATCGTAGGATGTGACAGATAATGGCATTAGACGCAAAGGTAGTTATAGCAAGGAGAGTTGCCGAGGAGTTAAAAGACGGTGATGTTGTAAACTTGGGTATAGGCCTTCCTACATTAGTAGCAAATTACATACCTGAAGATGTTGATGTGACCTTCCAATCTGAAAATGGATTTTTAGGACTTGGCCCTGCTCCCGCAGCTGACAAAATAGATATGGAGTTAGTAAATGCCGGAGGACAGCCAGTTACAATACTTCCCGGCGGATGTTATTTTGATAGCTGTACATCATTTGGAATTATAAGAGGTAGCCATGTTGACGCAACAGTTCTAGGAGCTTTGCAGGTAGATGAAAAAGGAAATCTAGCTAACTGGAAGATACCAGGAAAAATGGTACCGGGAATGGGCGGAGCTATGGACCTAGTAGTAGGTGCAAAAAATGTTATAGTAGCAATGCAGCACACTCAAAAGGGCGAGCATAAAATACTTGACAAATGCACACTTCCACTAACAGCAAAGGAACAAGTAAACCTAATCATAACAGAAATGGCTGTTATAGAGGTAACTAAGGAGGGCTTAGTTTTAAAAGAGCTAGGACCTGAGGCAACGGTAGAAGAAGTTGTAGCCGCAACAGGAGCAAAGTTGATAATACCTGAAGATATTAAAAGATTTGGGGTTTAAAACTTTATAACTTTACAAATTAAATTAGTTTCTTTTTATTTTTTATTATAGTACAAAAAAGTCTTTTTCTAAAGGCTTTTTTGTTTTTTAGGCACTTTCATAGTAAACAAAGTTTCCATTGCCAAAATTGTTTATATTTGCTAAGATGATATAACAATGACATAATATTTGTACTGTAATATAATTTTTTACATAGTAATAAATTATTAACTAGGTATCTTTAAAAAGAACGGAGATGAATTTTATGACTAATTATAAAAAAAGATTAATTATTATTTGTTTGTTGGTTATATTGCTTCTGAGCAGCTGCACAATTTCAAATAATCAAAATTCAAAAAAAGTTATATATAATATAACTAAAGGCTCTAATTATAAAGACTTTGTTCAGGGCAGCAGAGATTACATAGAATTTGAGGCTTTATCAACTGAACAAATTAATTATTATTTTGAAATTAATCAATATACTGAAGAACAAATAAATGATTTTATCAGTAAAGTTGAAATTCTTCGCACCAATTTTGAAAATGAATTTAAAATACTTTTTGAAGAACCTTTGTCTGTATTTATTAGTGAAAAACACACATTTGGAAGTGAAAACAGAAAAATATTTTTAGATAACTTTGATTTAGAAACAGTAGATGTTACAGTTGCTTTTTTACAAGCTTCATTTGGAGATACAAGCAACTACGGTCTATGTTATGGACTTGCCTGCTATGCAAATGAAAAATTGTATAATGCTTCTATTACGCCAAGTATATCACTCGAAGAACTTAAACAGTATTACTCTGCAAGTGAAAATTTAACAATTATGGACTTAACTATTCCAGTATTTCAAAAAATTTATTTTAATGAAGAACAAAACAAATACGCTTATGCTTCATCATACTATTTTGTCAAAGACTTAATTGAAAGAAAAGGACTTGATTATTCTATAAATTTATTAAAAGATTCACAAAAAGTAGATTTAGCTTTTGATACAGAGTATACAAATGAAAAAAATATATGGTTAAAAAATCTAGGCTCAACGCAAAGCTGTGAAGTTCCGATAATACCCATACGATATAAGCTGTTATTAAGGAAAAATTCAAAAACGTACCCTTATGCCTTATATACACCATCAACAATATCTTATTTTACCCCCAATGAAAATTTTGAATATGAAAAAATTGTCATGACTTATGATTATGTAAAACATTATTTGACTATTTACGAACAAGATATAACAGCATTGAAAAATTATCTGTCACCATATATTGACACAAACAAAAATATTATAACCTGTACTTTTAAAGAGAAAGATGACGGCATGAGCTATTTTCATGATGAGAATGAGGGCATTTCATATTCATCACCCTTATACGCAGGAGCTCATGAATATGCACATTATCTCACATCCAAGAGTGATCTTCCTTCATGGATGATTGAGGGAATAGCAGACTATTGTGCTAATTACTTGGAAGACAAAGGCGTATATAGAATGATGAATGAATATAATAGCAAATATGATGATAATAAAATCATAGCTTTATACAATAAAAATTTAGCTGCAAAAAACAAAGAGATAAATAATAGTTTCTTGTTGTTTTATCAAGAGTTTATAGCTTATTATAACAGCAAGATAACAGATGATGAAAAAAGAACTGTTGCACGAGTATACAACAATACAGCAAGAATTGGAGAAGAAGATGAAAGAAGTCTAAGTTACAGTGAAGCGAGTTCACTTGTAAATTATTTGATTAAAACATATGGGGAAGATAAATTTTTTGAACTGCATAGCGATTATTCTAAATTAAATGAAATATATGGTAAAACTTTTTCAGAATTAAAAGAAGAATGGCTAAAAAAATTGAATGTTACTATAATGTTTGATTGTATTGAAGGACCAGACGGATTTAAGATTACATTTAAAGACACGAGTGATCAATATTTGCCATCAAGACGTTCATTTATAGATATATTGGATGGGAAAACATACGAATATGTTGACTGTGGTTTAGGTCGCAATAAAGATGATGAGAGAGACCCAAATGCAAATGATTTTGAAGGTATTGACCTCAATGGTAAAATTGCACTAATACAAAGAGGAACAAAGGGAATAGTAAAATTCTATCAGCAGGTGAATAATGCTGCTAAAGCTGGAGCTATAGGAGTCATAGTGTATAATAATGAGCCAGGAGAAGTCAGCATGCTGCTAAGTGGAGTAGAATATGATGTACCCGCTATATCCATAAGCATGAAAAATGGCGAATTTCTTAAAAATGCTAAGGATAAAAAAGTTACTATAAGCAAGAACTTAGTGGGAATAATTAACGATTATTCCTTTGAAGATTAAATAATATAAAGGTGAGGCTGTGCCGTTATTGGCAAACCTCACCTTTTATTCATCAAATATTTTTTGATTTAAGTATTATGAAGAAATTAATAATTTTTATTTTAACATTTGTTTTTTGTTGTCATCACTATTCTAGCAAATGTGGGTAACTTATGCAACAGTAATTGTGCCGGAAATATGTATCGGCAGACAATAAGTGTTTGCTGTCTGCCGATTACTCTTTCTTGCATCGTTAGATATGTATAATAAGATTTATTGACGCTTGATAAAACTGTATAAGATTACTTATCTTCTGATGATTAGCACTCTGTCTCTATCATGTACGCCATACTCTATAATGCGACTTAATAGCACCAGTAGGATCAGTTATCTGATGATAATGAAAAGAATTTTTTAGCAAGACTTTCTTTGATATAAAGTTGTTATCATCAACCAAAGCACACAGGTACATTTTATCAAAGTTCGCAAAGAAAAACTCTATTGCCTTACTGACAATTTGTGTCATATATCCTCTATGCGAATAGTTTTCATCAATGAAATATGCAATTTCAGCTTTTCCACCTAGTTCATCTTTTGGCCCAAAGCCGCAAATTCCAATAAACTCATTGTCAGCTTTATGCCATATTCCCATGATATATGGATGTATTTCAGGGTCCTTAATCTCATAACCCTTGATAAAGTGACTGATTAACCCATGAACTTGCTCAAGCTCCATATCCCAATCATCCATCCATTTAAGGATATATTGTTGGGTACACACTTGATGAAAGCGAGCAGCATCATCTAAACATAATTTTTGTGTATAAAGGTCTTTTGTCTCAAAAAACATATGACTTCCTCCTTTTTTAATAAATGGCTTAGAACTTTTGCACATGATATTTTCCATGTGCTGAAACACTGCATCAACAGTATTTTCGTCTAATCCTATCAAGTTCTAATCATGTACATGATAATCGTTACAAGACATAGCAGTATTGTACCAATAGATAGCACTGCATGAAAATTAGTATCTTCTACACCCGGTCCAAATTTCATCCATAGACCACAAATCAATGTACAAACAATTGCAATAATAGAAATAATGCTTAAAATTTTCATTTGATTTTCCTCCTTATTAAATGTTGCTAATGAAAATATCTAAAACAGTTTGAAACAACATATCTCTTTGTTTTTTATCATTAATTTCAATACCAGTGTATTTCAAAAAATCACTGGAACGATAAAAGACTAATTGTGAAAAAGATATAAGCTGATAGGCGATAATTCTACATTCTGTTTCAGACATTCTGTCGCCACAACATTCTTTTATCATCGGAAGAATATAATATGGCAATTCTATTTCGCCCTCTAAAAGCAAATATGGTATAGTAGGCTTTGATATTTCTGAGTACTCAATCATAATGTCAGCCATGGTTATTAAAAACTCTCTTAATTTTTGCTTTGCCGGTATATTCTTATCTCTTATTTCTTTTAACTCATTTGCTCTGTCATCCATAAGTTTACTGACTGCGATATTTAGCAAGGCATCTTTTGAGCTAAAATGGTAATTTATCATAGCTAAATTTGCATCTGCCTCGTTAGCAATTTGCCGAGCAGTTATTTTGCTTGGATTTTCGCTTTTAGTCAAAAGTTTCATAGTAGCACAAATTAATTGCTCTTTAACATTATCATTCTTCATGATATGGCTCCTTAAATTATACTTGTACTAAACACGTTTAATACAAGTATAATTTATCATATCAAAATCTAAATGTCAATATAAATTTTTAGTTTTATTTTTACCGTAAAAGTAAAAGTTCTTTTGCTAATTATTTTCTCGATTTTTTATTAGTTCTGCTATCTTTTCACTATTTAAAACCTTATTTTTTGTAGATAAGTATGATATAATCTTATCTATATCTGATTCAGAGCCTTTAATCTTAATAATATTTTTATTTTCGATTTCTACCAGCTCAAGTTCTTGCATCAAAACTTCTATATTAACTTTTGGCTTTATAAGCTTTATTCCTGTTTTTTCTATAAAAATATTTACTTCTTTTTCTTCAAAACACATTTCTTCATCTACATATATACATTTAATTCTTCCCTCATCAACCCACCTTTTTAATGTATGCTCACCAATCCCTAATATTTGAGCTGTTTCTTTTACACTAATCATTTAGCTTCCTCCTTTCTTCCAAACCGCAGCACTTTGTCAAAGTACTTTTGCGTTGATTTTCTATGACTTATACATACAACTGTTTTATCTATAAAATTATCCATAATATTTTTTATAATTTGTGCTTCCATTATCTCATCGACACTCGATAGAGATTCGTCTATTAGTATAACTTGTGGATTTCTTATTAAGTTTTGAGCAATACTGATTCTTGACTGTTCTCCTCCGGATAAGCTATTTATATTCAAAATTGTATCCTTCTTATCTTCAGCAAGCTTTTCAAGTTGTACAATCCGGATAATTTTATTTATATCTAACAATTCTTTATTTCCTAAGTTAATATTTTCTTTTAAATTTAATGAAAACACACTATGTCCTTGGAAGGAAATACCTATTATTTTTCTTAGTGACTCAATATTAATTTCACTTAGTTCATAGCCATTAATTTTTATACTCCCAGTATAATCCTTTCTAAGCCCCAGCATTATATTAAATAACGTTGATTTGCCAATACCACTCTCCCCCATTATTAAAGTTTTTTCACCCTTCATGATTTTAATATCAGGTATTTTTACTATTTGTCCACTATTATCAAGCTGCAAATTTTCTGTTTCTAAGCTCTTAAATTCTTTTATAAGCACTGTTCCCGTATTTTCTTCAGCTAAATCAAAATATTTTTTAATACTCTTTATAAAAGGCTTTGAGGCATAAATATTCATCAGCATTGAATAGAAGCCTTTAAATGAAGCTAAAAGCATTGGTATAAAAGAATAAAGAACTATAATATCTCCTTGAGTTGTTTTTATCAATGAGGTAAATTTCATAATTAAATATAAAACAGATATAGGAATTATGGAATTTATTAAGTCTGTTATCTTAATCCAATAATTATCACACAAAGCTGTTCCTACAACTGCCCTATTAAGATTAGTGTATCTTTTATCTATTTTTTCTATAAAGAAATCATATTCATTTTTTACTTTTATATTTCTAATAGTATTTAATGTTTCAACAGCTATCGCAGATAAGCCTCTTGATTCTTCAATCATCTTTTCATAATAATATGTTCGTTTTTTCTTAACTCCAATTGTAGTCAAAAATATTATCGGTATAGCAAGTAGTGAAAATATTCCAGCATATAGATTTACATTAAAAATAATTACAGCGTATATTGAAAATTTAATTATGTAAGAGAGTATATCAAATATAGCAGAATAATATGATGCTACACGGTCAGCAGACATGCCTATATCTGTCCAAGTAGAAGCTGAATTGTTTTTTAGAAAGTATGTATATTCTGTTTTAGTTAATTTATCAAGAGAAAACATCGCTAAATTTTTCTTTCCATTCCAATTTATGTAGTTTTCTAAAACATTATTTGATAAATTAAGAAAAAACATCATTATATAAAGTAAAACTATAAATAAAATGTTTTGTTCAAATATAGCCAAATTGTTTTTAACAATAGCTTCATTAAAAATTAATTTTACTTGCTCTGATATCTTTAAGGCTACAAAACCTGTTAAGATAGATAAAATTATTACCAAAGCATTGCTAATTATATTGTTTTTTAAATACACCTTAAACATTTTCATAGCTCACACAACCTCACAATCAAAAATATTGTTTAAGCACGATATTGTATTTTTTAATTTATTATTTTGTCATATTTTATCAAAATAGTTAGATTATTTACATAACAAGTCAGCGAATTAAAAATTTAATTCGCTGACTTGTTTTTAATTATTTAAAGTTAATTTTTATTAGTTGTAAAAAGCTCTGACAGCATTAATTTATGATAAATCATTCATTTTTGAAAAATCCTGCTTCAGATAAGGCGTTTATTACTAAAGCCTTTTCTATTTCATCCCTGTCTAAAAGCAATCCACTATTCTGCGTTTTATTATCTGTTCTTTCTTTAATACCCCACACAGGTGAATATACTAATCTTCCAATTAATCCGTCTCCTCTGCATTTTAAGGATTCATATATGCTTTTTTCTATAGTATCATAAGATTTCTCATACTTTTTCATATCGGCTACTAAACTCTCATAGACTGACGACACTTCTTCGTATGTTATAAACTGACAATTCTTATCAAAATTATTATGATAGTCATTATGCAAACTAAGCCATTTATCAGAATTTTCATAATCCTCAAGTTTTTTATAGCTTAGTCCTATGCCATAAATAAGAGCTTTTTCTCTTTTAGTAAAATACTTTTTAGTAGTATCAGAAAATATTTTTTTAGTAGATACTGTAATTTCCAATGCTTTAATATATCTGTCTATTGTATCCTCCTCAGATATGATTTTTAAATTGTTTAATATCGACGCTTCTTTATACCCAAAGTATTGCTGATTTAAGTTACTGGACATATCTATTTTTTCTTTAAGTTTTTGCAGTATATCGTATGCTCTTTTATATTCTTTTAATGTCAGTAAATAAGACATTTCTTTTTCTAATTTATAAGCTTCATAACTGTTACATTCAAAGTCATATATTTGAAACTCTCCAAATATTCCTAATTTTTTTAAAAGCATCTTTGATTTTTTCGGATATGGTGCTGATAATCCTGTTTCAATTCTCGATATACTTACAGTATCATATATGTCTTCAGAAAGCTCAAATTGTGACATTTTGAGCATTTCTCTCCTTTTCTTTATTGTTTCTCCCAAAGAACAAAAATCTTCGTTACCATTATAAGGATACCATTTAGATGGTTCAGAGCTAAGATTATATTTTTCAAAAACCTTGGCAATAAGTTCTCTTTTCTTTTCATTTTTTATAAGTATATTTTTATGTAAATTCAATTTTTTCATATCACTTTTTGATATAGACGCCTTATCATCATACAAGTTTATTAAAGCTTTAAGTGCTAAGCCTTTGTTTTTCATAAGTTCTTCAATAAAATACAACTTTGAGCTTTTATTAAGGTATTCAATAGCCAAATCGCAATTTTTTATTACAAGCTCGTATTCTTTGTTTAAAATCTGAGTTCTAGCAGCTAAACAAACTGCATTTGAATATAGACGTGCCTTCATGCTATAATCTAAATCGCTGTTTTTTATATATTTAATTAATTCATTGTACAATATCTGAGATTTATAATCACTATATACCTTTTCTCTAAACATAATACATTTTAAGATAAAATACAGCTCATTATATCCTAGAATACATTCATCTATCGGAAAATCCTCAAAAATAGGTACTGTTATTTTTACTGCCTCTTTAAGAGTTAAATATATCTTCTCATAAAGCTGTTGACTGTCTTTATCATCATTTTTAATCTGCATTATACCAAATTCCATCAGCAGTTTAAATCTTCTTTCAAGCCTATCTTTTTTTAATACGATTTTTTCGTACTCCTCAATCTCTTTTTCAGCTTTTTGAATTTCCTTTTTTTCTATAAGACTAATGATTTTATTTCTCATCATAAATTTATTAAATTCTTTTTCTGACAAGTAGTTTTCAAAATTACCCTCAAATAACCCAAGCCTTTGCAGAAGCAACTCTGATATAAGCTTATTTACTGACTTTTCGTTTTTCGTAAACTCTGAAAAATAGCTCGTTGAGCATATGCCGTCACATAGCCTTCTTGCTGTAATTCCCTTTTCATTACAAATATTTTTTATTAGATATCCTATGCTTATCATACAGAATTTAACTTCCTTTAAATGTATTTTAATATTCACATATGCTTTTTATATCTTCTCTATTACAAAATCAATATGTTTTATTATTGATATTTTAACAAGTATGGATAATTTATGCAATATAAAAATTCTTGTATAGTAAAACCCACATCTCAAAATACAATTTTTATTTATATAAATATTTTTAATAGCTTGTACAGCAAGACTATGATATAATATAAACACAGTCTGAGTTATGTTAAGACATTTATGTTATTTATATTTATAACACAATTGAGGTGATTTTTTTATGTTTATGATAGACCTAAACAGCGATTTAGGTGAGGGCTTTGGGGATTATACTATAGGTATGGATAGTGAAATCCTAAAATACGTTTCATCTGCTAATATTGCCTGCGGATGGCATGCAGGTGATCCTGTAATAATGAACGCAACTGTCAAAATAGCTAAAGAAATGAAAGTTGCTGTCGGAGCACATCCCGGTTACAACGATTTAATGGGTTTTGGCAGAAGAAATATGAGTTTAAGCTTTAACGAGCTGAAAATGTATGTTAAATATCAGTTAGGTGCCATTATGGCTATATCTGAAGTTTATGGTATTAAAATTCAACATCTTAAGCCCCACGGTGCTATGTATAATGCAGCCGCAGTAAATTACGACTATGCAAGAGCAATAAGTGAGGCTATTTATGAAGTTGATAAAAATATAATTTTACTCGGTCTTGCAAACTCTGAAATGATAACTGCCGGAAAGGCAGCAGGCATAAAGACAGCAAATGAAGTGTTTGCTGACAGAGCATATATGGATGATGGCACATTAGTTCCTCGAAATATGACCGGAGCCATCATAACAGATTCTGATTTTGTAATAAAAAGAGCGGTTAAAATGATTAAGCATGGAACAGTAGAAAGTATAAACGGAAAAACTGTCAGTATAAAAGCTGATTCTATCTGTGTACATGGCGACAATCTTAAAGCTGTGGAATTTGTTAAAAAAATCAGAGCATCTTTTGAATCAGAAAACATAAAAATTAAAAATTTAAGTGAAATAATCACTTAGACACAAATTATATTGACTTAATATCAGAAAGGAAACATTTTTTTATGAAGAAGTTTTTTGCACCCTTTAGTTTTTACAAAAAGGCAGGATCAATCGCCGTTCCTTTAGCACTTCAATCCATACTTTCATCTAGTATGGGAATAATTGACTCACTCATGGTGTCATGGATAGGCATGGTCAGTGCAGTCGGTACAGCAGCACAGCTAGATACACTAGCAATCACAGTTTCCTTTGGAGCAATAAGCGGAACGGGAATATTTTGTGCACAATTTTTCGGAGCTAAAGATCACAGAAATTTAAAAAGAAGCTTCGGTCTGTCATTAGTTCTGTCCTTTAGTGTAGGTTTATTGTTTACGCTGATTTCATCTCTTTTCGGTGCTCAAATAATAAAGTTTTATTTGAACGACAGCGATGTAATAAGGTATGGCGGCATGTATCTTAATATTGTTAAGTTTTCATTTATTCCGAGTGCATTATCCTTTGCATTCAGCTATGTGTATCGTGCTATACACAATACAAAAGTACCTTTATTTATAGGCATTATATCTATGGTTACCAATGTACTTTTTAATTATATTTTAATCTTTGGTAAATTCGGCTTTCCTGAGATGGGAGTTGAGGGAGCTGCAATTGCTACACTTATGGCACAGTGCTTAGGATTAGCTATACATATTGTTTTTGCAATCAAAACTAATCAGCCTTTTATGGGAAGCATCAAGGAATTATTTAGCTTTGATACAAAATTTGTAAAGCCTGTTATGAAAAGAGTTTATCCTTTGATTTTTAACGAGCTTATGTTTGGATTTGGAAGTACTTTATTTATCAAAGCCTTTGGCTCATTAGGAACAAAATCCATGGACGCATATTATGTAGGAAATAAAATAAGTGAGATTTTCTTCTTCGTTGTTATGGGCTTATCCAACGCAACTGCTGTTATAGTCGGCAATACGCTTGGCAGCGGAGATATTGAAAAGGCTAAGGAGGATGGAAATTACTTTATAGGAATGGCAGGAGTTCTGGCTGTTATATCCACTATATTAATAGTAGTATTTGCCGCTCCGATGGTTTCGGTCTTTGGTCTTAAAGATGCAAGTGTATTTTCAAATGCCGTAACTATAGTTAGAGTATTTTCCATAAGAATATCCTTAAGGCTGTTTATAGTAATAGTATTTGCTTCTCTTAGAGCAGGAGGCGACAGCAAGATGCTTACATTCCTAGACAGTGGAATAATGTGGCTTATAGGTCTTCCTTTAGCATTCTTTGCTGTTAATGTTCTTAAAATTCAAGAAATCTCTTTGGTATTTTTATTTATTCAATTAGAGCAGCTAGCACGCATGAGCTTAGGACTAATAAGATACAAAAGTGGAAAATGGGCTGTAAATCTTACTAAAACCGTGTAAAAAATATATGAAAAATCCGCTAAAAATATTAAGCTTAGCGGATTTTTATATTTAATATATAAAGATATAATTTTTTTCTTTTAAAATAAAACTGCTTATCTAATTTATGTAGTTTATAAACACTTGGAAAGCTTAATCAATCTCATATATTTCTACATCATAATGCTTATTGTTTACTTTTACATGATAATGCCTCGAATTAGAATTACTCTCACTAGAAAAGCTTGTCTTTATTCTTTCAAGCTCAGCTAGCTGTTCTATATATAAATCTTGTGCTTTTTCTATGCTTATTTTTTCAAAGCTTAGCTTATCTCCAGCCTTTGCTTGGGCTATTTTAGGCAAATCAACTGAAATTACATTTGCTATTTTTGCGTAACCTCCCACAGTTTGCCTGTCTGCAAGCATTATTATCGGTGTTCCGTGCGACGGAACTTGTATTGCACCAAAGGATATTCCGTCAGAGATAATATTGCCGTCCTTTACGTGCTGTATTTTTTCTCCCTCAAGCCTACAGCCCATTCTGTCAAATTCATTGGATACAGTGTAGGTACTGCTTAAAAAGCTTTTAATTCCAGTTTCAGTAAAATAGTTTTCTTGAGGACCCATAACGACCCTTAGCTTTAACGGTTCTTTAGGTATTTGATTATCAGACTTCTCTTTTAAGGATACTTTCCTATGTGCAAAATTTGCTATGTTAAGCTTAGGATTTTCGAAACCTATCTCATCATTTTTTTCAAGCTTTCTCCCCTTATATCCGCCTATCCCTGCCTTTATATAGGTTGATTTACTACCCATGACCTTTGGCACATCTAAGCCTCCTGCAAAAGCAATATATGCTCTGCTTCCGGACTTTACTCCTTTAAAGGACAATATATCTCCCTTATGGCATAAAAGTGCCGTATTCATGCTTACATCAATACCATTTACACTAGGCATAAGATTTGCGCCAGTTATTGCAATTATGTTATCTTCTGCAAATTCTATAGTAGGACCAAGTATTGTAGCTTCAAGCACAGCCTCATCTGTATCATTATCTACAAGTATGTTAGCTAAGCTTAGAGAGTATATGTCCATTGCTCCCGATACAGGAACACCAAAGGCTTGATATTGATATCTTCCTCTGTCTTGAATTGTAGTTAGAAAGCCTTGATTTCTAACTATAAAGCCTTTTTTACTTTGATAGTTATAATTATCAGTGTTTGAATGACTTGGATAAAGCAATTTATCTTCTTCATTTTGAGCTTTTATTTTATCAAATTCTTCTTGATTTATTGGCTTAAATTTTATATATTGTCCGGCTTTTAATAAAATAGGATTTTTTCTATTTATATTAAAAAGCTCTACAGGTGTTTGTCCTATAATCTGCCAGCCGCCCGGAGAGCTAATCGGATATATGCCTGTTTGTTCTCCGGCTATCCCTACGCTTCCGGCTTCTATTTTTACTCTAGGAGTTTCAAGTCTTGGAGTAGCTATCTTTTTATTCATTCCGCCAAGATATGGGAAACCCGGTGTAAATCCAAGCATGTATATGAGATATTCTGGCTCAGAGTGCAAGGATATAACATTTTCTTTGCTTAAATTATTATGCTTTGCTACAGCTTCTATATCTATACCCTTTTCATTTCCATACAATACAGGTATTTCCACAATTTCCTTATTATGCTCAAACTCTGAATTAACATTTTCAAATAAGTCTCTTAAAAATTTTACAAGTTCTGCATACCTTATTAATTCAGGCTTATAATTTATCAGCAACGCACAATATGATGGTATTGTGTCAATAATAGCCTTGTGCTTGCAGTCTGTTAGCATTTTATTAAATTTATTAAGCTTTTTGTTCGTTTCTTCTCTTATCTTATCTCCAAATTTGATAAGCACAGAGCAGTCTCCTGCTGAAAAAAATTCTTCGCTCCTCATTTTAACCTCACACGATGCCACTTTGCGACATCATAAGCAGATGCAAAGTGCTTTCTATGTTATTCTGAATTTATTACATCGTAGTACCCATTGCTTCTTTAGTATCTAATTCATTATCTACTATTGCTTCTATTGCATGTTCTAAACCTTTGGCAATCGTCTGAACAGGCATGCTCGCTATGTTGTTTGCTTTGTTTGCCACCTGCTCTGTTGCATATGGCACATGTATAAAGCCTCCCTTTACATGAGGATATTTCTTTTCTAATATGTATAATAAAGAATACATTAAATCATTGCAAACATATGAGCCTGCTGTGTATGACAAATGAGATGGTATACCGTTTTTCCTCACATTATCTACCATAGCCTTTATCGGTATAGTAGCAAAGTATGCGTTTTGACCGTCCTCTTTTATTTTCTCATCTATAGGCTGATTTCCGTCATTATCAGGTATAGGAGCTTCTCTTAAATTAATTCCTATCCTCTCAATCGATATACAAGACCTTCCGCCTGCCTGACCTACACATACTACAGCATCAGGTCTGTGTTTTTCAATTGCCTTTTCTACTTCTTCGCTTGCTCTGCCAAAAACTGTAGGTATTTCAATTTTTATTATCTCTGCTCCCTTTATGTTTTCAGGCAAAAGCTTCACTGCCTCATATGCAGGATTTACAGTTTCTCCTCCGAATGGATCAAACCCTGTTACTAAAATTTTCATCTTTTACTCACTTTCCTCTCTCTAATACTTGTAGTATAAAAATTTAATTTTTATATTTTTTTATAAATAACTTTCTTAAAATCTAAGGTCTTTTCCAAAGAACTTGAAGATTGCAAATTCATTGAAAATTCTTGAAATTATTCTGTCCGAATAGACTAAAGCCAGGTCAGCTAGTGGTAGATTTGTTGATATTATAGTCTTTCTATCTGATATCATTCTAGCATTTATTATGTTGAAAAGCTCTGAGTTCGTGAAGGAATTATTTAGCTCTGTTCCCAAATCATCTATTATCAATAAATCACATTCAAACAAATAGTTATAGTTTTCCTTATTTATCCCTGCTTCTTCTGTCTTCTTGAATTTATGCTCCTCTATTACCTCTATGAGATTAGATGCTGTCTGATAAATAACAGTTTTTCCTTTTTCTATAAGCTCTGAGGCTATGCAGTTGCACATAAAAGTTTTACCTACTCCAGTTGTTCCATGAAATAGCAAACTTGGTGATTCTCTGCTGAAATTTAGACAGAAATTGCCACAAGCTTCTAGTATGTTTTTCATATTCTGCTTAGGACTTAGCTTTTCTTCCTTAAATTTTTCAGCGCTGAACACACCTATATCAAATAGATTGAAATTCTCTTTTTGTAGTCTATACTTAATATTTGACATATCGTAAAGATTTTCTATAATTTTTTGCTTGTAGCATTTGCATTTTTCCTGTGAGGATGTATATCCAGTATCTTCGCACTCTTTACATTCAAAAACAGGCTTAAAATCGTCTTCTGTCAAGCTATTTTGCTTTAAAACTAATTTTTTTTCTTCTCTATATCCATCTAATTTACTTCGTACTTTGGTGATTTCTTCCTCGAAATTTTCCGGCTTTAATAATACTACTTTAGAAAGCTCTATGCCTGTTAAAGCTATTTGTTTATCAAGCTCCTCAAGCATTGGCAAAGCCTTATATATATCCTCTTTTCTCCTCTGTGCCTCGTTAAATGCTCTGTGTCTTTTTTGGTCGTATTCATCTCTTATTTTCCTTAATAATATATCTTTCATACTATTCCTCCGCTGGGACAGGTATTCCTAGTTTTTCGAGCTTCTTTTTCAAATTTCTCTGAGCTATTTCTTCCATTTCTTTTTCACTGTATTCTGAAAATGTTTGTTCAAAATTGTGAAATTTATTCTTTGTGCCTTGTGATGGTTTTTTCTCTGTTGGTGTATCCTTTTTAGCTACTGATTTTCTGTCATCAACTATATCCTCTGGTGTCTTAAAGCCTTTTTCATACCATTTCTCTAGTATAGCATCAAAATAGCTTATATTTGGACTCGATATTTTTGTGGAATTTTCTAAAGCCTTTAACACCATTTCCTTTGAAAACCCAAAATCATCAAACCATTTATCAATGGTAGTCATTTCTCCCTCAGTTAATGCTCTATTCATAAAGCCTAAGGATTGAGATATTCTCGAATATATGAAATATCTCTCCTCCTTTGTTTCTAAAAATTCTGCAAGTGTGTCCAAATCTGTTACTCCTGCTCTATTCCAAGCCGCTATTGTTTTTTCAATATAGCTCATGCTTCTTTTTTTCTTGTTGTTTACGCAGTAGGAAAATGCTTGAATTATCATCTCTGGGCTTAAATCGTATTGTCTTTGCCACTGATTAATTTTTCTTTTATCGCTTATATTTACAAACTTTCCAAAAATCCTTTCAATCTCCTTGTGCATTTGAACAAATTCTTCATCTTTGTTTAATTCAATCAAATCGTTGTTATTTACGTAACTTTTATTTTCCTTTGATAATGAAGGCAATGACGAAGATGCTGATAAATGCTTATATATCTTGTCCACATAAAGTTGTTTTAAATTCATGAATTCTACGCTATAATTATATTCATCCTCAGCCTTATATTTTTTTACTATACCTTGAGACTCCCAAAAGGTCCATGCGTTCAAAACATCTGACAAAGGAATTTTTAAATTCTTCGCTATGGTTTCGTTGTTAAAGCTGCTTGAATTCTCTTTATCATTGGCATACTTATATCCAAGCAAGTACACCTTTACATATGTTCCATCGGCCAAAGGCATGAAATCAGTTATAAATATGTTTTCAACAGGGGTATCCTGCAAATCTATTTTAATTTCTTCTAAAAAATAATTCATAAATTTCTCCTAACTGCATATAATATATGTAACCTTTTTAATAAAAAGATTTTATAATATTTTATTCCTTATTTTGTGTGAATTTAGTAGTGTCCAAGCTTGATAGAAAATTTAGGAAAACATTTCACCAAAAAACTATTGACAATAAAAAAAAATTGTAATATAATTGTAACATTCAACCGACGAATAAATGTTATCCCAATTAGTTACTCTAATTATATCAGAAATTTCTAAAAAGTAAAATTACAAAAATTTATTATTTTGAGATTAGAGTAAATAATACTGATCTTTTTAAAAACCTTATGGTTCTTAATTTTGAGATAAGTACAATAAAAAATTAGGAAGTGAATTATGAAAAACCAAAAAACAAATAATCAAAAAAATACTGAAAAAGAAGACAATTCGAAAAATAAACTTACAGAAAAAGATAAAACAATTATTACTAAAAATGCTAAATATGTATTGGTAGCTAAAAATAATGAAGTTAAAAAGAAAACTGAATCTAAAAAGAAAGCAAGTGTTTTAGCTGAAAGAAAGGATTCTTTAATTTCAAAATCAAATGATTTTTTTAAAAACATTAAATTACCAAAATTCGTATTAAAATATAAAGCTCACAGTATTAACGCTGTCTGCTTAGCTCTTGTTTCTGTATTGTTATTATCCGGATTTTCTATGTTTGACTCATTATCGGCTACGCCTAGCCTTAACAGCTACTATAGTGCTAAGAGCTACACACTTTTTATAGACGATAAAGAAATCGGAACTGTAAGAGAGCGAGAAACGGTTGACATTGCAATTAAGAAATTAGAGAATGAGTATAGAAATAAAAACAACACAGAATCAGTAGTTACTTCATCTGTAAGATTAGTTGAATCAAATGCAAATGACAGCGAACTGATTTCAAATGTTAAATTAAACTCATCTTTAAGGTCAAAGCTTAATATCAAGTCACAAGGATATGCTCTATCTGTAAATGGTGAAGTAATAGGGGTTTTAAGATCTAAAGAAGAAGCAAACGACTTAATAAATAGTGTTAAGGATTATTTTACTTCAAAATATGAACAAGATCAAATTATCAGTGCTGAGTTTAGTGAAAACATTTCAATTGAAGCTATTACTGTAGCTAATGATAAAATTGATGATAAGGATAAATTATTAGAGTATATATTGATTGGTACTGATGAAAAGGTATCTTATACTGTTCAAAAAGGTGACACTTATTGGGATATAGCTATTAAAAACAAAATGACTGTAGAAGATTTAATGGCTGCAAACCCAAGTGCTAAAGAAGATAAATTAATGCCTGGTGATGATCTTAGTTTGGTAGTTCCAAAGCCTTTCATTAATGTAAACATAGAACGCAAGCTTATTGTAGAAGAAAAGATAAAGTATGGAACTGAAACACAAAAGGTTTCGTACATGTATTCAGATGAAAAAAAGGTAAAAAAAGCCGGAGTTTATGGTAAGGATGATGTTGAATACATCATAACTGAGCAAAATGGTATAGAGATAGGTCGTAAGGAAGTTTCAAGAAGCACTAAAACTCAGCCGCAAAATGAGGTTGTTTTAGTAGGAACTCAAGATCCACCACCAAAAGTAGGATCTGGAACATTTATAAAACCTCTTTCTAGTTATACTATTAGTTCAGCTTATGGTTCAAGAAGCGGAGGTTTCCACAGAGGGCTTGATATGGCAACAAAGTCAGGCACTGATATAAAAGCTGCTGATGGTGGTACTGTAACTTATTCAGGATGGTATGGTCAATACGGGTACATGGTAGAAATAAGTCATGGTGGCGGATGGACTACAATTTATGCTCATTGCAGCAAATTGTATGTTAAGACCGGAGACAAAGTTTATCAAGGTCAAGTAATATCTGCCGTTGGAAGCACTGGTCAAAGCACTGGACCACATTTACACTTTGAAGTAAGAAAATATAAAGCTACCCAAAATCCTGCAAGCTATTTAGGTAAACAATATAAATAAAAACCAACAAAAGACAATATGCGCATTGAATACACAATGCGCTTTTAGTTTGCGAAAATTTACAATTATACATAATATTTCGTTTTTATTAATTTAAAATTTATGTTATTATATAAATGTTGTTATTATTTTATGATTTTAAATAAAATTGAAAGGAAGAAAATATTGAAAATTATTGATTATAGATTTACAAATATTGCTGAAGAAGTAATCTCGCATCATGAATATGGGCAAACAAAGCTTATTAAACATCATAGTGAGAGTAGTGTATACGAGCATAGTGTAAAAGTTGCATACTATTCGTATTTGATTGCATATAAAAGTAATTTGGATTGGAAATCATGTATAAGAGGAGCATTGCTTCACGACTTTCATTTATATAAATTTAATAAGAGAAGCAGTATTGGTATAATAAAGGACTCTATAAATCATGCGATAAATCATCCTAAAATTGCCTTTAAAAACGCTTCAAAATACTTTGAACTTAATAGCAAGGAAAAGGACATAATAGTTGGACACATGTTTCCGTTTGGTATGCCTAAATCTCCGGAGGCATGGATTGTGAGCTTTGTAGATAAGTATATAGCTATTTTTGAATATTGCAGTAACGCTAAACAACTAATAATTAAAAACTGGAAGAAAGCCTTCGCTAAGTAAAATTTTTTAGTCCTATCGCTTGCTCTGCAAATAAATTAGATAATGTTTAAATTAAAAGAGGCATACACAAACTGTATGCCCCTATGTATTTTTATACTATATTATAATTGTACTCTATCATTTACAGAATTCAAAAAGTAGAAGAACGGTTTAATTTCTCGGACCTATCGTTCTACTAACAGCCGCTTCATACAGTATAAGTGTTGCAGCTATACCTACATTTAAGGAGTCACAATC
>DCPV01000239.1:2148-15338 GCA_002323775.1 Firmicutes bacterium UBA1535 | reverse complement strand
CTCATACCACTCCTTTGATATACCGTATCGTTCACTTCCCATTACTATAGCGAGCTTGCCCTCATAATTTTCTTCATAATAAAACTTTTTAGCATCTGTATCTGTTAAGATTATTCTATAACCATTCTTTTTTAACCAGTCTATGGTTGTTTCAGAACTCTCCTCAACTATAGGTATTTTAAAGCAAGAGCCTTGACTGCTTCTAAGTATCTTCGGATGAGTAATTCTTGTTTTTCTGTTGCAAATTATGACTGCATCAGTATTTGTACCATCGCAGGACCTTATTATAGTTCCTATGTTGCCAGGTATTTCTAAGCCATCTAAAACAGCTATGACTTGATGCTTATCAGGACTTAAATCAAGCAAATTTTTCTGAGGAAATTTTGCTAATACATATATACCTGCCGATGTTCCGATTTCAGCGATTTTTTTATAGGTTGAGCTTGATACCATGTGTATTTCTTCAGCTATATCAGATAAATCAATCATTATTTTATATGCGTCTTGACTTTTTATTGAATCCAAATCAAGAATTAAAGCCTTAATTTCAATATTATATTTAAGCAACTGATTTGCTGCCCAGATACCCTCCACAGCTACAAGCTTTTCAGGGTTTGATTTTGTGTTATTTACAATTGAATCTATTTTTTTAATAACTGCCGCTGTTTTGCCAGAAAGTCTCCACTTTCCATGATACTTATCCTTTATAAATTTTTCTTTTTCCTCTAATGATAATTCTATGAACATATGTATTCACTACCCTCTAATTTTATAATAAAATTTTAAGTGTCCTCATCATGTGAGAACACTTATTATTATTTTCCACCTTTTATGTGCTTAGTAAATATACTATCTACATTTTCATATTTTGGGCTTATTACAAGCATTACGTACTTACCTTCTTTTTTAATTACTGCATTATCTATATGCTTTAACTCCTCCGGAACATATCCATCAAATGCAAATCTAAGGTCCGCTACTCTTTCATTAACTGCTTTATAAACTTCCTCAGCCTTTTCTACACTCTTTGCTTCAAAAATCGCAAGCTCATCTGCTTTACCACCTGTTGAGTTCACAAATACTTTATATTTTTCTACATCACTTAAATTTAAGCTTGAATATATATTAATAATTGTGTCATCATTTAGCTCCTGCATTGCTTCTCTAAACTCCGCTCCAGCTGTTGCTTCTGTTGCTAAGGACTCTATATCTATAGCTACCTCTTTTTTTTGATTGCAAGCTGTTAAACTTAGTATTAACATCAGTACCAATGTTATGTTTAAAATTGCTTTTTTCATTTTTATCCATCCTTTTATTTTGATTTTTAACTTTTTATAGTATGTGTTTTCAAATAGTCAAACCATTTTTCATAATATATGGAGTTAAAGTGAACTCCATCTGTTGTAGAATTTGCCGGTAGATTTCCTTCCTCATCTGCCAAGGCTTCTTTTGAATCCACATAGTAAACTTCTTTTTCTTTAGTCATGTTAATTATGAGTTTATTAAATCTCTCAATATTTTTATTATTATATATTTTATCGCTGTTTGACTTTGCTTTTGAAACCGGTATTATAGCATTTACATATATTTTTGCATCTGGCTGCAATTCCTTTAATTTATCTATTACCTTGCCATATTGCTTGATGAATTCAGTATCAGATACCCAACCAAGCTCATTAGCCCCCAGCATAATATAAATTTTACCAAATTTTTTAAGCCCAAGTGCAGATATTATAGTTATTCTATTGCTATCCTTTGTTTTTATAACCTCTTTTGTAAAAATAGTATCAACCATAATTCCCTTACCCGCTAATACAGCGGCATTTTTCATTGAACTGTAAATTGAAACTCCCTCCATTTGAGAATTTCCTATGAATACTGCATCATCAAAATAATCATTTGAAACAGCCTTGCTTTCAGGTACTTTCTCACCATAAACATATCTTAGCATCTCAGGAAATTCAAGTTCCTCTATCCCAGTAGCTTTAACATCAGCAGCTATCTCATTGGCAAAATTAATTATATATTTACTATCGATAACAATATTTATCTCTGGTTTGTTGATATCAGGTTTACCGGACTTATCATCTTTATCCGGATTATCTGTATCTTTGCTAATATCTGTATCTTTATTTTCTTCTGTTATATCATTTTTATTATCAACTGCTTCTATATCCTTTCCTAATTCTTGGAAATTAATATACCTTAATAAAAAATATATTATAATCGCCAAGAAAACTATACTTAAAGCAATAAATAAAGCTCTTAGTCTTAATTTTCTCTTTTTTGTCATTTTCATATCTGCCTTATAATCTATTTTGTATTTATTCTGCATTTAGATCATGTCCTTTCACTAACTCTACTTAAAACTAAAATCAGGCTTTTAGCTTAATTCCTCCAACAATAGGTCAATCCTGTCATTTAATTTTTTCAAATCCTCAATACTTCCATTTCTCTTAGCATTATAAAAATCTTTTCTCAATAAATCAACATTTTTATAATTGCTGTTTAAGTATAAGGTATGTATTTTATATAATATCTTCTCTGTGAGAGCGGATTCTGCCATAAATAACTTTTGAGAATCTATTATCTCATCTTTTATTTGAGACATCTCCATATCTAGGTGAAAGGCAGCTTCAGCAGCACTTTTCAATCTTTGTACTATGTTTTCAGGAATATTTTTATCAAATTTATAATTTATTGAATGTTCAATAGTTGCCCAAAAATTCATAGCCAAGGTTCTTATTTGTATCTCTGCTAGTATTTCATTCTCCCCAACTGAACTATAAACCCAATATTTAATTATAATATGATAACTTCTGTAACCACTATCCTTTGTATTTTTAGTATAATCACGTTCTTCAACTATTTCGAGGTCCTTGCCGTTTCTACTTGTTATTAATTCCACAACTGTTGATATATCATCAACAAGCTGACACATTATCCTTATACCTGCTATATCTTCAAGCTCTGCCGCTTTGTCTATAGGCATCTCACGTCTGTCAAGCTTTTCAATTATACTAGATATCTTTTTAACTCTACCAGTTACAAACTCTATAGGCGAATATTCCTCTAAGCCCTTGTAGGATTTTCTTAAACTTTTAAATTTTATCTTTAGTTCTTCCACAGCTTGTGTGTATGGAAGTAAAAACTTATCCCAATTATTTATCACATTAATCAACATCCTTTTAAATAAACTCTTAACATATTAATTCTAATTGTTTATAACAAAAAAATCAATATATTTTATTTGTTGAAAAGAATTAATTTTTGGTGTATAATCCTTATTAATGGTAAAGGTTGAAATAAACTATGAAAAACAAAATAATAAAAACTGAGTTTGCCATTAGCAAACTTTGCCCATTACACAAATTCTTAGTTTTTCTTTTTGGGAAAGACCTAACACTCTTGTAAAGTTGGTGCAAGGGAATAAATAAGACAAAATGTGAGGAGAAATATATGCACACCATTGATTTGAGAAATCTTTCTATGTTAATGGATTTCTATGAATTAACAATGTCAAATGGATACTTTAAGGAAGGTATAAGTGACACTATCGTTTACTTTGATATGTTTTATAGAAAAAATCCAGATGGCGGTGGTTTTGCTATAGCAGCAGGACTAGAACAAATAGTTGATTATATAACAAATTTGAGATTTACAAGAGAAAATATTGATTTTTTAAGGTCTAAAAATATTTTTTCTGAGGGTTTCTTACGATATCTTTTGAATTTTAGGTTTTCAGGAGATATTTATGCTGTCCCAGAGGGGACTCCGGTTTTTCCTAACGAGCCTATACTTACTGTAAAAGCAAAGGCTATAGAGGCACAGCTT
Source organism: Firmicutes bacterium UBA1535 (assembly GCA_002323775.1). Taxonomy (GTDB): domain Bacteria; phylum Bacillota; class Clostridia; order Tissierellales; family Sedimentibacteraceae; genus UBA1535. Next base: position 11,504 of record DCPV01000239.1, on the reverse strand, counting down.
TTAGAAACAATGATACTTGTTACAATAAATCATCAAAGCTTGATTGCCACTAAGGCAAATAGAATAGTAAGAGCCGCAAAAGGAAGGGCTGTATTAGAGTTTGGAGCTAGGAGATGTCAAGGATATGACGGAGCTATATACGGAGCTAGAGCAGCCTATATTGGGGGAGCTTGTGGCACTGCAACAACTATTGCAGATGAGATTTTTGGAGTGCCGGCAGTAGGAACAATGGCGCACTCGTGGGTACAGCTTTTTGGAGATGAATATAAAGCATTTGAGACTTATGCTCGCACATACCCTGATGAATGTGTTTTATTGGTTGATACTTACAATGTATTAAAAAGCGGTATTCCTAACGCAATCAAGGTATCAAAAGAAATCTTGGAGCCAATGGGCAAAAGATTAAAGGGTATAAGGCTTGATAGTGGAGACATGGCGTATCTGTCAACAAAATGCCGTCAAAAATTAGATGAAGCAGGTCTTGTGGACTGTAAAATAACTGTTTCAAATAGCTTAGATGAATATATCATAACAGACCTTCTCAACCAAGGAGCTGAAATTGATTCGTTTGGAGTTGGCGAAAGACTCGTAACGGCTAAATCAGAGCCTGTTTTTGGTGGTGTTTACAAACTGGTGGCGGTAAATGAGAATGGAGTTCCTGTCCCAAGGATTAAGATATCAGAAAATGCAGAAAAGGTAACAAATCCTTGCTTTAAACAGCTATGGAGATTGTATGATAAATCTAACAATATGGCTATAGCTGATGTTTTAACTTTAAACGATGAGGAGATTGATGATACAAAGCCATATACAATATTTGACCCTGTTCATTCATGGAAAAGAAAGAAACTTACAGATTTTAGAGCCAGAAAGCTTCAAGTACCTGTGTTTATAGAAGGAAAATGCGTCTATCAGCTTCCAAGCTTAGAGGAAATAAAGAAATATTGCGCTGAAGAATTGGCTACACTATGGAAAGAAGTTAAAAGATTTACGAACCCTCACCAGTATTATGTGGACTTATCGCAAGATTTGTGGGATTGTAAAAATGAATTAATAGAAAAACACAGTATGAAATAAGGTATTTGAAAAGCCTCTGCAAAATGAGGCTTTAAATTATAAAAATTAATAAATAACTGAAAGGAATTAAATTTTGAGTGTATTAAACGTAAAGAATGTTAGCCACGGCTTTGGCGCACGTGCTATTTTGGAGAATGTATCTTTTAGATTACTAAAGGGTGAGCATGTCGCTTTAATCGGAGCTAACGGAGAAGGAAAATCAACATTTTTAAATATTATAACAGGCAAGCTTATGCCTGATGAGGGCCAGGTTGAATGGTCAAACAGAGTTACTGTAGGATATTTAGATCAACATTCTGTATTGAAGGCAGGAACTACTATCAGAGATAATTTAAGACTAGCATTTGATGATTTATTCAATTTAGAAAAAGAGATGCTTGAACTGTATGATAAGATGGCAGATGCTACAGATGATGAAGTCAACAAAATGATGGAGGATACTGCTGAAATCCAAACTATATTAGATAGCAGCGGATTTTATGTGATTGACTCTAAAATAGATGAGGTTGCAAATGGTTTAGGTCTTGGAGATATAGGGCTTGATAAATTTGTAGATGAGCTTAGCGGTGGACAGCGTACTAAGGTTCTTTTGACTAAGCTTTTGCTGCAAAATCCAACTATTTTACTTCTTGATGAGCCTACTAACTATCTTGACGCAAATCATATAGAATGGCTTACAAAGTATCTGCAAAATTATGAAAATGCCTTTATTTTGATATCGCATGATGTCCCATTTATAAATAATGTATGTAATATAATTTACCACGTTGAAAACTGCGAGCTAAGCAAGTATGTCGGAAATTACGACGAATTTATGCGTCTTTATGAATTAAAGAAAAAGCAATTAGATAAGGATATAGAAAGACAACAAAAGGAAATTGAGCAACTGGAAGACTTTATTGCACGAAATAAAGCCCGTGTTGCAACAAGAGGCATGGCACAAAGTAGAGTTAAGAAACTTGAAAAAATGGAAATCATTGAAAAGCCAAAAGAAAAACCAAAACCAACTTTTAAATTTAAAGAGACTAAAGCCCCAAGCAGGTTCTTGATAGAAGCTAAAGAATTGGTAATCGGATATGATACTGCTCTTACGAAGCCTATGGATTTTTGGGTAGAAAGAGGAAAAAAAATTGCTATCTGCGGAGTAAACGGTCTTGGTAAATCAACCTTATTAAAGACTTTTTTAGGTATAATTCCTCCTGTATCAGGAGAGGTACTCCATGGTGAAAACATTGTGACAGGATATTTTGAGCAAGAGGACTCTAAAAACAATACAAAAACTGCACTCCAAGAGGTTTGGGATGTATACCCTTCACTTCAAAACCGTGAGGTGCGTTTAGAGCTTGCACGTTGCGGACTAACTACAGAAAATATAGAAAGCATGATGAAAGTTCTCTCCGGAGGAGAAAATGCAAAGGTAAGGCTTTGTAAAATATTAATGTCTGAATTAAACTTCCTAGTTCTTGATGAGCCTACTAACCACTTAGACGTAGAGGCTAAGGAAGAACTTGCAAAAGCTATAAGAGAGTTTAAAGGAACTGTTTTGCTTGTTAGCCATGAGCCTCATTTTTATGAAAGCTTCGTCACAGATGTTTGGAATTTAGAAACCTTTACAACTAAAATTGTATAATTAATTATATGTAATAAATTTAAAAATTTCGTTGCTTGTTTTAAATTTATCATGGCTTGAATAGCAAGATTATGGTATAATAGATTGTAATTGTAAATCTTTATGAAAGGATATAATATCTATGAATTTTAATGAAAAATTAGTACAATATGCAGATTTAGCTGTTAGAACAGGAGTCAATATTCAAAAAGGTCAAATATTAGTTATGCAATGTCCTGTTGAATATGCAGAATTTGCTCGCATGATTATGGAAAATGCTTATAAAGCAGGTGCAAAGGATGTTGTTCTTCTTTGGAAGGATGAAAAATCAGGACGTATACGTTATGACTATGCAGATTTAGAAGTGTTTGAATCTATACCTGAGTGGAGAAGATCATTGTTTAATGGCTACGCTGCGCAAGGAGCTGCTTTTTTAAATGTACTTGCAGAAGATCCTGAGATATTCAAGGGAGTTGCATCGGAAAAATTGTTGGCAGGTGTTAAGGCATCTGAAAGAGACCTTAAGGAATACCGTGAATGTTTTGATAAGAATGAATTGCAATGGAATCTTATAGCAGTTCCAAATGAAGCGTGGGCAAAGAAAATTTTCCCTACTCTTTCTAAGGATGAGGCTATAGAAAAGCTTTGGGACGCTATATTCAAAACTGTACGAATTGGCAATGGCGATCCAGTAGAACTATGGAAAAAGCATGGCGATACTTTAAGTGAAAAATCATCTATATTAAATAAAAAACAATTCGTGAAATTAACTTATAAAAACTCTATCGGCACAGATTTCACTACAGCAATGCCAAAAAATCATGTTTGGGCAGGCGGTGGAGAAACAAACACTAAGGGAGTTTTATTCTTCCCGAATATGCCTACTGAAGAAGTATTTACTGCACCGGATTGCAGATATGCTGAAGGAAAAATAGTAAGCTCAATGCCTCTTAGCTACCAAGGAAGCTTAATTACTGATTTTAGCTTAACATTTAAAGATGGAAAGGTAGTTGATTTTACTGCTAAAGAGGGATATGAGGCTTTGGAAAGACTTCTGAACACTGATGAAGGCTCAAGAAGACTTGGCGAGGTTGCTTTAGTACCTTATGACTCTGCTATATCAAATATGAACATACTTTTCTACAACACTTTATTTGATGAAAATGCTTCATGCCACTTCGCACTTGGAAGATGTTATCCAAACACTATAAAAGACGGAGAGCTTTTAAGCAAAGAAGATCTTCTAAAAATTGGCGGAAACTATTCTATGAATCACGTTGATTTCATGGTAGGAACTTCTGATTTGACAATAACAGGTATTGAAGAAAACGGAAACGAAACTCTGATTTTCAAGAATGGAAATTGGGCTATATAGTATATTTTAACTAATAATCATGACTATTGGCTTAGCTGATGGTCATGATTTATTATATTATTCTTTTCACCTCTAATTATATGTTGAAATATTTTTTAACTTAAAAAAGTATTTTAATATAATCTTAAATTTATAGTAAAATATTTTTTGGTAAAATTTCATATATTTTGTATAACTGATATTTTCCTATCCTAAAAACAAATCTTAGAATTAGCAAATATCAAAAGCTTTTATAAAATTATTTTTTAATATTTATAATGTATCTGCTTTTGATATATACCCTCTATTAGCAATAACAGATGTTATTTATTCCTGCAATTTTTAATAATTTGATAACATCAGAATAATATTATTAAAAATATATGTTGACAATTATAGTGCATAATGATAAACTATTTTTTGGTTAGCATGTGCTAACTAGAGTTAGCACATGCTAACCAAATCAAAATAAATTATAGGAGAGTTTTATGAAAAAATTACTTTTAATCTTATTATCTTTTGTTTTATTGATGTCTGTTACTGCATGCTCGGATAAAAATCCGGCAAAACCATCAGACGCTGCTCAAACTCCTGATAAAGGAACTTCTCAAGATAATAACTCGGACCAAAATAATAAAGAAGGAGATTCTTCAAAAAATGAAAATCCTGAAAATAGAGTTGTGGCTACATCTGTTGCAATTGTTGAAATCTTAGATGCTTTAAAAGTTAATATGGTAGGTGTTCCAACCTCAACCTATGAGCTGCCGGCTTCGGTAAAAGATGCGACAAAAGTAGGAAATCCTATGTCACCTGACATGGAAATTATAAAATCTCTTGATCCGACAATTGTTTTTTCTGTAGTATCTCTACAGGCAACTTTAAAAGATAGTTTTGATGCAGTTAATATACAATCTGAATTTGTTAATCTCAGCAGTTATGATGGATTGATAGAAAGCATTAAAATTATGGGAGAGAAAACCAACTCTAAGGATAATGCAGACGAATTGATAAAAGGAATTGAAGAAAGAGTCAATAAAGTGGCTGAAAATAAAAACGATGACAATTCCAGCACTGTACTGATTATTTTTGGAGCATCAGGCAATTTTCAAGTAGTAACCGAAAAATCATATGTCGGTGATTTGGTAAAAAGAGCTGGAGCTAAAAATATAATTGAAGATGCAAAAAGCGGATTTATACCGGTAGATATAGAGTATCTTGCAAGTAAAAATCCTGATTACATATTATTAATGACACATGCAAATCCTGAGGAAAGCAAAGCGGCATTTGAAAAGGAATTTTCGGAAAATCCTGCGTGGGATAATTTTGATGCGGTTAAAAACGATAAGGTCATTGCCTTAGATTCAAAATATTTTGGAATGAGTGCAAACTTATTTGCTCCGGATGCTATGGAAAAATTGGAAGAACTATTTTATGGTAAAGAATAAAGATGAAAATAAAAAACGCTATATCTTATTTGTAAGTATCGTAATTGTACTTGCAGTAACTTTTATTATATCAGTTGCGGTAGGAAGTGTGAATGTTCCCATCAAAGATGTATTTTTAAGTATAGGAAATATTGAAAATAAATTTTTGGGGATTATAAGAGATATCAGATTGCCAAGAGTTATCATGTCTGTGTTTATCGGAGCAAGTCTTTCTGTATCAGGGATACTTTTGCAGTCTGTTATGCAAAACCCTATGGCAGATCCGGGAGTTACAGGCATATCATCCGGTGCAAGTGTAATGGTTGTTTTTCTCATGCTTTATATGCCCGGTGCAGCACATTTAATCCCTCTTGTAGGCTTTGTGGGAGGATTGATTGCTTGTGCGATGGTTTATTTTCTGGCATGGAAAAACGGTATAAATGCCATAAGAATTATTTTGGCAGGTATAGCTGTTAATTCAATTCTTGGTGCTTTTATAGGCATGATGAATATATTAAACTCCGATAAACTGGCAGGGGTTTTAAGCTGGATGAACGGAAATTTAAGCGGGAAAAGCTGGTCTCAAGTAAAATTATGTATTATATATTCTGTTTTAGGTCTTATAATTGCATTCTTTTTACATAAAAATTGCAACATTTTGGCTTTAGGAGATAAAACAGCCAAAAGTCTTGGATTTAATCCCAACAAACAAAGATTGCTGATTTCTTCCGCTGGAGTATTTTTGGCAGGAATAGCAACCTCGTTTGTCGGCGTTATCAGCTTTGTAGGTCTTATGGTTCCGCACATAGCAAGACTTTTGATAGGCTCAAATCACAAATATTTAATTCCGTTTTCAGCACTTTTAGGCTCAAGTGTTTTGATGCTTGCAGATACATTGGGACGTACAATTACCTCACCATATGAAATTCCGGTTGGGATAGTAATGTCTGTTATGGGAGGTCCGTTCTTCTTATATCTTCTTAGAAAGGGAGGAAAAAGCTATGGAAGCTAGAAATTTAAGTTTTTCTTACGGAGAGTATGATTTTTTTCAAGACTTGAATATACGCCTTGAAGAAGGAAAAATTACAACTATTTTAGGTCCAAACGGCTCTGGCAAATCAACATTATTAAATTTGTTTGTCAGACAATTTTCACCAAGCAAAGGAGAAATTTTTATAGATGGAAGTTCTATTGCACAAATGAAGCAGAAAGAAATCGCCAAAAGATTATCTGTTGTTCACCAACACAATATTGCACCTGGTGATTTGACTGTAGAAAATTTAGTAAGTTATGGACGTGTTCCTCATCAGTCCTTTTGGAAAAATAAAAATGAGGAAGATCAGAAATATATAGATTGGGCTATGAAGTCTACAAATATACATCATCTTAAAGACAAATATATAAATGCACTTTCAGGCGGTGAGCGTCAAAGGACATGGATAGCTATGGCACTTGCACAAAAAACAAACTTCCTTTTTCTTGATGAGCCTACTACATATTTGGACATATCATATCAGTTAGAGGTTTTGGAGCTTGTAAAGGAGTTAAATAAGGCTTTAGGTATAACAGTGGTTATGGTGCTTCATGACTTAAATCAAGCAGTAAGGTATTCGGACAGAATCATGGTTATAAACAACGGAAATCTTTGCAATATTGGAGAGCCGGAAAAAGTCTTGAACAAGGATATGCTTAAGGAAATATTCAGAATAGACGCTGACATATATATGGACGAGATAAACAAATGTCCGTACTTTATTCCAAAGTCAAATGTGTTTTCAAAAGCAAAGCCATAATGAAAATAAATCTATGGAGGTAAAAATGAAAAAAGCTATTGTAATTGCGAGCTTTGGATGTTCAATTAAGGATTCTAGGGAAAAATATATAGAAACTATTGAAAATCAAGTTAAAAATGAATATAAGGAAATAGACTGCTTCAGAGTTTTCACATCTGAAATAATCAGAAGGAAAATGAAAAGAGAGGAGTCAATTGAAACAGATAACATGACAAGCTGTCTTGAAAAATTAATGAAAGACGGATATACCCATGTATATGTTGTCGTAACCCACATAATACCGGGAGCTGAGTATTATGGTAAAATAATCAGCTCATGTGATAAGTTCAGAGATTTTTTTGAGGAAATAAAAATAGCAAGACCGTTGCTTGATGAACGCATGGGAAATGAAGAAACAGAGCTTATAAAATCATATGTAAAAACAGGTCTGCAAAAGGATGAAGGTGTTGTTTTAATCGGTCATGGAACTCATCATGAAGCACACAAATATTACGAGCAGTTTGAAAGCTTATTGAAAAAGGAGATACCTACATTGTATATGGCACATGTAGAGGGTAATCCATATATAACTGATATATTGGATAAATTAAGAGAGGATGAAATAAGAAAAATCAATTTGTATCCGTTCTTGATTGTTGCTGGAGATCATGCTTTAAATGATATAGGCTCTGACGAGGATGACTCCGTAAAATCACAGCTTATAAATGCTGGGTTTGAAGTAAGTTCTTATACTACAGGTCTGGGAGCATACGAAAAAACCATCAGTTTATTTATAAATAGATTAAAAGAAATAATTTAATTAGGAGGAAAAAATGAAGAAAAAAACGTATTTTTTAATGGCAATTATCTCTATTGTTATGTTATCACCTCAAGCGTATGCCATGCACATTATGGAGGGATTTTTACCGCTGCCATGGGTTATTTTTTGGTCTGTTGTAGCAATACCTTTTGTTATTCTTGGAGGAATAAAAATATCCAAAAAATTTAAGGAAAATCCGAGCCAAAAATTATTATTTGCTTTAGTTACAGCATTTGTGTTTATTTTGTCAGCACTTAAAATGCCATCTGTAACAGGAAGCACATCTCATCCTACGGGAACAGGCTTGGGAGCAATATTGTTTGGACCATCAGCTATGGCTGTATCAGGACTGATTGTACTTTTATTTCAAGCACTTTTATTAGCTCATGGCGGGATAACCACATTAGGTGCTAATGTATTCTCAATGGCAGTTGCAGGACCATTTGTTTCATACTTAGTATATAAGCTAGTTAAGGGTAAAAATAAAAACCTTGCAGTTTTTCTTGCAGCAGCTTTGGGAGATTTTGTAACATACATAGTAACAGCTGGACAGCTTGCTCTTGCTCATCCTGACCCAGTTGGAGGAGTTATGGCATCGATGATTAAATTCTTAGGTGTTTTTGCTGTAACTCAAATTCCACTTGCAATAGCAGAGGGAGTGCTTACTGTTATTATTTATGATTTAATAGTGAAATATCAAAATGAAGGAGGATTTAAACTTGAACAGAACAACTAAAAATATACTGCTTATACTGTTTGTAATAGTTTTACTTGCAAGCCCTTTAATGCTATTAAAGGATGCTGAATTTGGAGGAGCTGACGGACAGGCGGAAGGTGTTATAAGTGAAATAAATCCTGAATATGAGCCATGGTTTAGTCCGTTTATAGAGCCGGCAAGTGGTGAAATAGAAAGCTTGCTTTTCTCATTGCAGGCAGCTATAGGAGCAGGATTTATCGGATACTTTTTTGGCTTTGTAAAAGGAAAAAGAAACGCTTTATCAGATGCAGATACTAAGGTAAAGGGTTAATGTAAAATGCTTATAATCGATAGCCTAGCTTATACAAATAAATTTTCCAATTCAAATCCATTTGTCAAGGTTTTGTTTTCTTTGGCTGTTATTGTACTTTCTATTGTCAATTCAAATATATGTTTTGCATTGGTGATGATAGCTTTGGTTATGATGCTTACACTGGTGGGGGCAAAAATCCCCACCGGTGCATATGTAAAAATGCTTATGGCACCTCTGGTATTTCTTTTTATAAGTATTTTAACTATTATATTTTCCTTTGGTTTTTCAAA
>DCPV01000239.1:0-1988 GCA_002323775.1 Firmicutes bacterium UBA1535 | reverse complement strand
TTTTCCTTTGGTTTTTCAAAAGTAGCTGTATCTAATTTTGTGTTTGTAAAGCAATTTGACTTTTTAAATTTTTATTTTGGAATTCCGCTAGGTGCTTTTGAAAAAGGTATTACACTTACATTAAGAGCTATCAGTGCAATAGTAGGTATGTACTTTTTGATACTTACGACACCTATAAATCAGCAAATAAGAGTCATGAAGAAATTTAGACTTCCCTCTATGTTTATTGAGCTGTATGTACTGACATACAGATTTATAACAATATTTTTTGAAGAAGCCAGAGAGATACATATGGCTCAAAAAATGAAATTCGGATATGATGGCTATAGCAATTCCATGAATTCATTGGCAATTTTGATAAAAACATTGTTTGTCAGAGTTATGCAAAGATATAGGGAAATGGAGGCTGTATTAGAAATAAAATTTTTTGATGGTAATTTTTATACGGAAGAAGGATAAAAAATCAATTATGTTAAAAATGGAGAACGTAACATATGAATACGCTGATAAAACAGTAGCCCTCAACAATGTCAGCATTGATTTAAGTAAAGGCAAAAAAATTGGAATTATAGGCTCTAACGGTGCAGGTAAATCAACTCTTTTTATGAATTTTTTAGGTATCTTGAGGCCTTTACGTGGAAAGGTGCTTTATAAGGGCAATGACTTGAAATACGATAAAAAATCCTTAATTGAGTTAAGAAAAAATGTTGGTATAGTGTTTCAAGACCCTGATAAGCAACTGTTTTTTTCAAATGTATATGATGATATTGCATTTGCACTTAGAAATTTAAAGTACAGTAAAGAGGAAATAAAGCATAGAGTTGCAAAGGCTATGGAAAAAACCAATACAGAGGATTTAAAGAACAAGCCTGTTCATTTTTTAAGCTATGGACAAAAAAAGAATGTATCCATAGCCGGAGTATCGACATTAGATCAGAGTATATTGCTATTTGATGAGCCAACAGCCGGACTTGACTATGCTTCCAGAGAGAATGTAAAAAAAATACTTAATGGATTTGTGGAAGATGATGGAAAATCAATTGTTGTTTCCAGTCATGATATGAATTTCATATACGAAATATGCGATTATATTTATGTTTTAAACAAAGGAAGCGTCATAGGAGAGGGTGAAGGAAGTCAAATATTTTTAGATAAAAAAATCTTAGAGGAAGCTTCACTTGAAGAACCATTTTTGATAAAGGCTCACAAATATCTAAAAAAACCCCTTTTTAAAAGTGAACAAGAATTGTTTTGTGATATTACTTCTTGCTAAATGTGGTTTTAGCTGCCTGTATATTGTGAAAATTATTTTGCTTAGTAAAATATTATTTTAAATACGACATACTGTTGTCTTGTTAAAGATGATAAAATAATATATAAGGGAGATGATTTGAGAGTGAGGAAAATAATTAATGATTTTAAAACGAGCGGTGGTAAACATTGTATAACTACTGCACTAAAACAAGTATTTGAATATTATAACTGTCCACTTACAGAAGAAATGATTTTTGGAATTGGCTCAGGACTGTCTTTTGTATATATTAATCTTACTAAATCACCGATGATATCTGGAAGAATAAAACCTTTTGAGTTTGAAAAAAGACTTGCAGAGAGACTTAATATTGAAATAAAATGCAAATCCAGCAGTAAATATAAAACCGCATTTGATAAAACACTAAAATTATTAGATAATAATAAACCAGTTTTAGTTTATGTAGATATGCCTTATCTTGATTATCTAAATTTGGGTGAAGATAGTCATTTTGGCGGACATGCAGTAGTTATATTTGGCTATGATAACGAAATACAAAAATTTTATATAAGTGATAGAGATAACTCAGATAATGCCGTTAGGACACCAAAAGGCTACATATCTAAAGATTATCATTTGGTAGATTATAAACAAGTAGAAATGGCTCGAAACAGTAACCATAGACCTTTTCCTGCAAATAATAAATATCTTGATATAAAGTTTGATGATTATAAAC
>DCPV01000035.1 GCA_002323775.1 Firmicutes bacterium UBA1535 | reverse complement strand
TACCACAAATGATTCCTTTAAAGGAGTCTTGAATGATGATTACAGGGGAAATATATGCAAGTGTGATTGGCAAGCAAAAAAACGATATGATAATCAGTAATCTCCGAAATTTAATAATCATTTTTATACCTCTATAAAAAATAATAAAATAATATAAATAGTTGACCATACACATATAATTCATGGTGTTTGTACAATATGTGCGTGTGCATAAAGTTACAAAATTTTAATTAACTGTCAAATACAGTCCAAATTATTAGTAATAACTTACATAAGCATTGTTTCTTTTAATGATACTTTTGAAATCTTTCGTCCATAATACATCATTACACCCTCGTAGCAAAGTACGAATAAAATAAGTGTGATTATAAAACCTTGAAAATGATATTTTACCTCTACATCATAAGCTCCGGCAAAAAGAGAAACCATAGATTTCAGAAAATAATATTGATATGGCCCTCCTATTGCAAATCCAATCCAAGCAATAGGTCTATATCCGTCGAGCAATGATTTAGCACATTCTTTTTCTGAATAACCGTATGCTTTCATAAGCGATATGTATTTGCGGTTTGTAGATAATACAAAATCAGCTGCAATTATAAGCGTTACAAATCCCATCATTATACCAACCGAAGAAGAAATAAGAGGTGCAATATCTGACATTGATATAGACATCATCGTAAATGCCATTTGAAACATTGCACTAAATCCCCATGATGATATGCCTACAAATAAAGACAAAACCGGATGGCTTATTCTCATGGAGCGTTTTAGTTCCTTTAAAAATGGCAAATCTTTGCGTTTCAACAAACCTGCGTGTCTTTTAATTTTGCGGTTTTGTGTACCCTTAATCATATCAAGAGGTGATTTTCTTAATTTAAGTCGTGCATAGTAATATGACAATACTGAGAAAACAATAGAAACTCCAACAATCATAATGATTGGAAGCCATAATTTCGGAGTTAATTTTGCAGTTATTTCATCGTATTCGTTCATAGAAGCATAGAACATTGGTGCAATGATCATTCCTAAAGCATATCCGGAAAATGTACCTACAAAAACAGGGTATCCAAATTTTAAAAATGATATTGACAAAGTCCTTTCAGAATATCCCATAGCTTTTAAAATTCCCATATTTGCTTGATTTTCATCTACATATCGCTTAATCGAAAACAATAGGACAATTACTGCTATAAGCCCTAATACACCGCCGGCACAAGCAACGGTAATTTTACTCATTGACAACTGACCCTCATAAATAATCTGAAGTTCTAAAGACTGTGGAATTTCTATAGAATTCAAATCAAGATAATAGTTTAGAAACAAGCAGCTCACTATTGAGGCTCCAAAGGTCAACAGTATTACGCCAAGCATTTTAAGAGTATCTTTTGCTTTTATCATATTATATACCTATATACCAATTACACAAGAAATCACGAGAGCTTTGTGCATAGGTTTCCTACTTTCTTATAATTTTTTATTTTTTAGAACTTATTACCACACAATTTCATCTACACTTGATGGATTGTCACGGATAGAAATATCAGTTATTTTACCGCTGTTCATTTTAATAACTTTTGTAGAGAGTGCAGAAAAATTTGAGTTATGTGTTACCATGACGACAGTTAATTTTTTTTCTTTATGTAATTTCGTTAAATAGTGCATTATTTGACGACCTGTTTCTTCGTCAAGAGCTCCTGTTGGCTCGTCACAAAATAGAATATCGGGAGACTTTGCGATAGCACGGGCGATAGATACACGTTGCTGTTCTCCACCGCTTAGTTCATGAGGAAGCCTGTTCTCCTTACCCTTTAGTCCAACAGCCTCTATGATTTCATCAATATTATTTATCTTAGCTAAATCTGCACCCATACGAATATTTGCTTCAGCCGTAAGAGTAGGCAAAAGATAATATGCTTGAAAAACAAAAGCTGTTTTTTTTCTGCGAAAAGCTGTTAATGATTTGCTGTCAAGCTTTGTGATATCCGAGCCATCATAACAAATACTCCCGCTGTCAACAGGATCAAGTCCGGAAATAGCATTTAGCAATGTAGACTTTCCGGAACCGGAGGGACCTAAAATAACTACAAAGTCACCTTTGTTAATTTCAAATGAAATTTTATTGAGAGCGTATAGACGCTGCTCACCATTGTTATATGTTTTTACTAAATCTTTTACTCTAAGCATAAATTAACTCCTTGTCTTTTAACCTTTCATAAATTCAATAATATGCTGATATGCTTTCTTTCTGAAAAGCTCCTTCTTTTCGTCCGTCAGCTTTCCGGATAGAAGATATCTTTGAAAATAAAAATATATCGGAGCATAATACCGAACAGCCAAATAATGTACATCAGTCTGAGGTATTATACCAAGCTTTATACAGTATGAAAAAATACTCTCCTGTGTAGATAGAGGATATTCAAACATCCATTTTTCATAGAGTTCTCTTGCTTTATCATTTCCAAACTGTTCGATATACAATGCTCTGATAAATGAATTACAGAAGCTATCCATCAGAAATTTTTCGATATAGATATTGCCTACATTTTCAAAGAAGCTATCGTCTAATTTTTTTTGAGGATTTTGCATTGCGTTTGATAACGAAGCTATAAGCCTGTCGCTTACAGAACAAAAGCGTTCAGTTAGCGTGTCAAAGATATCCTGCTTGTTTTGAAAATGATAATAAATGGTACTTTCTTTTATCTCCACTAACTTGCATATATCCCTGATCGAAACTGCAGAATATCCTTTTTGAGAAAACAAATCTAATGCAACTTGCAATATTCTTTCTTTTGTATCCATTTTAATCTTCCTCTCTAACGAGTGTTATATAACAGCATTATATCTAACACTCGTTAGATTGTCAAGATATAATATAAAAGTTTATTTCAATTTTGGAAAAAAATTCTTGGAAGTGTTTAAATTTTAGAGTATAATGTAGGAAAATATTATCGAAGATAGACAAGAATTAGTGAGGTATATGTATGAGTTTTCTTAAAGAAAAGTTAAGTAGTCATGATTTAAAAGAACGTATAATATATTCATTATTTATATTTTTTGTCCTATTTATTTCAATAACAATTTTAAGCTATTATATATTGCCCCAAGGTATTTTGAAAGGCAAGATACCCTCGTCTAATGTTGAAGTATCAAATAATTTGGTGATAAGTACTTTAAGAATATTTGCAGTTAATTTGATATCAGTAATTTTTATTTTTATAGGAAGCTTATTTAATCAAAAAAGAAATGGTGAAAAAAATTATTACTCAATTGCTTACAATGTATTTTTTATGTTGATTTCTATAAATGCTATAACTCTTGGTACTTGGTCTTTTAGTGTAGAAACTCAGGCACCTTCTTTAATAGATAGACTGCTGGGAATGTTTAATATTATCAAAAGAGCAGGTTTATGGGAAATTATAGGACAACTGTTTATTACTTGTTCTATTTCTCATATTGGTTTATTGTTAACAAATGACAAAGAGACAATTACGAGGAGTATTAAAAGCATCAAGCTATCAAAATCAGAAATTGTCTGTATAATACTAGGATTTATATTCATGCTAATTGGTGCTTTAGTAGAAAGCATTGCAATATAAAGATTATATTTATTTTTTGAAATCCCCGTATATTTTATTTGGTGCCTTAGTTAAAATTAAGCTTACTAAGGCTATTGCAACTGACATAGCTCCTATGTATGATAAAGTTTTTATACCAACTAATAAGGCTTCGTATACATCATTTTGAACAAATTCAAGCATCATTTGATACAATCCAAGTCCTGGAACTATCGGAACGAGTGCTGGAAAAATAAATATTGTAGCAGGCATTTTAATTTTTCTTGCACATAGCTCACCAAATAAAGCTATGGTTAAAGTTCCTAAAAAAAACCCCATCAACTGTTGATTATAATTAACACATACTGAATAAATGAAATATCCCAAGGATGCAATTAGTGATGAAAAAACTAAGCTTTTTCTAGGGGCATTCATAATTAAAGCAAAAAAATATGTTGCTATAAAACTATATATTAAATCTAATATCATAATAAGCTCCTTCTAAACCAATAAACCAAATGAATACGCACCTGCAAAAACAACACCGGCACCAACGGCTAATGATGTAGAAATTAATATAGCCTCAGCCCCTCTTGCCAATCCCGATATCAGGTCGCCTCTCATTGTATCTCTTATGGCATTTGTCATAGATAGACCGGGTAAAAGAGGCATCATGCCACCTACTATGACCTTATTATAGTCACCCGTTTTCAGTAAATATGTAATTGAAATTGCTATAAATGAAATAATTCCTGCTCCAAAGAAGCCAATAAAAAATTGATTTGAATCAAGATTTTTTAGCTTTGATGAGACATATTGCACAATTATACCACTTAACAAAGCTAGGACGAATTCTATAAATCCTCCTTTAAACAGCAATGTAAAAAATGCTGCTGCAATGCCTCCGTAGAAGATATTAAATGGGCTTTTATGTACGCTTACATTATTTTTTAAGTCATTTAATCTGATTATAGCCTCATCCAATGTAATCTGCTTGCTTGTAATAAGCCTTGAAATAGAATTAACTTCATTTAGCTTTGATAAGTCTATAGACCTGTTTTTAATTCTGCTTATAACCGTTCTGTTTCCCTTGTTAGGAGGGGATATTGTAATATAAATTCCTGTTGATAAAACAATAGAATCAACCTGAGATATACCAAAGGAATGACATATAAAAGTACAGGTATCCTCTACTCTATAAGCCTCTGCACCACTTTCTAACATTATCTGAGATATTATTCTAATAGCCTTTAATAGCTTTTCAATACTTACATTATCGTCCAAATTAAGCACCAACCCTTTTCGGTTTAAAATATTATAGTCATATTCTAGCCTAAATGTTATTTAATTGCAAGAATTTAATATTTACCAAAGAAGTTTTTAGGGAAAAATAAATTGTAATGATTAAATTAATTATATAAAAATTATAAACTTATGAAAATAGTATATTGACAAAGTAAAATTATGATGATATATTATGAATGAAATTAAAAATATTCATTCACTGAGATACAGGACTTGAAAGAAATTAAAAATAACGAAAGGATATGCACTAAGTTTATGTGAGAATATTTTATATATCCGGCTTTTTAAGGATAGGAGGAAGGATAGACTGAAATTCTTGCAAAATTGGTGCATTGGCATAAAGTATGGAAGAAAAACAACTATTATTATACAATACTGCAAAGGAAGTATTCGGCGATAAAGGGTTTAAGAATACGAAGATTTCTGAGATAACAGAAAAGGCAGGTGTTGCTGTAGGGACATTTTATAATTACTATCCATCCAAAGAAAAAATATTTATGGATATTTATTTGGAGGAAAATGAAAAGCTTAAAAAACATTGCTTGCAGTCACTTGATTTAAGTAAAAGTCCCTTGGAGACTATAAAATATATGCTTAAACTCAATATTGAAGGTATTAAATCAAACCCAATTCTCAAAGAGTGGTACAATAAAAGTGTCTTTGAAAAGATTGAAAAAATATACAGAGAAGAAAATGGTATTCAAACAGTGAGCTTTTTGTATGATAGCTTTTTTGAAATAATAAAGCAATGGCAAATACAAGGTAAAATGCGTAAGGATATAGACAGCAAAACTATTATGATGATATTTACTGCAATTATCAATGTAGATACACACAAAGAGGAAATAGGGCTTGAATATTTTCCTGAGCTTTTAGAGCTTATGACTGAATTAATAATGCAGAGTTTAACAATTTAATCTAAGTAAAAATAAAATAATATCCATACAGAGAAAAAGAAGATTTACAGCTATTGATAAACAAGAATTTAGAGTTAAATTATTTATATAGAGTGTAGTTGACTATAAATAATTAATCAATTAATTGATAGGGGGCGTAAGGTGGACACTGCGTTAATTTTAAGAATTGCTTCTGAAAAAAATGAGTATTTGGAAAATAAGAAGATTTCCAGTCTGTTAAGTCAATCTGCATTAGTAGGAAAGCTTACCGCAGATTTTATAGATAATCCTTTATTTGCTGTGTTTCGTGCTATGGGACTGAGTGAAATTCCACATATTGAAACATTGCCTTATACTCAAAATATAGTAGACTATATTAACAAGAATATTGCCACGCAACAGGGATTTTCATGTTTAGGCGGCGTGGAAGAAATAGTCCCTTGCTACAATGCAATGCTACTGGAAGCCTATTGTAGATTTGGGCTTGCTTCTGGTAAAGAAGCACGTGCAGCTTTAAGCTGGATAGAACAATATCAGCTTTTTGAACGTAATCAAAGCACTTCATGGCCGTACAAAGGTATTTGCAAACATGGCGGCTGTCTCGGGAAAACACCGTGTTATATAGGAATAGGTAAAACAGTACGTGCATTAGTAACATATTCAGAATGTGTTAAGCATGAAAATCAGAAAGTGGAAAGTCTTATTATGCAAGGAACAGACTATATGCTTCGACATAAAATGTTTAAGCGGTTATCAGGTGATATACCGGTCAGTCAGCATATCACAGACATAATGTTCCCTCAAAGCTATGCACTATCGCTTACTGATTTAACTTATATTGTTGGCAAAAGAAAGCTAACAGCTCATGAAAATAGCTTGGACTTGTTACGACTGCTACAGGAAAAGCAAGTAAGTCAAAACCAGTGGAAGATAGATTATCTTTACAGCTATAAAGGTTATGTAGGTTTTGAAACCAAACGTAAAGCGTCGGAATGGATTTCAGAGTTGTTTCCGATATGGCTATCTGATTTATTATGAGTATAATCTGAAGATTTTTTTAAACTCTTATATGTGCTATAGAGCCTTTTACAGTATTTGATCAATAAAATAATTTTTTAAAACAATACGAATGAATAATTATAAATTCATTCAAACAAACATATTATAAATAATGTAAAGATTAATATAAAAAATTAATAAAAAACAAAGCTGATGTATATGCAGAGTTATGAAAAATTAAATTTGTAATCAGGAGGAATTAAATGAATGGCAGTAAAAAGAAAACTTGGAAAATCAAAGCATTGTGGATTTTAATAGCTATTATCGCAATAATTGCATTAGTATCAACAATAGCAATACTTGTTGATGCACCTGCAAGACTTGAAATTAAAAATCTCGTTATAGGCTCTGTTGATTTTGATAAGCTTCAAGACGGAACATATATAGGAGAATACAATGGAACAAAAAACAATTTAAGAGACACACAGCTTGAAGTAACTATATCAGGAGGTAAAATTGCTAATATCAAGATATTGAAGGGAGCAATAGATAAAGATGGAGTAGCTTCTAAATTGACAGGAGGTCTTTCTGTTGAAGATTTATTTGACAATGTAGAAAAATCTAAATCACTTGATGTAGATACTATAAGTGGAGCTACTTTAACTGCAAAGACACATTTAAAAGCATTGGAAAATGCACTTAAAAAAGCAGAAAAAAATTAAACTTATTTGGAGGTATAATACTATGAGCATAGCAGTTATTTCTTACTCATACACAGGCAACAACAAAGCATTAGCAGATAGAGTTGCTAAAAAATTATCTGTAGAGCATATTCAAATCACCGAACAAAAGAAAAGGACTATGGGAACGATTATTTTTGATGCTCTGTTTAACAGAACACCGAGAGTATTTCCAGCACCAAATATCATGGAAAAACACGATATGATTTTATTCTTTTCTCCAATATGGATGGGTATGGCGGCCTTTCCGATGCGAACATATCTTAAATATCTAAAGGAGAACTCAAAAAAATATTGCTTTATTTCTATTAGTGGTGGTGCGGTTAATGGCAATCCAACAATTGAGGGTAATTTAGAAAAGCTGGCAGGAAGAAAACCATCAGCATTAATCGACTTACATATTTCTGACTTATTACCATCACATCTTAAGTCTGACATGAAATCTACATCCTCTTACAAGTTAAATGAGAACGATATAGAAGCTTTGACAAATAAAATTACAAAAGAATTAGAAGCTATACTTTAGGAATCAGTAAAAAATTAATAATTAGTTTTTTAAAAGCGTAAATTTAAAAAACCTGTCTATGAGGTAATAAAATATCATCATAAATGGTTTTTTGTGCTACATAAGGTTTAATATATTTTATAATAGGTCAAACATTTAATTATATTTATTAATAAAAAACTGGAAAATTTTTCATACACATGGATGTTTTTATGAATTATT
>DCPV01000090.1:2983-29965 GCA_002323775.1 Firmicutes bacterium UBA1535 | reverse complement strand
TCTCATCTGGAACTTCTAAGAAGTAAACTCCACCGATTTTAGCAGCATTTTTAGTATCCCAATAGTTTTCATTTCTAAGCATTTTTATATATTCTTTTGGAGCGAAAGCTTCAAATTTCATAACGCCAGAACCCAATGGATCTTGGTTTAAAGCAAGGAAATCTTCCCACTTATCAAACTTGTAATGATCCTTTGATAAAATACCATATGTGAAACATTCAATGTTTGCAGGAGATGCTTTGCCTTCTGCAAATGTAAAGGAAATTGTTTTAGGGTCTATAACTTTGATTCCTTCAAAAGTAGTAGTTTCTCCTTTGTGGAATGCCTCATATCCTACCATATCAGTTACAGCATATGCTCTTGGACCATCATAGTCTGGATGAGCTATAGTAGAGAATGTGAAGTATACATCATCAGCTGTTAAAGGAGTTCCATCAGAGAATTTTATACCATCTTTTAACGTAAAAGTGTAAGTTAAGTGGTCATCTGAAATCTTCCAACTAGCTATATCCGGTTGGTAAGCACCGCTCTTATCAAGTTTAATCATTGATTCAAATATCAAAGAACAAGCATAAGAGTCATAAGTATTGTCAGTCATGATAGGGTTTAAAATTCCATCATATCCTGATGTACCAAATCTTAAAATTTCATCACTAGCAGCAACATTGCTGCCTCCGCCAGTACAGCCGGTAAAAGCTGTAACAACCATAATTACTGCAAGAATTAATGTAAACAATCGTTTTACTTTCATTTTAGTCCTCCCCAAATTCATTATAAATATTAAAAGCTATACCATAGCTCTTGATAAGTTAAATAATATTACAAAATTTCTATTAAGTCAAGAAGAATTGCAAACGTTACAACTAATATTTTTCAACTTTTTTATAAAAATATACAGAAAACGTTGTAATTTCATTATTCCCCAAAAAACAAAATAAAATAAATTATTTTTTATTTTTAATAATTATAATTAGGTTATTAGACGATTATATTATTTTATATTTCATGCTCCTCTTATCGAAAAACTTATATCTTAGATAATCATTTAATAAAATTGCCGGGAAAGATAGAAAGAACCATAAAATTGTATATAATATACAAATTTGCCCTAAGAAGTTAAAAGGTAAACTTGAGTAATCCCAAACACCCAATTTAAGCCATATATTTACAATCAATCCTGTTATAAGTTCAAGAATTGTTATTATAATGCTGGAAATGAACATTTGTAAAAGTAAAGGTATCTGAAAATGCTTTGTTTCACTTAGCAGTCCTATTAAAACAAAGCATATTCCTCCGCAAATAAACATAGAAGGATGTGAAAAGCCTCTGGACAAAACTTCAAGAAAAAAATATATAGTTCCGCCTATTAAAAATAGAAAAATATGTTTTAAAATATTACGCATAAAAATCACCCACACATATAATTTTTTAGTATTGTCTGCAAATTTTAAAAATATATGTATGGGTGATTTTAATTTTTTAGAGCGAAATTTATTTCGATTTATTTGATTATTTCAATGTCTCCGGTACTTGTTTCTTCTAAATGAGAATTGTAAAATTCACAGATAGCTTTAACCATGTATTCTGTATCTTTGATGCCTGCTGTTTCATATGACGAGTGCATAGCAAGCTGTGCAAGTCCTATATCTACCATCTTTATACTTATATGAGTTGTCGCTACATTTCCTAGAGTTCCTCCACCAGCTACATCTGAACGGTTTGTATATGATTGACAAGGAACACCTGCTTTTTCGCAGATTGTTTTAAATACAGCGGCACTGACTCCATCAGTTGTGTATTTTTGATTTGCATTGTATTTTATTACAATTCCTTGATTTATATACACTTTGTTTGTAGGGTCGCTTTTTTCAGGATGATTTGGATGTACTGCATGTGCATTGTCTGCCGATAGCATGAAAGAGGAGGCAATAGCTCTGTGATAATCCTCTTTATTTTTACCAAGACCTTCATTTATTCTATTTAGTGTATCAACTAAAAATGTAGATTGAGCTCCCTGCTTAGTTTGACTTCCTACTTCTTCGTTGTCAAAGCAGCAGTATACATTGATTGACTTATTGCTATAAGATGAAACAAAGGCTTTTAATGATGAAAATGCACATTGTAAATCGTCTAATTTAGCAGAAGATATAAATTCTTCATTGCTTCCCCAGATAGAAGGATTCATACGGTTGTATAAGAATAAATCATGACTTACTATATCTTTTTCATCTACATTAGCGGACTTTGCAATTACACTCATAAATGTACCCTTGCTGTTTTCTACCATTCCGAATAGCGGCAGCATATCAACCTGCTCATTGTACTTCATGCCTGAGTTTGCATCTCTGTTCATATGAATAGCCATATTTGGTATAAGAACGAGGTCTCTGTCTACATCTACAAGCTTAGTTACAAGCTTGTTTCCATCTTTTACAACAAGTCTGCCTGCTACTGATAAAGGTCTGTCAAGCCATGTTGCATGAAGCATTCCGCCATATTTCTCAGTGTTTAGCTGAATGTAGTTTTTACCTGCTTCAATTTCATAATTTTCCTTTATTTTAAATACAGGTGAATCACTGTGAGAAGCAGTCATATTAAAGCTGTAATTATCCAAATCTTTGCCTATATTGAAAGCAATAAT
This sequence comes from Firmicutes bacterium UBA1535, assembly GCA_002323775.1. Taxonomy (GTDB): domain Bacteria; phylum Bacillota; class Clostridia; order Tissierellales; family Sedimentibacteraceae; genus UBA1535. The sequence goes on along the minus strand of DCPV01000090.1, from coordinate 27,324 downwards.
TGATGATGAGTTTCTTGTTACATAGTATTTTTTTCCTTCTTCTATCTTCCAAGCTTTACTTTCTAAAAGCTCACTAAAGCCATTCTTGTTTAATTCTTCCTTTATTGTTTCAATAGCATGGAAGCTGCTGCGACTTTTTTCTATGAAAGTAAGAAGCTCTTTTGAAATTTCTTTGTACATTTTTAATCCTCCGTTATCTAATTATTAACTCTATTATATCAATATAAGTCAAAATTTACAATAAAAAAATCACATCTCATATAAATGAAATGTGATTCAGATACATTCTACTCAGTTATAATATACTATTCTGTAGTATATGGTAAAAGTGCGATTGCTCTTGATCTTTTTATAGCATTTGTTACCATTCTTTGGTGCTTAGCACAAGTTCCTGTAATTCTTCTTGGTAATATCTTACCTCTTTCAGAAATGTACTTTTTAGGCTTTCCAGTTTCTTTATAATCTATGCTAGTTGCCTTTTCTTGGCAGAATTGGCAAACTTTTTTACGTGGCTTTCTTTTCATTTGTCCGCCAGCGTTATTACCATCATTATTTCTTCTGTAGCCGCCTTCTCTTGAACTCACTGAAATTTCCCTCCTTTAAAATGGAATGTCATCTTCATCTACTGGTTGGAAAATATCATTGTCGTCGTCTGGAAAATTGTCAAAGAAATTGCTATCCGAATTTGTAGGCTTTCCTGGCAATGTTGATGACGATGATGATTGTTTAGAACCAATAAACTCAACTCTATTTGCTATTACCTCAGTAGTATATCTTTTCTCACCTGACTGTGCAGTGTAGCTTCCTGTACTTATTCTTCCATTCACAGCACACATACTGCCCTTAGCAAGGTAATTCGCACAGTTTTCTGCCGATTTACCAAACACCGAAACATTAATAAAGTCAGCAGTTGGTTTACCCTGATTAATAGCTTCTTGTTTTTTATCCCCAAATAACTCTTTATCTACAGCTAATGTAATTCTAGCAACTGCCATACCAGATGGCAGAAATTTTAGGTCGGGATCTTTTGATAATCTCCCAATTAAAACAACATTATTCATTTGTATCCCCCTAGTTATTTATTTTTCGTCTTCTACTGTAATCATATGTCTCAACACGTTGTCACTGATTTTACAAATTCTATCAATCTCATTAACAGCGTCTGAATTTGAAGTAAAATTGATTATAACATAGTAGCCGTCTCTTTTTTTGCTGATTTCATAAGCAAGTCTTCTTTGTCCCCATTCATTTACCTTGTCAACAGTTCCATTGAAGCTTGTAACTATGTTCTTGATTTTCTCAATTTCTGCATTTCTAACATTTTCTTCTAAATTAGAGTATAGTATAAATGCACCTTCATATTTTCTCATAATTTTCACCTCCTCGTGGTCTCTGGCCATTAATCTAGTTAATGGCAAGGATAGCCTTAATAGTATAGCACTATTTGTAAAAATGTACAAGTATTTTTTAAAAAAACTTTTGTGATATTTGCTAAGGTTTTTTAAAATGCTTTTAAGTATTGTAATTGTGAGCCTCTAATTAATTTAATTATCTTTCTACACTCATACATCTTCCGTATAATGTACTGCACTCATCCATACATTTTATATATAATTCTCTTACCATATCATCAGGACAAATTTTCAAATAAGATTCTTTTTCCAATATTGAAATCACAGGTTTCATTTTATAATAATACATGTAATTATCGCCTTTTTTTAGCAAATCAAGATAATACTCCAAAAAGCTCACATATCCACGATTTGCAGACCTAAATTCACTTAATTCTAACAATTCATTAAAAAGGATTTCAATGTCTTGAGAAAAGCTTTTGCCATGAGTCTCTTTGTTCTCTTTACCATAATAACATCCGAAAGGAGTATACCATAGCATACCTTCACAAGAAGCTCTGGAAATAGTGCAGTTATACCATTTTCGGATTTCCTCATACATCTGCTTTCCAAGAACTAATTGCTCCGTAGAGAATAGTCTAAAATTGTTATTGGCAATATAGTCAAATATTTTCGCATTATCTTCTTTATCGGCGATATTAGTAAGAGAGCACCAGCATATATAGTTATTATCTATTTTTCCAATGATATATAACTTTTTTTCTTTGCTAATATATAGTTCTATATAAACTTCTTTATTGCTTAAATCGTAGTTTGGCTTAATTATGTTTCGTAAATTTAATAAGTTAAATCTTTCAACATCATGCTGCATTGTAATCATCCTTCTGCCTTGCTTTAATATCAAATTATAAGATTATTAGTACTATTTCTTCTTAAATAACGACCTCGAAAGTGTTATTGAGTCTCTGGTTTTTAAGTATTTATCTGTCATTAGGTGCTGTATTAGAAGAATTATTCCAAAGAAAATTATTATGTCACCTATGCTTAGGATTATGTCATAAAAATAATAATCTCCGATATAGAATATTTTCCCTAAGGCGTTTAATTTTGCACCTTCAGCAGGGATGAAAAATTTTACTTTGTTTGACGATAAGAGGTTGGTCATTTCTGTTCCATATAAATGAGTAATTATATCGCTTTTAACCGGTGTTCTGAAATTATTTAAGCAAAGGCAAATAAAATTCATCATTACGCCTATTAACGGCATAAACATATACCTTTTATCTAGGTTAAACGCCAAGACTATTATTATGAGTGAATATGTAATCACTAAAAAAATATTGTATAGCTTTGAATTAAAATCCAACAAGCCAATATTCATGACAATAATAGATATAAATGAAACCAAAGCAAGTATAACCAGCGCAGAGAAATTAATTTTTAAATACCCAAGCCTTGACAGCTTTCCTTTTCTAATAACTCCAATAATTAAACCTATGATAATAGCTTCTATAATCATAATAATTTTTCATTCCTTTCTTATCTTTTAGTAAATATTTCCTATATATAATATAATAAATAAGAAATATTATCAAGCATAAATATTTTAAATTAATTATTAATAATATATTATACCATTTTTTTATGAAAAATAAATAAAATAAACATAAAAAAAAGGTGCATGGTATTTATCCATGTACCTTTTTTATATTAAAACTCTGGCTCAATTAAGCCGTAGTTGGCGTCCTTTCTTTTATATACTACATTTATTTCCTCTGTATCTGCATTGAGGAAAACAAAGAAGTCATGCTTTAGCAAGTCCATCTGCAATACTGCTTCTTCAATACTCATTGGTTTAATCGCAAATCTCTTGGTTTTTACTACCTTAAATTCTTCTTCCGAATCATCTAATGGTTCAACATTTTCAAACTTTATTGATTCATTGCTGTGCTTTCTATCTTCAAGCTTAGTTTTATATTTTCTAATTTGCTTTTCCAAAGATTCAACAGAATCATCAATTGATGAATACATATCGTCTGAGGCTTCTTCAACTCTCAATATCCTTCCGTTAAATGGTATTGTTACCTCAACCTTTTGTTTCTTTCTTTCGACGCTTAAAACAACCTTAGCTTCAACATCCTTGTAGAAAAATTTTTCAAGTCTACTTATTTTTTTTGTTGCTACTTCCTTCAATGCTTCAGTTAATGGGATGTTTTTTCCATAAACAGTAATGTTCATGCAATCAGCTCCTTCCAAGTTTTTATTGAACAAGATTTCTTTAGAATCTTGTTAGATATTGTATTTTAATTATACCCACTGGGGGCGGAATTAAACAGTAATAAAAAAATAATTATAAATAATCGCTTCTCTCTTTTATCTCGCTAATGTAAGAACGAAAACCCTGTTAGCACCGTTCTTCTTCAATATCTTGCTGCATTCATCGACTGTTGTACCAGTTGTAAATATATCATCAATTATTAATATATCAGCATTATCTACTAAATTGGGTATTTTATTATTAGCTATATCAAAGACATTTTGAAGATTTTTTTGTCTTGCATATTTAGATAAATTACTCTGTTTTTCTGTATTATTATTTCTTTTTAAAGTATCTATGTACGGAATATTAAAATATTTTCCAATTTGCTTTGCTAAAAGCCCAGACTGATTAAAACCTCTCTTTCTTTGTTTAATTTTATGCAGAGGAACTGCTGTTATGTAATCAAAATTTATATATCTATTTTCTTTCATATATTCTATTAGAAGATAACTGAACAACTTGTAATAATATGTTTTGTTGCAGTATTTATAGTCATGTATAATCATTTTTACAGTTCCCTTGTAAGAAAATAAGCTTTTAGATTTTTCGAAGCTTCTTAAATCTCTTGCACACTCATTGCAAATTGTTAGGTCTGGATTATGCCTTAGGCTTTTATTACATATCCTGCATACAGGATTTTCAATCCTTTCAAGCTTAGAAAAACAGGTGTTACAAATGTATTTATCGTTTATGTTCTCGTCATAAGTATCACAAATTTGGCATATATTTTTTTCCGGATATATTAGCTCTAAAAAAGATTTAATATATTTTAACATTTTAGCCCCCTAAATTTGTTTTTCAATATTCCCTGTGTGCAAACAAAATATACCCTTGTTCTCGTTCTTTATTCCCAATTATAAAAATCTTTAACTTGCTTTAATCTCATGTCAAGAGCAGAATATCTATCATCAATTTTATTATTCTTAACCATAAATTCTATATATTTTTCTTGTCCTACAAGTACCACGAGGATTTTAGCACGTGTTACCGCTGTATATAAAAGATTTCTAGTCAAAAGCATCTCCGGAGCCCAAGTCACAGGCATTATAATTACAGGGAATTCACTGCCCTGGCTTTTATGCACGGTCGAAGCATATGCTAAAATCAATTCGTCTAATTGCGAAAATCCATATGTAGCTTCTTTTCTGTCATCATACTCAACTACTAATTCTTGATTTTTTTCATCAATAAATATAATATAGCCGATATCTCCGTTATAAATTCCTTCGCCCTCAACATTCTTGCCGTCCTCATTATTAATACGCCATTGCAGCTGATAGTTATTTTTAGTTTGCATTACCTTGTCGCCGACTCTAAAGCATATTTTTCCTATAGTTTTTTCAGCTTTAAGACCTGATGGTGGATTGATTTGCTCCTGCAATTTGTTATTCAGCTCAATAACTCCCACATCACCTTTTTTCATAGGAGATAAAACCTGGATATCCTTAATAGGGTCGATAGAGTATTTTGCCGGAAGCCTTTTTGTGTATAACTCAACAATTAAATCAGAGATTTCCTTATTAGTTGTTTTTTTCATAAAGAAAAAGTCAGAATCCTTTTCGTTGCATACAGGCATAGCTCCACTGTTAATTTTATGTGCATTTTCAATGATACTGCTTCCATCTGCCTGTCTGAATATCTTATCAAGCCTTATAGTAGGGATTGCTTCGCTAAAGATTATATCCTTTAACACATTGCCTGCACCTACGGATGGGAGCTGATCCATATCACCAACCAGCACGAGTCTTGTACCTATTTTAATAGCTTTTAACAGATGATTCATCAAAATTATGTCAATCATTGAGGATTCATCAACTATAATTACGTCTGCATCAAGAGGAGACTCGTCATTTTTATTAAAGCTTAGATTGCTGTCTATTTCTCCGTAAGCGTATTCTAGCATTCTGTGTATTGTTTTTGCCTCCTTGCCTGAGGACTCGGTTATTTTTTTAGCCGCACGCCCAGTAGGAGCGCAGAGAAGCACTTTTTTATTTAAGCTTTCAAATATATATAATATAGTTTTGATTATAGTAGTTTTACCAGTTCCCGGACCACCTGTTATGACGGTTACACCATTTTTTACTGTATCCTTAACAGCGAGTATTTGAGTATGCGTTAATTCTATATTATTATCTCGCTGTGAATAAGCTAGGTGTCTGTCAATATCTTCATCTGTAAAGCCATAATCAACAGAAGCGGAGGCGTTAGGTGAAAGTAGTGCTATAAGCTTATTGCAGACATTTAATTCAGCTGAATGATAAGGTATAGAATATATGCACTCTTTTCCATCTATGTTTTCAATGTGAATTTTTGATTGAAATGCCATATCTCTTAGTTCAAGTTTTAAAACTTCCTCATTTGTCCCCAGCAGCTCATTAGAAGCTTTAATAAGGATACTTTGAGGGAGATAAGAATGTCCTCTTGTAGCTCCTTCCATAAGTACATATTTAATTCCAGCTGCTATTCTAAATGAAGACCCACTTTCTACTCCTATAGAGTAAGCTATTTTATCAGCAAGCTTAAAGCCAATGCCATGTATATCTTCGGCAAGTCTATAAGGGTTTTCTTGTACCATATTAATTGTATTTTTTCCGTATTGTTTATATATTTTTACAGCATAATTAGGACTTATATTATGTCCTTGTAAAAACATCATTATTTCTTTAATATCAAGCTGACTAACAAAGCTTTCTGTTATAGTCTTTGCCTTAACTTCTCCGATACCCTCAATTTCCATCAAACGCTCCGGAAAATTTTGTATAACAGAAAATGTTTCATCGCCAAAAGCCTCTACGATTTTTTTAGCAGTAGAAGGACCTATTCCTTTTATCATACCGGATGATAAGTAATTTTCAATGGCAATTAATTCTGTTGGGAGCAAGACGTTGTAAGCTTCAACCTGAAATTGTTCTCCATATTTTTGATGCTTTATGTATTTTCCGTACATCAGAAGATTTTCATTTGTTAAGTCTGATGGAAAGCTTCCGGTTATCGTTACGACATTTGTATCCGTTTCTAATAATGCCACAGTGTAGCCATTGTCTTCATTTCTGTAAATTATATCAAATATTATTCCCCTTAGCTCTTGCATAAAATCCTCTCCTGCCATACTAATCTTTAGTAAAATATTTCAAGTTCCTCAAAAGTTCAATAAGGATTAGTTTTGTACATCAATTATATAACGCTATTGTACTAATATCAAATAAAATTTTGAAATTTTAATAATTTGTCTTTTCAAGTGCTTGGTTTTGTGCTAAAATATATCCAAAATACATGGAACGGGAGAATTTTTAAATGTCGAAAGAGAATTTTGCTAAGGGCGCAGCCATTTTAAGCTTATCTGGCTTAATAGTAAAAATATTAGGAGCCGTATATAGAATTCCTTTAACCAGCCTAATAGGTACAGAGGGCATGGCAAATTACAATATAGCTTATGGTGTATACAATTTATTGCTTGCTATATCTCTTGCAGGACTTCCTACAGCTATAGCAAGGCTGATTTCAGAAAAAAGGGCTTTGAATAATTATAAGGGAGCATATCAAGTATATAGTATTTCTTTATTAACATTGTTTATAATAGGTATGGTGTCATCTTTATTAGTTTTGTTGTTTGCAAGACCTTTAGTTAACTTATTGCATTTTCCAAATGCTTATTACTCAATGCTTGCATTGGTACCAGCTCTGCTAATTATACCGGTGATGTCTTCATATAGAGGATTTTTTCAAGGTGCGCAAAACATGGCACCAATGGCTATATCTCAATTTTTAGAGCAGCTGCTTAGAGTAGTTGTAGGCTATGGTCTAGCTTACTCACTTGTAAAAACAGGTGTTGATAAAGCAGCAGCAGGTGCAACCTTTGGAGCTAGTGTTGGTAGCATAGGAGCGCTTTTAATAATATTATTGTTTTTTGTAAAGAGAAAGGCTTTGACACAAAGCGAGATAAATTCATCTGATAACAACTTTCTTGAAGAACCTAAGAAGATAGTTAAAGATTTATTAAAAATAGCAGTGCCAATCACAATAGGAGCTGCGATGGCACCTCTAATGTCTATATTAGACTCGTATTTTGCCGGAAACAGATTGGCAGCCCTAGGCTATACACAAGCTCAAATTGAAGATTTGATGGGTCAATTAGGCGGAATGGCTCAATCTCTGATTAATTTCCCACAAGCATTTTCAACAGCAATAGCAGTCAGCTTAGTTCCTGTCTTGACAGAGGCTTTTGTTAAGAAAGATAAGCATCGTCTAGCTCAGACTTCGGATATGGGAGCAAAGCTTTCATTGATTATTGCTTTGCCAAGTGGAGTAGGTATGTTCATGCTCGCTGAGCCAATAATGGCGTTGCTATATCCAAGCTTGGGAGCAGAAAAGTTTGCAAGCTCTGGCGTTTTACTGCAAATACAGTCTATAGGTGTAATATTCTTCATATTAAATCAGGCATATACTGCTATGCTGCAATCAGTGAATAAACAGATGATACCTGTTAAAAACCTATTTTTGGGGCTAATTGTAAAGGTTGTTCTTTCGTACATACTTATAGGTATAAAAGGGATAAATATAAAAGGAGCGGCGATTAGCAGCCTTGTAGCGTACTTGGTAACTACTACATTTAATCTTAGAGATATAAGAAGATATACAAGAATAAAAATGAAAAGTATAGTTAAAATAGCAGCACTTCCTTTATTGTCAACAGCTTTAATGGCAATAGCTGTTTGGTCTACATATAACTTAGCTAGAGTGGTTACTAAATCAAATTCCTTGCTTACACTATTATCAATAGGAGTGGGTGGTATTATTTATTTTGTTGCTTTGTTTGCTACAGGAGCCATAACAAAAGAAGATTTAGAGTTAATACCTATGGGAAGTAAGCTAAAGAGATTTGCGAGAAGGTAATATAAAATATGAATACAATACAAATAATAGGTCTAGGTGTAGGTGGAATTGAAGATTTAAGCCTTAAAGCTTATAAAGCGATTATGGAGAAAATTCCTACATACTTGCGTACAGAAAGACACCCAATTGTCAAAGAATTGGAATATAATGGTATAGAATATAGCTCTTTTGATAGCTATTTTGAGAAAATTGACGAATTTGATAAAGTTTTTGAAAAAATTGTCAAAAAAATAGTTGCAGAATTAAAAAAATATGGTAAAATAAATTATTGTATTCCTGGCAGCTCACATGTAGGCGATATGGTGACAAAAAAACTCTTAGAGGATTACAAGGATACAATAAATATTGTTTTGATAGATGGCGAGAGTTTTTTGAGCAAATGTATAAAGCTTTCCGGTTATTCTGATTATAAAAACATTAAGGTAATCGACCCTAATGATATGGATGAATTTTCCATAGATACCAATTCTGCTAATTTTATAACTCAGGTTGATAGTAAGGCACTTGCTTCAGAGGTAAAAATCAAGCTTATGGAATCGTATTCCGAGGACTGCGAAGTGTTGCAAATAGACGCCCTTGACAATTTTGCTGTAAAAATGCCACTATATTCGATAGACCAAAAAAATAATTATGGATTTTCAACATATTTTTGTATTTTTCCTATTGAAAAGTATAAAATAAAGGTGTATAATATAGATAACTTATGCAGGATAGTTAAGCATCTAAGAGGTCCAGAGGGTTGTCCGTGGGATATAAAACAGACACACGAGTCATGCAAGGATAATATTTTGGAAGAAGCACAGGAGCTAATACAGGCTATTGACAATGAAGACATAGATAATATGTGCGAGGAGCTAGGGGATGTACTTTTACAAGTAATATTTCATAGTGAGATGGCCTCAGAAGAAGGTTATTTTAACATAAGCAATGTTATAACGCAGCTTTGTGAGAAATTAATCAGAAGACATCCACATGTGTTTGGTGAAGAAACCGCTAATAGCCCCGAGCAAGCCTTAGAAGCTTGGAAAAGGGCTAAAGAGAAAGAAAAGAATCTTCACTCTATTGAAGAAAAACTAAATAACTAATGTTTAAAATTCCTTTTATAGGGATTGCAATAAAAAACTAATATTTTAAAGGAGGATTTTTTGTGAATAAGGCAGATTTAATCGCTAATGTAGCAGAAAAAACTGGATTTACTAAAAAGGATGCAGAAAGAGCCATCAATGCTATGATGGACAGCGTAAAAGAAGAATTGGTAAAAGGTGGAAAAGTTCAGTTGGTTGGATTCGGAACTTTTGAAGTAAGAGGCAGAAAAGAAAGAACTGGAAGAAATCCAAGAAACCCTAAGCAAGAAATTAAGATTCCTGCATCAAAAGCTCCAGTATTCAAAGCTGGTAAGTCTTTAAAGGAAGCTGTTAACTAGTTATGAAAAATTATAAAGCATAGATATCTAGAATTTTCTAGCACCTATGCTTTATTTTTTTATCTTTTTTTATTGTTAAAATTTAATTATCAATCTTATTTCTGCCAGATTAAATCATCTGATGGAACTTCTGCGTTCTTAATAACAGAAGCTATTCTGGATACATTTATAAGGTGTTTATAGTCTAAGTTTTCAGAAATTATATTATTTCCCCATGTTCCGCAGCCAAGTGTTGTAGTTGGAGCAAGTCCGTTAGTCAAAGAACCGCCGGCTGTTGTTGATGAAGATGCGTTAACTATCAATCTGCTTATTGTCAATTTTGTACCTGCTAATTCAATATGTTTACTGTTGTTTGAATGTATAGCGGCAGTATGACCTTTACCCTCTAAATTCAAGTTTGTTTGAGCAATTTTTATAGCCTCATCAAATGAATCGTAAGCAAATGCAGCCATTACAGGACACATTTTTTCCTTGCACAATATATCTTCTTTTCCTATGCCACTTGCTTTTAGCAATATTACCTTTGTATCACTTGGAACTGTAACACCAGCTAAATTAGCAATTTTTTGCACTGATTGACCTACAACATCCTTGTTAAGAGTACTTCCGATGAATAGAATTTTTCTGAATTTATTAACTGTTTCTTCATCTTCAGCATAGTAAGCACCGTTTTTAACTGCTGCCTTAATTACTTCGTCATATTTATCACGAGGAGCTATAATTGTTTGTTCTCCAGAACAAATTATACCATTGTCAAATTTTCTTCCTGCTATAATCTTAGCTGTAGCATCATCAAAATCTACGTCAGTATCTACGATAACTTGAACGTTTCCTGCTCCAACACCAAATGATGGTTTACCTGATGAATAAGCTTCTCTAACGAGTCCCATTCCACCTGTAGCTATAACTACGTCAACAATTCCCATCAATTCGCTTGTTTTATCGATGCTTGAATCTCTTATAATTTGTATAGCATGCTCAGGGCATTTTATACCTTGTTCTTTAATGTTCTTGTTGATTAAATCAACTGTGTATGCACTGCATTTTTGTGATCTTGGATGCGGAGCAATAATAATTGAATTTCCTCCCTTTATAGCAAACATTGAATTACACATTGGTGTAACTATAGGGTTTGTAGTAGGTGTAACAGCTCCTACTATTCCTATCGGTTTTGCTACATAAGTAAGTCCTGTTAATTCATCTTTATTAATAACTCCAACTGTTTTTTTATCAGCTATATGGTTGTATATTGTTTTAGATTTACCCTTATTCTTTATTACTTTATCTTCATATACACCCATTCTTGTTTCATCAACAGCCATGCGTGCTAATTCTTCTGCATTATCATATACTGTTTTCGCAATTACTTTTACTATTGCGTCTACTTCATCTTGTGTATATGTAGCTAATTCTTTTTGTGCTTCTCTTGCATTTTGCATTAAATCTGATATATAACTTAAATCAGCTACCTTTTTCATTAACTCTGGAATAGAGCTTATTTCTGACATTTTGTAAATCCTCCATGTTAGTTTTTATTATTTTAATGTATTGGCGAGGCTCTGCACCGTCCGCCTTGGTGTTACTTAGCTCCAAACGGAAAGAGTAGAAACACGCCCACACATTTTGCATTATTTTTTACTCGATTGTTATAATTTTAACTACGAGTTGATTAATTAATATAACTTTGAATATATATTTATTAAATCCTCTTTTTCGAATTTAACATAGTTGTTGCCAAGAAGTCTTTGCTGAGTTGCGATGACATTTTCAGAAAATCCAACAATTTCTTCTTCCTTCATGCCATATTCTCTAAGAGGTTTTAAGCTTAATAAGTTGTTCAATATTTTTTCTAATTCATCAAATGAACTGTCTTCACTACAGCCAATTATGCCAGCAAATAATTTTTGTATCTCTTGAATTTTGCCTATTGGTTGTTTTTTCTTATAGTATTTGAATACTTCTATAAAAAATTGATAGTTTGCTTCACCGTGAGGTACATGGTAAACTCCTCCAAGAGGATAAGACATCGCATGTACTGCTGCACATCCAGCATTTCCAAATGCTATGCCTGCGTAGTTGCTTGCAACTAAAAAGTCTTCAATTATTTGTCTAAAGTATTCTTGACCGTTTTTCACAACGTCTATATAACCCTTTATTATCATTTCCATAGCTTTTATACTGAAAAGCTCTGAATATCCGCTCGCTTTTGGAGAAAGATATGATTCTGCTGCATGTATTAAAGCATCTACAGAGCTTGTAACGAATACCTTATATGGAAGTTTAACTAATAATTCTGGAATTAGAACTGTTTGGTCAGCACATAGTGCATTATCAGCCAATCCCATCTTTGTATTTTTCCTAGTCAATAGAGCTATAGATATATTAGTAACCTCACTTCCTGTACCACAGGTAGTAGGGATGATAATTAATTCTTTTTCTTTAACTATAGGAGCTTCTCTTAGAAATAACTGTTCTGAACGCTCTGCTTTTTTCAATACAAATAGCTTAGCGATGTCAACTATACTTCCTCCGCCTATTGCAATAACTCTGTTGTAATCAATTTTTTCTAAGTCATCAAATATTCTGTCTATCATTTCATCTGTTGGCTCTCCCAAAGCATATTTTTCTGGGAAAATAACATTGAATTTCTTATTCTTATTTTTGAAGTAGGTATCAAAAATTGGTTCTATTGTTAGTATTAAATCTTTTTCATTAACATTAAATTCATTGTAGAATTCATCAAAGGTATTAAGCTTGTGAATTTCTGGCACTACTAAAAATTGTTTCATGTTATTTATGTCCTTTCCTAGTATCTTTTTTTAAAAATCTTCTTTAAATCTTAGAACATATTCCTTTTTTAATTCGTCTCTAAAATCCGGATGAGCGATATTTATTAATTCCTTAGCTCTTTGCTTTAAATTTTTTCCTCTTAAGTTTGCTATTCCATACTCTGTAACTATATATTGAACATCAGTTCTTGATGTTGTAACACATGAGCCATGGTCTAAAAATGGTACTATTCTTGATAATTTTCCCTTAGAAGCTGTAGAAGGCATAGCTATGATAGATTTTCCTTGTCCGTCTGCCGACATACTTGTTCCTCTTACATAATCAACCTGACCACCAACACCGCTAAATTGCTTAAGTCCTATAGCCTCTGCACAAACCTGACCCATCAAATCAACCTGTAATGCTGAATTTATAGAAATCATTTTGCTATTTTTCATTATTGTAATAGGGTCGTTGACATAATCAACAGGGTATAGCTCAACTATTTCATTTTTATTAACAAAGTCATAAAGCTTTTGACTTCCCATTAAAAATGTCGCTATCATCTTTCCGGCATGCAAGCTTTTTTTACTGTTGTTTATAGCTCCTGAATTGTATAAATCAACAATTCCATCAGAGAACATCTCAGTATGAATACCTAAGTCTTTTTTGTCCTTTAAAAACAGTAGAACTGCATCAGGTATAGCTCCAATTCCAAGCTGTAGAGTAGAGCCATCTTCAACTAAGGAGGCGCAGTTTTCGCCTATTGCCTTTTCTACATCGCCTATTGTAGGAGGCTTTAATTCTAAAAGAGGCTTAGAAACTTCCACTATATAGTCTATATCCTTAATATTTATGAAGTTATCTCCGTATATATATGGCATTTGGTCATTAACTTGAGCTATAACTATTTTTGCTGCATCTGCCGCAGGCTTAGTAAAATCACATGATACGCCAAAACTGCAATTACCATTTTCATCAGGAGGTGTTACCTGTATCATAGCTACATCAACAGGCAATGCAGTTTTAAACAGCTTTGGAACTTGATAGAAAAATGATGGAGTAAAATCTGCTCGTCCGTCATTTACAGCCTCTCTTGTTCCAGCACCTACAAATATTGCATTATGTCTTAGATGTCCTTTCATTTCAGGTCGTACATAACCGCAATTTCCCATAGCCACAAGATGAACAATCTCTACATTTTCATATTGCAAATAGTTATCTACCATAGCATCAACTATGACTGTAGGCTCGCCGGTAGCGTGAGCAGTTACAACTCGTGAATTGGATGGTATATGCTTTACTGCTTCTTGTGCTGTTGTTAATTTTTCTTTATATAATTTTTTGTAATCCAATATATAAGTCCCTCCGTGTTAATATTGCATCCAATTCCATGGCTCAAATGACATGGAATTGGAGCTGTAATACTATTAATACTATTTAATTCCAGCGATTTTCTTTGCCATTTCCTTTTTAGCTTCAAGGTCGCTTTGTCTTGATATCATTATTCTTTGTGCTTGTGGAGAGCCTGCACCGTGCATTGATTCTGTTCTGTATCCTACTGCAGCTGAGCCTAAGCACATATTTTCTATAAGTCTTAATATTCTCATTCTGTGCTCTGTAGGAACACTGTCTACTCCTCTGAAGTACTTATCGCATATAGCTCCGATTTCAGGAGAGCTAAAATCTGCTGCTGATGGCATAGTAACCATTAGTCCGCCAGCTATGTCCTCTGCAAGTCTTGTAATTTCATAAGGGAATCTTGTTACGTTTTGCTTACATACATTTGCTAGAAGATTATCTATATAATAGTTGCCAGCAGCTGTTTTAGTTCCCTCTGCTGAACAAGCTATACCACAGCAGAATAAAGTTTCATTTAAGTGAGTCATTTCTATAATCTTGTCCTTTATGTGAGACGCTTTAGTTACACCATTGTAGTCAGCAGCCACAGCAGCAGCTCCTATTAAAACATCGCCGACTCCAACCTTGCATCCACCGTAGCTTTGTCTGTGATATCCGGCAAATCTCTCAACCATCATGTTTGCAAATTCGTATTCTTCACACATGAAAACCATGTTCCATGGAACAAATACATTGTCAAATACTACTAATGCTTCTTGTCCGCCGAAGTTTTTATTTCCTAAATCTATGTCAGCATCTTTTTCAAGCTTTCTTGTATCGCATGATTGTCTTCCGTATATCATGAATACTCCTTCTGCATCAGAAGGCACAGCAAATGATACAGCATAAGCT
The DNA here is from genome assembly GCA_002323775.1 of Firmicutes bacterium UBA1535. Classification (GTDB taxonomy): domain Bacteria; phylum Bacillota; class Clostridia; order Tissierellales; family Sedimentibacteraceae; genus UBA1535. The sequence continues at coordinate 12,314 of DCPV01000090.1, read as the reverse complement.
TTGTCGTTTTCTTTCATAGCTATTGTAGGCATGATTAGGTGATCATGTGAGTTTATAGAGCCTGTTTGGTGAGCCTTTGCTCCCCTTACTACTATACCGTCTTCTCTTTTTTCAACTATACGCACATACATATCAGGATCTTTTTGCTCTGATGGAGATAATCCTCTGTCGCCTTTTGGGTCAGTCATAGCTCCGTCTACAGTTAAGTCGTTTTCTTGAACATATTCTAAATATTTTCTAAAGTTTTCATGATATTTTGTACCATGTTTTTTATCTATTTCATATGTTGTTGACCATATTGCATTAAAAGCGTCCATACCAACACATCTTTGGAAGCAAGATGCAGTTTTTTGTCCTAAAAGTCTTTGCATCTTAACTTTTTTAACTAAATCATCAGTGCTTTGGTGCAAGTGACAAAATCTATTTACTTTCTTTCCTGTTAAGTTTGATGTAGCAGTCATTAAATCTTCATATTCTTTTTCATGAGCTAAATCATAAGTCATAGCCACAGAGTTAATAGATGGTCTTATAAGAGGGTGATCTACAAAGTTTTCAACCCTTTCACCAAATACATAAACCTTTGTTTTGAGCTTTCTCAAGCTTTCAATATACTGTTTACCAGTCATTAATGCCATAATAATTACACTCCTTAATATTTTTAGTTTTTATATTTATTCAAGCTTATATTTTATATAGCCTGGTAGATACTTTGTTAAATTTATAACATTTAACCACAAATACTTTGCGAAAAATACGCTTTAGTAAAGTATGTTAAAGTTTTATCATCTCTTGCCATTCAAAATGTCCTTTGCGAAATTTATCAGGTCATCACTGACTCCTTGATAAAGCCTAACTGCCTTGATATTTGGCAATTCTTCTATAATTTTTGCTTCGACAATATTTTCTATTGTATCTCTTGAGGCAGGGCATCCGCCACAAGCTCCAAGCATTTTGATATATACTATATCATCTTTTATCTCAACTAATTCAGCACTTCCTAGATGTTCATTAAGCAAAGGATTAATTTTTTTTGATAAAATTTCATTGATTTTATTTTCCATACTTATATATCTCCAAGAATTTAGAGCGAAACTTGTTTCGCTTTTTTTATCCAATTCTGACTTTTATTAATTCAATTATAGCATTTAGCTAAATATAATTCAATATGTTTAAAAATTACATTTTTAATAAACAAATGCTCTGTTATATCCTAATTAAAAAAATATATACAATTTTAAATTTTACTTTAATTTGTGGTTTCGTTTTCCGATTGATAAAATATTAACAAGAAAAAATATAAAAAAAGTATAAATTTTTATCAAATATTATACTTTTTTTTTGACTGTTGTAAATTGTTGTTTTTTTCTTTAAAAATCGATAGTATCAAAACAGCTGTCAGTATTAATATACAAGCTAAAATGCTTTTAAAGGAAATTGCTTCATTAAGCAAAACTATGCCCATAAGCACACTGGTAATCGGCTCAAACATACATAAAATTGAGGTTGTTGTAGGTCCTATATTTCTTACACCTATCTGCATAAAGCTTATACCAATAACCGAGGTCAAAATACTCACTATAAATGAATACATCCATGCAGTAGGAGTCAAAGACAATGTGAATTTGCCGCTTATAATAGTAACTAAAAATAAAATTACTGATGCAAAAACACAGGTATAAAATGTAACCAAAAGTGGATGGTAATCCTTTAGTCCGCTTTTATCCATGTATATAAGTGCTATGCCATATGAGATACCAGAGGCAAATGCTATAAAAAGTCCCATAAAATTCAATGAGCTTCCTCCGTCAAAAAACAACAGCACTCCAATAAAAGAAATAATAAGAGAAAGAATTTGTATTTTAGTTATACTTTCCTTAAAAAATATAAATAAAACAAGTGCAACCAATATTGGATAAACATAATGCACTGTTGTCGCCATTCCAATTGATATAAAATTATATGAAATATACAGAAGCAGTGCTGTCAATATAGTGCTGAATATGCTTAAAATAAATAGTCCTTTAAATTCCTTCAAATTAATTTTTAATGATATTTTTTTATATTTTAATATAGCGTACATTATAGGCAAAGACATAGAATTTCTTAGAAAAACAAGCATTATAGCATTGCTTCCGCCAGAATATGTCAATTTGCAGAGTATTGGTGTAAACCCAAATATAAATGCAGATATTATTACACATAGAAAACCTTTTGTTTTGTTCATTTAATATTGTCCTTCTTTTTTGCAAAATTTTTATGTAGAATATCCTATCATTTTGTATGATATTTAACAAGAAAAACTTTAAATTTTACATAAAAATAATTTTAATTATTTCTAACTTAAAGCAATTTAGTATCTTAACACATAGGAAAATTCTCTTTCCTGTGTGTTAAGGGAGAAACTTGTTTCGCCTTTTTATTATAAACCTTATATTTAAAGCTTGATAAATTTGTGCTAAAATATTATAATTTAATCTTAGTAAGGTTAATTTTATTATAATTTGACGAAAGGATTGATAAATTTTGGATATAATAGATACAAAACTTGTTAAAATAAATCCAAATAATATAGATTATGAAATTTTATCAGAGGCAGCATCGATAATAAAAAATGGCGGAACAGTAATATTTCCAACAGAGACAGTCTATGGCTTAGGTGCTAATGCACTTGATGAAGATGCTTGCGATAAGATATATAAAGCAAAGGGCAGACCAAGCGATAATCCTTTGATTGTACATATAATATCTATGGATGAGCTAAATAAATTAGTCAGAGAAATCCCTGAAAATGCTGAAATTATGGCAGATAAATTTTGGCCGGGACCATTAACTATGATTTTTGATAAAAAGGATATAATAAGCTATAAGATAACAGCAGGATTAGAAACAGTTGCGGTTAGGATGCCGGAAAACAAAATTGCAAGAGAGCTAATAAGACTTAGTGGTTGTCCAATAGCAGCTCCAAGTGCCAATACTTCCGGCAAGCCAAGTCCAACCTCTGCACAGCATGTAATAGAGGATATGCTTGGTAGGGTTGATATGATAATTGATGGAGGAAGCTGTGATATAGGTCTTGAATCATCAGTTGTAGATATTACAGGTGATATACCGACAATATTAAGACCCGGAAAGGTAACAAAGGAAGATATAGAAAGACTTTTTGGAAAATGCGACACAGACCCTGCTATAATAAAAAGTGATGAAAAAATAGTTCCAAAATCTCCCGGACAGAAGTACAGGCATTATTCACCAAAGGCGGAGCTTATATTGTACAAAGGCAGTTTGAAAAAAACAGTAAATTCAATAAAAAAAGATTGCAAGGAGTATATAAGAAAAGCAAAGAAAGTCGGGATTATTGCTAGTGAACAAACAAGAAGCTTTTATGATAATCTGAATGATGAAGTTGTAATTAAAGTAGTGGGAGATAGAAAAAATCCTTTGACAATAGCAACTAATTTATTCGATGTTCTGCGTAGCTTTGATTCATCAAATGTGAATGTGATATTGTCAGAATCCTTTGATGATAAAGGTATTGGCGGTGCTATAATGAATAGGCTTGGAAAGGCTGCAAGTAAAAAAATTGAGCTTGGAAAACTTAAAGTATTGTTTGTTTGCACAGGAAATACTTGCAGAAGTCCAATGGCAGAGGGTATAATGAAAGATATAGCACGTCAAAAAGGATGGGATATAGAAATTTCATCTGCCGGTATAAGTGCTATTGATGGAGATAATCCAAGCCAAAATGCTGTTCTTGTGCTTAATAAAATGGGTATAGATATAAGCAAGCACAAATCAAGGCTAATAAACGAAAAGATGCTTGAGGAGGCTGATTTAATTATAACAATGACCAATCAGCACAAGGAAATTTTATTGAGAAGATATAATAATTTAGAAGGTAAAATAACTTCATTCAATATACAAGACCCTTATGGCAGAAGCCACAACGTTTATCAGTCATGCAGCGAGGAGATTAGAGGTGAAATCTTAAAAATAAGTGATAGCTTGATGATTTGACAATGAAAAGCAAGAGAATAATATAATTTTATAAAAATATAGTAATTTAAGGAGATAAAATACAATGAAAATATCATTAGGATGTGACCACGGTGGTTATGAATTAAAAGAGATTATAAAGAAATATTTAGAAAATAAAGGAGTTGAAGTGCTTGACGCTGGTACATACAGCTTAGATTCTGTTGATTATCCTGACTACGGAGAAAAGGCAGCCTTATTAGTAGCAAATAAAGAAGCTGATAAGGGAATAGTAGTATGTACAACCGGTATAGGAATTTCAATAGCTGCCAATAAGGTTAATGGAATTAGATGTGCTTTATGCACTGATAGCTTTATGGCGAAAATGACAAGACTTCATAACGATGCTAATATGTTAGCATTAGGAGCAGGCATCGTTGGGAAAAATTTAGCTTTAGACATAGTAGAAACATGGCTTGACACAGAATTTGAGGGTGGAAGGCATATTAAGCGTGTTGAAAAAATTATGAATATCGGGAAGTAGAGGCGCAGAAAGGAAAGCATCATGGATAAGTTGTATGTTATGGCATTTTTCTTCGCATTTGTAATATCCTTTTTAGTAACACCGCTTGCAAGAAAATTAGCCATAAAAGTAGGAGCCTTAGATGTTCCAAAGACAGAAAGAAAAATACACAAGGACGCAATGCCATATTTTGGAGGAATTGCTATGTATATAGCTATTATGGCATGTATGTATGTTTTTTTACCTCACAACAAAACAAACGTATCTGTAATGATAGGTGCAAGCTTACTCGTTTTAGTTGGAATAGTAGATGATATGTATGAGATGCCTGCAAAAATTAAATTAGGATTTCAAATTATTGCAGCCATTATCGCAGTTTATGGAGGAGTAAGAATATACTTTATAACTAACCCTTTTCAAACAGCAGGGCTTAGTCTTTTAAACTCATTGTCAATACCTATGACTATAATTTGGATAGTGGGTATTACAAATACAATTAATTTAATTGATGGCTTGGATGGATTAGCCGCAGGTGTTTCAGGTATAGCAGCACTTACCTTGCTTTTGACTATAATTACTAAGGGCTATAGCTTTGTAATAGTCGAATGTGCTATCGTGGCAGGAGCAGCCTTTGGATTTTTACCTCATAACTTCAATCCGGCAAAGATTTTTATGGGTGATACCGGTTCGATGCTTTTGGGATATATGCTGTCAATAGTAGCGATACTTGGAGCTGTAAAGAGTGTAGCTGCGATAACCTTGATAGTTCCGATATTTGCTATAGGACTTCCGATATTAGATACTTTCTTTGCTATTGTTAGGAGAATTATTAATAAAAAATCTATAATGGAAGCGGATAAGGAGCATTTGCATCACCAATTGATGAAAAAGGGACTTAATCATAAGCAGACTGTTCTTGTTTTATATGGAATAAGCATATTTCTTGGATTAACAGCAGTATTTATTTCTAACAGTGATACAAAAACAGGGATATGGGTTGGCGTAATAGTCGCTTTACTCATACTTATATTAGCTAACAGGCTGAACTTAATCAAAAAAGCGAGTAGAAAATAAAATTTTAGAGGAGATATATTGTATGAGAGATGAAAATAAAGTTACTTTTGTAAATAAAACAATTAAAACCGGAATAACATTTGGTAGCGCATTGGCTATGACTATCAGCTACGTAACTTGGAAATCAGTCGGTTGGGCAATTTTTCATGGTCTTTTAAGCTGGGTATATGTAATTTATTTTTTGATTAAATATTAAGTAAGATATAATTATCGGAAAGGTATAGAAAAAATATGGACAAGAAAAAAATACTAATAGTTTTTGGGACAAGACCTGAAGCTATAAAAATGGCTCCGTTAGTAAAGGAATTAAAAAAAGAGGATTGCTTTATAACAAGGGTATGCGTGACAGGTCAGCATAGAGATATGATTGACCCAATGCTGAAGATATTTGATATAAAGCCGGATTATGATTTAGATATATTTAAACATGGACAAACTCTAACAGAAGTAACTCAAAAGTCATTAGTAGGGGTTGAGGAAGTTATAAAGGAGTTTAAGCCTGATTTGTTGTTAGTGCAAGGTGATACTACAGCAGTGCTTGCAGGTGCTTTGGCGGCATTTTATAATAGAGTGAAAATTGGACACGTAGAGGCAGGGTTAAGAAGTGGGGATTTGTATTCTCCATATCCGGAAGAAGCTAATAGAATGCTTACAGGGGTTTTAACAAATTATCATTTTGCTCCGACACAGCACTCAAAAGAAAATTTGCTCAGAGAGGGCTATGATGAGTCAAAGATATACATAACAGGCAATACTGAAATTGATGCACTCCATATGGTTTTAGACAAAAATTACAAATTTGACGATGAATTGATAAACAACATTGATTTTGAAAACAGAAAAGTAATTGTTATGACTGCGCATAGAAGCGAAAATATTGGGAAAAATATGGAAAATATTTTCTCTGCGATTAACGATATAGCAAATGAAAATAAAGATGTAGAAATAATATATGCTATGCACAAAAATCCAAAGGTAAGAGAGATAGCTGTTAAAATACTGGGAAACAATAGCAGAGTTCATCTGACAGAGCCTATAGATTATCTTCCTTTCATGAATCTTATAGCAAAAAGCTATATGGTAGTTACAGATTCAGGAGGAATACAAGAATCTGCACCGGCACTTGGAAAGCCTGTTCTGGTAGTTAGAAAAGAAACAGAAAGACCTGAGGGAATAGAAGCAGGCACAGCAAAATTAATAGGCGTAGATAGAAAAGAAGTGTATGAGCATATTAGCTTGTTGATAAGTAATAAGGAAGAATATGCTAAAATGGCAAATGCAGTAAATCCTTATGGCGACGGAAATGCTGCTAAAAATATTGTAAAAATACTTAGAGAGAAATTATGTACAAAATCCTGATAATAGAAGATGATAAAACAATTTCAAATATTCTCATGGAGCATTTGCTCAAATGGGAGTATGAGGTTACTTGTGCCGATGATTTTAAAAATATTAAGGAGCTGGTCATTCAAGCCAATCCGCATTTGGTTTTGCTTGACATAATGCTTCCATTTTTCAATGGCTTTTATTGGTGCAATGAGATAAGAAAAATATCTAATGCTCCTATTATTTTCATTTCCTCAGCTTCTGATAACATGAATATTGTAATGGCTATGAATATGGGCGGAGATGATTTCATCGCAAAGCCCTTTGACCTTGATGTATTGACTGCAAAAATACAGGCTGTTATTAGAAGAACATATTCTATCCAAGGACAGATGAACATAATTGAGCATAAGGGATTGATACTTAATTTAAGTGATACCACACTTAGCTATGAGGACAAAAAGATTGAGCTTACTAAAAATGAATATAAGATTTTACAGTTAATAATGGAAAATATAGGCAGAGTAGTATCGAGAGACAAAATAATAGAAAAGCTTTGGGAAAGCGAAAGTTTTATAGATGATAATACTTTGACAGTTAATATGACAAGACTTCGTAAAAAGCTAGAGGATATAGGCTTAAATGATTTTATAAAAACGAAAAAAGGAATGGGTTATTTAGCGGAGTAATATGAAAGATTTTATAAGTATTCTATTTTCATATATTAAAAAACATATTTTTATTATGCTAGTATTTGCAATATGTTCGATAATTTTTGCTGTTGTTTTTTCATTGTACAATTTGCCGGTGGAAGCAGTTGCTTATGCAGTAAAGTTAAGTGTTTTTGCACTTATAATAATAGCTCTTTTTAGATTTTTGTCGTTTTATAAAAAACACAAAGAGCTTGAGTATTTAAAAAATGTTATAACTGTGAGCTTACCAAAATTCCCGGAAGCTAATGATAAAATAGAAAAGGACTATCAAGAGCTTATAAATATACTTCATGGGAGCAAATTAAGTGTGATTTACGAAAAAGATAATTCTTTTAGCAATATGATGGATTATTATACGCTTTGGGTTCATCAGATTAAGACGCCTATCTCGGCAATGAGGTTAATTCTTCAATCTAGTTTACAGGACAGTTCTAAATTCCAATCAGAAGAATTTGAACTTAACGAAGATATGTTAGTGGCAAGCGATAAGTCTATAAATGAAAATGTACAAAGAGAAAAAGAGATTAACGAGGAGCTGTTAGAACAGCTTTTTAGAACAGAACAATATGTTGAGATGGTTTTGCAGTATTTAAGAATGGAAAGTGACTCATCTGATTTGCTTATCAGAAGATATTCGCTTGACAAGATAGTTAAGCAGGCTGTAAAAAAATATGCAAAATCCTTTATTCGTAAAAAAATCAAGCTTAACTATGAGGATTTAGACGCAGGTGTAATAACTGATGAAAAATGGCTGGTTTTCGTAATAGAGCAATTGTTGTCAAACGCTTTAAAATACACGTACTCAGGCTCGATATCAATATATATGGACGAGGATTTACCTGAAACCTTAGTTATACAAGACACAGGCATAGGGATACAAGAGGAAGACCTGCCAAGGGTTTTTGAAAAAGGCTTCACAGGATACAATGGGCGTGCCGACAAAAAATCAACTGGTATAGGACTGTTCTTATGCAAAAAAATTCTAAAGAAATTATCCCACACTATATCGATAGAATCGACTTTAGGCAGAGGAACAAAAGTAAAAATAGGATTGGATATGTTGGAAGTAGAGATAGAATAGTAAAATTTTAAATTATTTTCACTATGAAAAACATTTATAGTTGATTGAATTACTATAAATGTTTTTTATTTTACTTTTATTGTTGCGTATAGTATACTAGCCGAGGTTAAAAAACAATAAGTATTTATGCTAAAGAAATTGGAAAAAATCATAAAGTTGATGGCCTTCGAAAGCTTAACATAAATAACAAAAACAAATTTGGAGGATGAAATGAATAAAAGATCTTTATCTTTATTTTTAGTGCTTGCATTGGTATTAAGCGTATTTGCAGGATGCAGTACTAAATCAGATCAAAAACAAGGTGATGTAGACACAACACAATATATGAAAGCAGATGAGCTTAAAACTGCTATATCAGAAAACAAAGGTGATTATATAGTTTTCGACGTTAGAAAAAAAGCAGATTATGATACAGAGCATATTAAAGGAGCTATATCTGCTGATGTAGATTCTATAGTTTCTAATAATGATAATGGACCTGCTAAAGCAAACATAGAAAAAGCACTAGCTGATACAGATGTAAAGGGCAAAAAAATTGTATTGTTATGCTATTCTGGCAAAAGATACGCTGCGGCTGCAACAGAGCTTTTAAAGGGAGCAGGCATAGAAGCGTCTAATATTTACACTTTAGAGGGTGGATAC
>DCPV01000090.1:2469-2862 GCA_002323775.1 Firmicutes bacterium UBA1535 | reverse complement strand
CACTTTAGAGGGTGGATACAAGGGCTGGACTTTTACTGATTTATTAGAAGCAGGCAACGCTTCTTCACCAGATAATAATGTGGCAAAGGTTGATGCTGTTGATGTAAAAAAAGTATTTGTTACTCCTGAATGGGTTAAAAGTGTGATTGACGGTCAACAACAAGAATCAAGCAATTATATAATTTTAGAAGCAAGCTGGGGTACAGCAGATGAGAGTCCTGATTATAAAACTGGACATATAGCTGGTGCTGTTCACGTAGATATCGCAAGTATTGAAGGTGAGCCATACTGGAATATAAAAACTCCTGAGGAAGTTGAAAAGGCAATGCTTGACCTTGGAGTTACAAAGGACACAACTGTTATACTATATGGTTCAGATGTTTCAGGAACTGC
>DCPV01000090.1:1315-2269 GCA_002323775.1 Firmicutes bacterium UBA1535 | reverse complement strand
AGAGTTGCATACGCATATTTGTGGGCAGGTGTAGAAAATGTAAAAGTATTGGATGGAAGCCTTAACGCATGGGCAAATGCAGGATACGAGCTAGAAACAACTGACAATGCTCCAAAGGCAGCTACAGAGTTTGGTACAACGGTGCCTGCTCATCCGGAATATTGGACTTCTATTGAAGATGCAGCTAGAAGATTAAATGAAGATGCAAACTTCCGTTTAGTAAGTATTCGTTCATATGCAGAATTCAAAGGAGAAACTAGCGGATACACATATATTGATAAAGCCGGAGAGCCAAAAGGCGCTGTTTGGGGTAAAGCAGGCAGTGACCCATACCATATGGAAGATTACACACATGAAGATGGCACTTATATAACTATGGATGAAATGAAAAAGCTGTGGGAAGGTCTTGATTTTACTTTGGATAACCACCTTTCATTTTACTGTGGAACAGGATGGCGTGCAACAATTCCATTCTTGATTATGTATGAAAACGGATATACTAATATGAGCTTATATGATGGCGGATGGTACCAATGGCAAATGAATGATGAACTTTCGGTACAAGTTGGAGATCCAAAAACAGGCGAAGTTGTTTATACAACTGTTAAAGAGTTGCCAAACGACAAAGCAGCAAGATAAAACAAAATGACAAAACTACAAAATAAACTATATGGCGCATTTATAATCTTATGCGCCATATTAGAATTTATATCAATAGTAGGTGCCTATGTGGCTAATTACTTCACGAGAACACGTATGGGGATGCTTCGACATATTGTGTATTTGAATGGTAAATGGGAGAAACTTGTTCCTGTGCCTGTTATAAGGATAGCTGTATTATTCATTATTGTTGTTCTTGTGATAATTGCATTTAGTAGATTTAGAAAGATTAAGTCAAATGCTATGCTAAATGTAATGGCAGTATTGCTAGTTTTGCTAAGTACGTGGACAGTA
>DCPV01000090.1:0-1204 GCA_002323775.1 Firmicutes bacterium UBA1535 | reverse complement strand
AGTATGCTTCTTAGTTTTTAGTAATACCAGAATTAATCGCAGCTACTATATTTTAAGCATGTGCTTTGTGCTGGCTACTATGCTTCAAAATATAATATATCATTGTCTTTACAATATAAGGAAAATAAATTATACAAAATAATGTGAAAAGATGCACCCTAGAAAACTCAAAATTTAGAGTGCATTTTTTCATTAAAACGTTAGAAGGTGGATGTATTGAAGAAAAAATATATTTTGCTTTTTGCTATTGCAGCTATCATTTTAATATTGAATAAATACAATATATTCAATATTTTTAGCTTTGAAAAAATAAATGAGTTGAAATCATATATAGCTTCGTTCGGAATACTTGCTCCTGTGGTATTTATTGCACTATTTGTTGTTTCTACTGTGCTTTTTATACCTGGATTGCCTATAACAGTTCTTTCCGGTATATTATTTGGAGCCTTTTGGGGAGCGATATACGTTGTTATAGGCTCAACGATAGGAGTATCAGTAGCATTTTTAATTGGCAGATATTTTGGCAGAGATTTTGTAAAAAAGATGACGCAAAAAAATGAAAAACTTGCTAAGTTAGATAGTTATATAAAAAAACAAGGGGATACGATTTTGATTATTAGCAGATTAATCCCAATTTTTCCTTTCAATCTGCAAAACTACGCTTATGGAATTACAGATATAAANNATATAAAATTTAGCACATATTTTTGGTATTCTTTGATTTTTATGATACCCGGAACATTTATATATACAAGCTTTGGTGCATTAGCATACAGCTCTATTCCTATAAAAAAACTTGTGCTTTATTCGGGTATGCTTCTGATAGCATTGTGCCTTCTTATAATATTGCCAAGAAAAATTTTCAAGATATCTACATCAAGGACTAAAGATTATAAATAATTTATAATTTTAAAGTGTTCACTATAAAAAATATTTATAGTTTAAAGAATGGACATAGATGTTTTTCATTTTACTTTTATTATGGTATATAGTATATTAGTTAAGGTTGTTTAGTTAGCACTAAGTGTTTATACTAGTGAAATTAGACAGATTATAAAGTTGATAACCTTTAAGGGGTCAACATAAAAAATAAAACCGGAGGACAAAATGAATAAAAAGTATTTATCTTTATTTTTAGTACTTGTCTTGTTAGTAAGCGTATTTGCAGGATGTAGTACTAAAGCAGATCAAAAACAAGGTGATG
>DCPV01000115.1 GCA_002323775.1 Firmicutes bacterium UBA1535 | reverse complement strand
TAACCTTTGTTCCATTGGAACATAAATTGCCCTTTCTTTTGTTTCTTAAGTTACATATTTTATAACAATGTTATCTATTAAGTCTTTCTTTAATGTTTACTTCTACAAGCTCATCAGACATTTCATGATTATTTTTTTCTACTTCCTTATTATAATTAAATTCAGCTATTTTACCTATAACGATGTTTTTCTCAAGTTTGTCTAATAATCTAAAATCTTCAAGTAATTCTGTTTCTTCTTCAGAAAGTTTTTGTTCGACAATAATATTTGACATACTTGGATTATCAGTGCGACCTGTTAGGTAGTCAATAGAGACATTAAAATATTCTGCAATAGCATAAATAACTTCTATTGAAGCTGTACTCTTATTCTTTTCAATTTTACCTATTAAATGGTAGGTTATTCCTATGCTGTCTGCTAAATCTTTTTGTGTTACTTTAGCTTGTGTTCTCAATGCATGCAATCTTTCTGAAAAAAAAATATTATTAAACATAAAAAACCCCTTGACACAAGAACAATATTCGTATACAATAAGAATACAAGAATAAAATTCTTGATTAGTTATTTAGAAAGGGAATAAAAATGGTAAAGATAAGGCAAGAACGCACTAAAAAAAACTGGTCACAAAGTGTCGTTGCTAAAAAATTGGGTATAACAAAATCAGCATATTCCAATATTGAAACACTAAAAAGAAGACCATCATATGAAATTCTTGTCAAACTCGAAAACCTTTTTAACCTTTCACACAGGGAGTTGTTTGCCCAGCTCCCTAATAATGACATTTTAACACAATAAAAGAAAATTGTACATATGTAATTTTATAAATTGCATAACTTCTGTTCCAATGGAGCAGAAGTGCAGAGGAAGATATTATGAAAAAGAAGAACAAAATTAAAAAGCCATTTGAAAAAAGAATTGATAAAGACATAATAAAAATTAAGCATAATGAATCTCAGCCACATGGTATGTCAAGGCTTTATGTTCAGCCAGATATTATAAAAAAGAATACTAATAAAGACATTAAGGAAGATTGTAGAAATATTTTTTGTGGTTTTATAAGGTAAGCTAATTTTATAGTATTTTGCAAATAGCATATGGAAGCAAGTAAAATTCATCAGAATGAGTTATTATGCATTGATTCATTCTTTGCTCTACATAAGCTCCTATAAGCATGTGTGGTAATTCAAATTTAGAATTAATAGAGCAATTTTTAACGCTACTATAATATCTATATGTCCAACAAATAATAGGTCTTATATTATATATAGAACAAATACTGTTTTCTAAAAATGGACATAGAAGGTTTAATTTAGAATATTCCTCATTTATCTGAGTTTGTACTTCATAAGGTGGAAGGAAAGTATAAGATAGAGGTATTTTGCTTTTATCAAGTTTTGAACATATTTCTAAAGAATATTCTTTAAGCGTTTTTTTAGAAGTAGAATCGATATTATTTAGGTAATTTTTTAAAAGTTCATATTCTGCAGAACATAAATATATAACTTGATTACAACATGAATTACAACCTTTAAAACAACAATTACGTATATCACAAGATTTTTCTAACAGATCAATTGATTTAGAAGCATTAACAATTTCATTTTCATACCATACTGTTGCTTCGTCAATGGTTGCGTACGTATGTAGTTTGTTTGAAAAAATAGTATAGCTTTTAAAATTAAGAGACTTTTTCTTTAAATTTTTAAATTTTATAGAATTATTTGACATAACAATACACCTCTCTGAAAGTTATATTTAACAACCTCTGTTCCACTGGAACAGAAGTGAAAAAATTATTCTTTAATATTAGGATTGAAAGGCTCATCAGTACGACCTGTTAGGTAGTCAAGTGAGACATTAAAATAGTCAGCCAATAATATAGCTCTATCAAGGATAGTCTTGCTTCTGCCTTTTTCAATATCGTTTATTGTTTGCTTAGAAAGACCTACAGCAGAGCCTAAAGTAGATTGGCTAATATTATGACTTTTTCGTAATTCATATAGTCTTGTAGAAAAAATATTATCATCCATAAAAATACCTCTTGACAGTATGGAATAAACATACTATAATAAAGTATGGTATATTCATACCAAAATAAAGAAAGGAAGTAAGATGAGTACAATAAGATTAAGACAAGAAAGAATAAATAGAGGATGGACTCTTGAATTTGTTGCTATAAAAACAGGAACAAAAAAACAATCTGTATGCGATTGGGAAAAATGCAGACATATTCCATCTTATAAGGTTCTTGTCAAACTCGAAAATCTTTTTAACCTTTCACACAGGGAGTTGTTCGCCCAACTCCCTGATAACGACATTTTAACACAAGACAAGGAAAATGTACACAAAAATATGTATCACATTGTAAATACAAAATAATTGTAAGAAAATTAACTTTTGTTCCAATGGAACAGAAGTAGAGGGTAGATAATATGAGGAAGAAAAATATAATTAAAAAGTCATCTAAAAAAAGAAATAATAAAAACACAATAAGATTTAAATATGATGAATCTCTACCAAATGGTATGACAAGGCTATATGTTCAACCAAATGTTATGAAAAATGATATTAATGATGATATTAAGGAAGCACTTGGTAATATTTTTTATGGTAGTGATATTAAAAGTAAAAAACCTTACTTATGTTAATAGAAAAAAGTATGAAAATAGTAGTGGCTTTATTCTTGGTAGTCATGGGAGTGGAATATCTAATAGTATTGAATAATAATTAACAGCACGAAAGTATATTAGTCAAAGTTATAAAGAATTTATAAAAAACTTCATCATATGTAAATTATATAAAAAAGTATAAATTGTATACAACTTCTGTTTCAATGGAACAGATGTGCAAAGATAAATTTAAAAAGAGTTAATTTAATTGCAATAGTGGACAAGCATTACTATCTACCCCTTTGATAATATATTGCTATAATAAAAGTTTATATAGGTTTTTCTCGTTACCTGTACTATTGCAATTAAATTAGACCTTTTTATAACTTCTGTTCCAATGGAACAGAAGCAGTAAGCAATAATTTATAGTTATTTTTTAATGATACCTTATAATAAGGAAGAAAAATAAAAAGGTTGGCAACTTGACAAGAAACAAGGTTGATTAGAAGGTGGCAGTGAGTTACGCTAAGTGTTTTGTCTACGATATTTTGGTCATTACTTCTACTATTATAGAGGATTAAGAATATCTTCAATTTTGTTAAGCTGATATATATTTTATATTAGCACAAAAAATTCTTAACATTATGTTTGATATAGATGCAAACTCTTCGATTGTGTAGAAATAGTTATACTATATGTTTTAATTTTGATATATAGCCGAAAGCTAAGATATACGTTTTGATGCCTTAGTGGAAATTTTCTAATTAAATTTTCTAATTTTAAATGTTGACCATATATATTTCAGAAACATGATGAACGTTTGGATACGTTTTTGCATGCCACATTTAGTCAATGTGGTTTTATACTCATGTGCAAATAATGAGACTTTCGTATAGCTGTGCTTTGCACTTTTATATACTTTGAAGAAGGTGTATAGATGTAGTGAAGTGGACTTTCTAATTTCTATGTACTTTGAAGAGGGTATATATACATAGTAGGAATGAAAAAGTGGAAGGGTAGGGACGACTCGGCATCAGAATGCGGGGAGCTACTGGTTATAAGGATAGACAGCCCTTACTACTGGTAGTTATGAAGCTTGACAAGCTTGCTGAAATATAATTTTTACTTTAGTTCCATTGGAACAGAAGTTTACAAACAACACAAAACATAGTTAATTTAGTTGCAATAATAATTTAACTATTGCAGTTAGATTAAACCTTTTTATACTTACTAATTATTTTGAGTTGTTAAAAAAATAAAAAGGGTTGTTTACGTGTATTTTTTCATATATATATTATGAGGAGGTTTTCTATGAATAAGAAAGATAATTATAAAATAATCAGCAAATTTGTATATGACAAAAAAGAAGAAAGAGAACTTAAATTAGCAGACATAATAGCTCGTGTAATAAATGCTAAAATCCAAAAAATTCAAACAGATTAATATTGATAAAAATAATTTACATACTTAAAACTTTAAAATTAGCTTTGACACAAATCGTTATTAAATATATAATCTAGTCAATAACGATTTGTGTTTTCTTTTATAGGGAAGCACAGTAAATGAATAAAGTAGCAATTTATTGCAGGCTTTCGGATGAAGATAAAAATAAATTAAATAAAGGAGATGATAGTGAAAGCATAGTAAACCAGAGGATGATGTTAATAGAATATGCGAATAAAATGGGTTGGCATATTTACGATTTCTATAGCGATGATGATTACTCAGGAGCTGATGATGAAAGACCTGACTTTGTAAGAATGAACAGTGATGCTGAAAAACATAAATTCGATATTGTTTTATGTAAAACGCAGTCAAGATTTACGAGAAACTTAGAGACACTTGAAAAATATGTACATGGACACTATGAAGAGTGGGGGATACGATTTGTAACAATTGTCGATAATGCAGATACAGCCAATAAAGGAAACAGAAAATCAAGACAAATTATTGGACTTACAAATCAATGGTATTTAGAGGAATTATCAGATAATATTAGAGATGTTTTTCAAGTCAAAATGAGAGCAGGACAATATCTAGGCTCTTTTGCTCCATATGGATACAAAAAGGATCCTTTGGATAATCATAAACTAATAATTGATGATTGTGCTGCTGATTTTGTTAGAATGATATATCGATTATATCTTGATGGTTATGGAAGCCAGACTATAGCTCAAATCCTAACAGAAAAGGGTATAGATAAACCAACTATTTACAAACAAAAACAGGGGCTTAAATACACTTCACCTAATTTGGGTAAATACAGTCATTGGGATCGTACTTCTGTACATTTGATATTAACTAATCCTGTTTATATTGGAAATTTAATTCAAGGAAAAGAAACTACAGTATCATATAAAAATTTAAAAAGGATTAAAAAAGACGAGTCTGAATGGGTTGTTAATGAAAATAATCACTCTGCTATAATTAGTAAAGAAGACTTTTATACAGTACAAAAACTTCTCAAGAGTAAAAGACGTGTTCAAAAAATAAATAATAAAACTCATTTATTTGCAACAAAAGTAAAGTGTGCTGAATGTGGTGGAAGTATGGTAAGAACTACATATACAAGAGCTGATAAAACTTATGTTTACCTCAGGTGTAAAAACTATTATTTAACTAAAGGTGCTATATGTAGCTCACCAAACAGCATAAAATTTAATGATTTAATAAATGAAGTGGAAAATAAACTAAATGAAATTATAGAATCATTCAAAGGAAATGAAGATGCTATAAAACAAACTATTTCTAAAATCAATAATAGAGATTATTTGCTCGAAATTAATAAATTAGAAAACGAAGTGTTTTCTATTGAAAATCAAATTAAAGATAAAAATAGAGCAATGGCTAATTTATATATTGACAAAACTAACGGAAATATAGATAATAATAGATATAAAATCATATCCGATGCAATAGGTGATGAATTAGAAAAATTAAATAAAAG
Organism: Firmicutes bacterium UBA1535; assembly: GCA_002323775.1. Classification (GTDB taxonomy): domain Bacteria; phylum Bacillota; class Clostridia; order Tissierellales; family Sedimentibacteraceae; genus UBA1535. Next base: position 4,445 of record DCPV01000115.1, on the reverse strand, counting down.
AATGACTTCTGTTTCAAAAGAAATAGAAGAATTAAAAATCTTAGCTAAAAAACAAATCAATTTTGAAAGCATTGTAAAAAGATTCAATATAAGCAACAATGGTCTAACACCTGAGCTTGTATTGGAAACAATAGATTACATAGAGATTGGCAAAATATATGACAAAGAGACGGATAGACTAATAACTATACATTGGAAATTTTAAAATTTTAAAACGTAAAGACTTTATGTCTTTACGTTTACGTTACTCCGCTTGCGTCTGTATAAAATGGACAGAAAGTATGATTTGCATAGTATCCGTCAAAGCCTGCTGCCTCTAATTCTTCTCTGCTTGCACCTTCTATCAGTTTTCTGAATATAGTGGCAATCATTTCCATATGTCCGAGTTCTTCTGTTCCTATATCAGTTAGTAATCCCTTTAATTCATTTAATGGCATACAAAATCTTTGGGTGAGATAGTTCATACTTGCACTAAATTCTCCGTCCGGACCTCCGTATTGATTTAGTATATTTCTTGCCATTCTAACATCACGGTTAGTCACTCTAACTGGATACTGCAATTTCTTTTCATACATAAACATAAATTAATTACCTCCCCTCTATTCCCATGGCCATGGACTGTTAATGTATCTCCAAGTACCAGAGATATCAGGTGTGTAAGAGTCCAAAGGTCCAAATTTTTTGCCAAATTCATCTTTTAATTGCATTAGTTTTGTGCTGTACTCATGATGTCTGATAAGTGCTATAGGATCATTAGGATGAGTATTTAGAAAAAGCGCTGAATCGAGTGTTGCAAATTGATATTTCATTACCTCAAGCATCATTGAATCCCTTTGCTGCATATTCATGTTGGTATCTCTCGTTTTGATTTCACTATTACATAATACGCTCATTTTATTGCACCTCTTTTCTCTTAGTATGCGAATAAGGAGTAACTAGGTCTGGAAAAAGAGTACCAGCATTGAAGGCATCTTCTACATCCATATAATCGGGCGTTATTTGGTATGGCACATATCCATAGCCTACCTTTGGATTAGCAGGCATATAAGGTACTAAAGGTTGATATGTTTCGTTTATATCTTTGTTTAATATCATATGAAACTCATTCCTTTCAAGTTTTATTTTGTGCTAATTTTCAAACTAAATTAGCGTTAATCACAAAAAAATTTATATATTAAAAGCAAAATCATAACTTTATTTTAATTATAAAATTTTGCCATAAACATAATAAAAATTTGTAATTATGTAGAATAACACCCACTATTAATGTATTCCCTGTAAAAGAAAATGTTCAAAAATAACGAAAACTTTATTTTAAAATAATATCGTTAAAAACTGAAATAATAGAACTGAAAAAAATTTTAAAATTTATGTTGACAGAATAAATTTTTGGTGATATTATACCTATACACCCCCCGTACGAGGGGTATCTAAAAAGGAGTGAGATGAATTGAACGATGGAAAGAAAAAAGCTATGCAGTCGCTTAAAACTGCAAGAGGGCAAATAGACGGAATAATTAAAATGCTGGAGGACGAGAGATATTGTATAGATATATCTAATCAAATATTTGCAGCATCTTCGCTTTTAAAGAAAGCAAACTTAGAGATATTAAAACAGCATATTAATCACTGCGTTTTGGAAGCTGCAAGTCATGGTGACGGCACTGAAAAAATTAATGAAATAATACTTATTTTATCAAAAATTCTTGATAAATAAATATAGAAAATTTAAAAGAAAGGAATATAAATCAAAATGAAATCACAAAAATTTGATATAAAAGGTATGACTTGCTCCGCTTGCTCCTTGGCTGTTGACAAAAGTGTAAATAAGCTTCAAGGCATAGATGGGGTTAATGTAAATTTATTGAACAATAACATGGTAGTAAAATACGATGAAAGCAAGCTCAGTGATGATAGAATCATCAAAGCTGTTGAAGATGCTGGTTACCAAGCCTTTATAGCCGGTGCTAAAAAAGAGGCAGGCAATACTTCAAATAAAGAAAATGTAGCAGAGCTAGAAATCAAGGAAATGAAAAAAAGACTGCTTATCTCATTGATATTCACTATACCGCTATTTTATATATCGATGGGTCATATGCTGAAGTGGCCGCTTCCTGCTATACTTCACGGACATGGGAATACAATGACTTTTGCTTTTATACAATTTTTACTCGCACTTCCGGTTGTATTTGTAAACAGCAAATATTATAAGGTTGGATTTAAGACCTTATTTAAAGGTTCTCCAAACATGGACTCTCTTATTGCTATTGGAACATCAGCCGCTATGATTTATGGAGTATTTGCAATATTTAAAATCGGTTATGGCTTAGGTCATGGAGATAAAGATATGGTAATGCAATATTCTATGGATTTATATTTTGAATCAGCAGCTGTTGTGCTTGCTCTGATAACACTTGGAAAATTCTTAGAAGCAAGAGCTAAGGGGAAAACCTCAGAGGCTATTAAAAAGCTTATAGATTTAGCACCAAAAACAGCATTAGTCCTTAGAAAAAACCCAGAAACAGGAATTGATGAGGAAATTGAAATAGCTGTAGAAGAATTAGCTCTAAATGATATAGTAATCGTGAAACCAGGGCAAAGCATACCAACTGACGGAGTTATAATTGAAGGACGAACTTCAATTGACGAGTCAATGCTGACAGGTGAAAGCTTGCCAGTTGAAAAAAATGTTGGAGATAAAGTAATTGGTGCAAGTATAAACAAATCAGGTTCTTTTAGATTTGAAGTCACAAAACTTGGAGATGATACTGCTTTAGCACAAATTATAAAGTTAGTTGAAGAAGCAGGTTCTTCAAAAGCTCCAATAGCTAAATTAGCAGACAAAATAAGTGGTGTGTTTGTTCCTGCTGTTATTGCTATAGCAGTAATTGCAACAATAGTATGGCTACTTCTTGGATATCCATTTGAATTTGCCTTATCTATAGGAATTGCTGTATTAGTTATCTCCTGCCCATGTGCTCTTGGTTTAGCAACACCAACAGCGATTATGGTTGGTACTGGAAAGGGAGCTGAAAATGGTATATTGATTAAATCGGCAGAAAGTTTAGAAACAGCTCATACTATAAATACAGTTATAATGGATAAAACGGGTACTATAACAGAGGGAAAACCTCGTGTAACAGATATAGTGACTAATGGGAAAATTGATAAAGAAAGATTTCTTCAATTATCTGCATCTGTTGAGAAAAACTCTGAACATCCTTTGGCAGATGCTATAGTCAAAGAGGCGGAGAATAAAGGAATTAAACTCCTAAATATCAGCGATTTTGAAGCTATACACGGCATGGGACTACAAGCTAAAGTTGAAGATATGCTTATCTACATGGGAAATAAAAAGCTATTAGACAGTAAAAATATTTCGCTATCTTCATTTGACAATGAAAGTCAAAGGCTGGCTTCCGAAGGAAAAACTCCTATGTTCTTTGCAAATGAAAAGGAAGTTTTGGGTATAATAGCTGTAGCAGACGTTGTTAAACCAACTAGCGAAAGTGCTATTAAAGAATTTGAAAGAATGGGCATAGAAGTAATAATGCTTACTGGAGATAACAAAAAAACTGCTGAAGCAATAGGCAAGCAAATAAAAGTAAGCAGAGTAATTGCAGAGGTTCTGCCACAGGATAAAGAAAAAGAAGTAAGAAAGCTTCAAGATTTAGGTAAAAAAGTTGCAATGATAGGTGACGGTATAAATGACGCTCCTGCACTTGTTAGAGCAGATGTAGGAATTGCAATAGGAGCAGGTACTGATATAGCAATAGAATCTGCAGATATAGTACTAGTAAAAAATGATTTACTAGATGCAGTAAGAGCTGTACAATTGAGTAAATCAGTTATCAGAAATATAAAGCAAAACCTGTTCTGGGCATTTATATACAACGTAGTAGGAATTCCGTTGGCAGCTGGAGTATTTTTCGGAGTGCTTGGCTGGAAGTTAAATCCAATGTTTGCCGGTGCTGCGATGAGCTTAAGCAGCGTTTCAGTAGTACTAAATGCTTTGAGATTGAAGCTGTTTAAAGCAAAAATAAGCGAAGTGAATCCACCACAAAAGCTTGTGGATAATATACAAAATATAGAAAGTATAAAAAATATAGAAAATGTAGAAAGGAAGGAAAATAACATGGTAAAAACATTAAAGGTAGAGGGAATGACTTGTGGTCATTGCAAAATGAGAGTAGAAAAGGCTCTTAATGCAGTAAAAGGTGTTGAAAATGCAACAGTAAATTTAGAGACAAAAGAAGTATCAATCAATATGTCAGAGGACATAAATGAGCAAACACTTATAGACGCTGTGACAGATGCAGGATATGAAGTAATTAAATAGGCATCTAAAAAAGCAAGTGAAGTTTGAACTGCCTGTTATAAACGGCATATCAAACTTCACTTTTTTTCTCTGCTTTATACTCTTAATTATTTTTTTAAAATATATT
>DCPV01000114.1:9412-14193 GCA_002323775.1 Firmicutes bacterium UBA1535 | reverse complement strand
ATATTTGAATATAAATTATCCAAATTATGGTATTCTTTGATAAGCTTTATTGCTGTTTTCTCTCCAACACCTGAAACTCCCGGTATATTATCAGACTGGTCTCCCATTAGAGCCTTTAAATCAACAAATTCCTCCGGAGTTATTTCATAATCCTCAAATATAGCATTTCTATCCATCTCTTTTGTATTAGTCGCACCTTTTTTAGTCAAAATAACTTTAACCGTATCATCTACCAATTGAAGATAGTCCTTATCACTTGTCACCAAATAAACGTCTATTCCATTTTGAACTGACAGCTTTGACATAGTACCTGCAACATCATCTGCCTCAAAACCCTCTATTTCGATACATTTAATGCTATGAGTATTTAAAACCGTTCTAATTAGCTCAAACTGCTGAACAAGCTCATCGGGAGCTTTGGCACGTCCTGCTTTATATTCACTGTATTGCTCATGTCTAAATGTTGGTTTTTTCGGATCAAAAGCAACACATATATATTCTGGAGAATAATCGTCTAATAGCTTATACATCATACTTAAAAATCCGTATACGGCATTTGTATATTGACCTTTTTTCGTTTTTAAAGGTGGCATAGCATAAAAAGCTCTAAACAATATACTATTACCGTCAATTATCATTATTTTATCGTTCATAATAACCCACTCACTCCTTTTATAATGAATTTTTACTATTAATACCTTATCAAATTTTTAGAAAAAGTCAAGGTTTATTAAAAAATTATTTGAATTTATTAAAATAATTTTGTTTAATTAAAAATAGACAAACTTATTAAAAACATTTTAATAAATCTGCCTACTTTATTAAATAAGCTCAAATAATTTTTTCAGCTCTTAAATATTTTAATTATCTATATAATTTAAAACAAGAAGCACAACTTGTTCCATCTTTTTAAAATCAACATCCTCAAGCGTATCATAAGGGCTGTGATATCCATTTAGCCAGTCTTCATTTATTAAGCAGACAGCCTCAACTCCCTTTTGTGAAAAGCTATAATGGTCACTTCCGCTAATAATGCTTGATTTGTATTCAATATTCAAAGCTTCAGCATATTTTATCAAATCATTTTGCAATTTATTGGCAACTAAATCAGATGTGGCAATGCTAATAGGTATATCTGCCGAACAGCCTATCATGTCCATGTTTATCATCACTGCCTTATCCAATGGATAAACAGGATTACTCACATAATGTGCGGAGCCGCTAAGTCCTGCTTCTTCTCCATTAAAAGCTGTAAATATTATAGTTTTTTTCGGAGGAGTATCACTATTTTTAATAACTCTTGCTATTTCAAGAAGTCCTGCTATTCCGGAAGCATTATCGAGAGTTCCCGGATTATATGTTCCGTTTTTATTGTCGCCAACATGGTCAAAATGTGCTCCTATTATAATATATTCATCCTTTAGCTTTTCATCAGAGCCAGGAATTACTCCTATAACATTAGAAACCTTTTCATTGAATTTTGCAGAAAAATCACATTTTATATGAAGCACCAAATCCTTACCAGCAGCATCATTTAACTCTTTAAAGGTATCATTATCAGCTATTAAATAAGGATTATACTGTCCTGTCATCCATCTTCCTCTCATTGGAATTGCAACTAAGCTTGAGTATTTTCTTTCCTCACTTTTAATATCAAACTCTGCAATTCCTGCCAAAGAGCCTGCGTTTTTAATCAAGTCCATTTTCTGACTTACTGTGAGCTGATTACTAATATCATCTTTAGGAAGTAAAATTATTTTATCTTTTAAGATAGATGATGATTTAGAAATATCCTCAAAATTATCTGCTTTATGAAGTGTAGCCTTGATATCTATACCTGGAGAACTAGAAAGAGCCCAAAATAAAAAGTCTTCTTGATATTTAAAACTTTTTACTACATTTCCATCCTTATCCTCAATCTGCATAACCGGCTCTTTCTCAATTATCAACACTTGAGTCATATAATCCTGCATATAATTATTAAGACTTTCAGGACTTTCAAGTCCAATTTCCTTAAATTTATCTGCTATATATTGTGCTGCCATTTTGTTTTCTTCCGTACCTGTAAGTCTGCCTTTGTACTTTTCAGAGTTTAATTCTTTAACTATTGAAAGTAGATTTTCTTCATCAATATTGTCTATATTTGCATAGTTTGATATAGATTCTTGTTTAAATTTAGACTCTTGATTTTCATTATTGCATGAAGACAGAATTAAAATCATTAGTAAAATAAGCGCTGATATTGAGCGTATTTTTTGATATTTTTTCATAAATCCTCCAAATTAATATAATATTTATATAATTTATTTTATATATAATTTATTATATAATGTAATCTTTAATTTGTAAACAACTTTTTTACGATAAAACAATTATAAAATACTGATTTAAGACTTAAGAAAAATAAACAGCTAGCAAATTATTCAAATCAATAAACCTAAAATACTATTCACGCTTTCTATTGTTAATATTTTAGTTTCAGGAAAAATATTTTTATATTTATCTGAAAATATTCTTGTCGTATTAAATTCATCGCCAAAGTGCATTGGTACAAAATATTTTGGTTTCAAATTCTTTATGAAATAATTTGCACCCATATCGTAGTTTTGTTCTAATCTCTTATCAACTGGAAAGAAAGCTATATCAATTGATTTGCCAGCATTTTGAATTTTAGTTAATATTTCTTTAAATAAATCCTCCATATATTTTGCTTCTTCCTCAGTGTCGTCAGGCCATGCCCACCAGTTTAAATCCCCAGCATAGAATATTGTTGTACCTTCTGCCTCTATTATAAAGCTTAGTCCTAAATCAGTTGAAGAAAAAGTGTTAATTTTCAAATCTCCAAGCTTAAGAAATTGTCCTGAGCTAATAAATTTTATATTATCCATAAGCTCGTTAGACAGATGTATGCTTTTATTCAAAGCTTTATTCGTATTTATGTCATCACTTAATATATAGCTTGTTCTAGGAGAATTGTATTCAAAGATTTTTTTATTAAAATGGTCTCCATGACCATGAGAAGCAAAGATATAAAATGCTTTATTTGACTTTAAAATATTTTCCATTAAGCTGTCAAAATCTATATCTTGTCCATCTTTATGATTATAATGTTTATAGTAATCAAACATCATATAGCAGCTGTGTAATTCCAATATAAAACAGCTGTGGTATACATAATAAGCTTTAATATTCATATAATTACTCATTCCTTTCATATTTTTCAATAACCAGTATAGTTTATTTATATCCTTTAAGTCAAGCTCTAATCATCTGCTCATAATTTATTTATATAATACAGTTATAAAAGCTTGGAAAATGAAAGACTTACAAATTAAGCAGCTCTTTTGCTATTTAACATTATGTGCTTTCGACAAGCATATTTTACTTTGTCGAATTATGTCGAATGGTGTAAAAATGTGTCGGAAAATAAATGATGATTTTCTATTTTTTTACAATTTAATTGTTGAATTATATTTTACTATATGCTAATATAGATACATAGAATATTCTTCAAGGAAGTTGGTACCATTCTTGAGAGAATTTAAAGAAATTCTATTTGAATATGCTATGGGGGGTAAACAAAGGCACTGGTCGTCAGAGTGCCTTTGTTGTTTTTAAGCATTACTCATCATTTCTTCTGCTTCTTCTATTGGAACTACTTTTCCAAAGCGATTATTCCATATTTTATAATTATAATGCTTATAAAGATTTTCAGCGTTTATATACACATTTCCAAATGTAGTATTTGTTTCTTCTGGGATAATAACCTTGTAATCTAACTCACAAGCCCCCTTGCAAGTAGAATCAATACATAATTCAGTTTGAAGTCCTACCAATATTATGTTTTCAATATTTTTATCTTTAAGATACATATGAAGATCTGTACATAAAAAAGAACTATTATACTTTTTATCAAATATAATTTCGTTATCATTTGGCTGAACCTCATGATAAATTTCCCAACCATTTGTATTTCTCTCAAAAGGTGTGCCAACACCTGCTTCATGTCGAACATAAATAACTTCAACATTATTCTTTCTCGCAAATTCTATCAACCTCTTTATATTGTCAATTACATTTCTTTCATTATACGGGTGATTTTCAATTAAAAAGTGTTGCACATCTACAACCAGTAAAACAATTTTTTTCATTTTTATATTTCCCTCTCTTATTTTATAATGACTCCAATCTATCCAACAATTATTTGATAATTAAGTTTCAAATGAGCGTTCTTATTTATAAAAACACTATATATAAAATTTTCAATTGAGGATATTACAATTATTTAATTTTTTCACTAAAATACTCCAAATGCTGAACAATTAACTCACTTCCGCCAACATCCCCATGTCCCGGAATTACTGTCTTATAATTTTTATCTTTAAACATTTTTAAGGTTTCAACTAATTTTTTTTCGTCTCCTCCGGGTGCAACAGCTGAAGCTGTATAGTCGTTGTCTATTATATCACCTGCGATTAAAATACTTTGATTTTCAATCTCCATACTTATATGTGCATGAGGCTTATAATGTCCTTCAGTAAACATTATCTTTAAATTTTTATCGCCTATGCTTACAATTTGATTTTCCTTAGCATTATCCGGAGTAATAACAACAACACCATCAGTTTTAAACTTTTCAAGATTTGCTATGTGATCATTGTGGTCATGAGTTATAATTATTGTTTTAATTTTAACATTTCTTTCCTTAATAAAATCCATGACATTTTGACATTCTGTATCGTACATTCCTGTATCAATTAAAAGTGCTTCTTTCTCTGATA
>DCPV01000114.1:3788-9359 GCA_002323775.1 Firmicutes bacterium UBA1535 | reverse complement strand
TCTGATACAATCAATGTCATATTAGTACGATAATATGTACTGGTAAAAATAAATATGTCTTTTCCTACCTCTGTCCATTTCTCCTTTTGAACAATTTCAAGTTTTTCATTATTAACTGTCATTTTACCTTTGCAACCTCCCGTGATAATTATTATTATACTTAACAAAAAAACAAAAATCTTTTTCTTAAAATTCCATTTCTCCATACAATCCTCTCTATATTTTATTCTATATGTTACTCGTGTTATATATAACTTATTATATAACATATTGGTTAAATTGTAAATACAATTTTTTGAAACCTATATAAAATTTGCAAATTTATCTTTACAATAAATCAAAAATATCTTACAATATTGTTATATCACATATTTAAGAGGTATTAAAATTATGTTTATTAATTTTCTTTTTAACAACAATAAATTTCGCAAATAAGTAACTTATACTAATATCAATCCAAAAGCAGTTAAATAGCTTTGGTTTTTTGTGCAAATTTATTGATTATGAGGGTAATCTGTACCCTTATTGAATTGTTAGAAAGGAAGTTTTTTTATGCAAAAAAATAATAAATTACAATATAAATCTGCTTTTACTTTTTTGACTGAGCTTATTAAGCCTCATAAAAAATGGTATTTGCTTGCCTCTCTAGCTTCGATTGTATTAGCTGTATCTGAACTGATACATGCTAAGCTTTCACAGCTTTTAATCGACAGCTCAATTTTGGGAAAGATTAATTTAATTGTCATATCAATTTTTTCTTTTTCAATTATTTTAATTCTCCATGCGTTTTTTGAATATATTAAAATGCTTTGCTCTGCTAAGCTTTCTACATCTGCTGGCAAGGATTTAAAACAGAAAATATGTCATATACTTCTATATGCAAAGTACAAGGACATGGCTAATGTTCAGACAGGTGATATTTTAAAAACTGTAAATGTTGATACAGAAAATGTATGCAGTTTTTTAGAAGGAAGCCTTATCGACTTATTTTCACAGCTTATCATGGCTTTTTCCGCTTTAATTTATCTATTGTATATAAATCCTAGACTTGCTGTGGTAACATTTATATACACACCTATAGGTATGTTTTTTACATTAACACTCAATAAAAAAATGAAAAGCCTATATATAATAGAGGAGAATAAGAGCGGCAAGGCACTATCCTTTATTGAGCAGCTTATCTCACAAATACCTGTCATCAAGTCATTTGTTATGGAAAAACAGCTAAGAATAAGACTTTACAATATGTATAGAGATATAGGAAATGTTCAGAAAGATATTTCTGTTTGGAATGCGCTTATGCAGCCTGCCTGTTCATCAACCTCATATATACCAAGAATTGTATATTTAATCTATGCCGGAAAGCTTGTAATTGAGAACAATATGTCTATTGGTACTTTAATTGCTGTTTTTGAGCTTTTGAATTTTATTATAGGTCCTACAGTATATTTCCCATTTCTTTTAAATAGCTTCAACAAGTCAATAGCTTCTATTAACAGAATTGAAAAAATATACTCTATGAATCTTGAAGAAGTAAAAAGTTGTGAGAATTCAAAATTATGTGTTAATAGCATAATAGAAAAACACAAAAATTTAGATAATAACGTAAAAAATAATATTTTACTCGATAAGTCAAAATATAATCAAAATATTGATATAATAAAATCAGGTATAAATAAAATCGAGCTGTTAAACGTAAATTTCAGCTATGATGATAATGCTAAAATTATAAAAAGCCTTTCATTTTCACATGAAGGAAATGGAATAATTGCTTTATGCGGAAAGTCTGGCTCTGGAAAGACTACGCTTATTGATTTGCTAAGTGGTTTATATAATCAAAATAGCGGTGAAATAAAGCTGTCATCACCATGCAGTGTTGTTACGCAAGATGCCTATATTTTTATGGATACATTGTTTAAAAACATACATATGGCAAAGCCATCTGCTGCAAGCGATGAGGTAATATCATCAATACAATTAGCAGGTCTTGATGTATTGGTGGAAAAACTTGAATTTGGACATAACTCAATGATAGGCGACGGAGTAAGGGCGCTTTCTGGCGGTGAGAAGCAAAGAGTATCATTGGCAAGAGCCATACTATCAGATGCACCAATTTGGCTCTTAGACGAGCCAACAAGCTCTCTTGATATTGAAACTGAAAAAATAATAATAGATGTCATAAAGAAAAAGTCCTGTAATCATCTTATAATAATAGCCGCTCACCGACAATCACTCATTGATATAGCTGATAGGAGGATAGAGCTAGTATGAAAATTTTAGATAGATTTAATTTAAAAACAGTAAAAAAAACGATAATGCTTATGGGAAATATGAAAAAAATATACCTGATATGTATAATATTATTTTGTGCAGTTGAGATTATTGGTACTGCATTAATAAGCTTTGGCATGAAAGGTATAATTAATTCACTTACTGATAAAAATATCAAGATGTTTTGGTATTCGATAAGTCTTATAATATTTAAAAATATATTATGGTGGTGCTATGCTCCTATATCTAGCTACTTTACAAGCAAGGCATCCATTGATACAATATGTGAATATAAGTCAAAGCTATGCGAGCATATTTTCAAGCTACCTATGAGCTATCATGACAAGAAATCAAAGGGCGAATATCTAACATTGCTGACATCTGATGTGGATGGTCTTAAATCCATATACGACCGAGATTTTTTTCAGGTTGCACTCTCTTTTCTAGGTGGAATAGGCGGAATATTTATAATGATGATTATGGATTATAAATTTGCAATAGTGGTAATAGGCTTTGGACTTTTATCAATTCATATTTCATCAATATTTGCCATGAAGCTTAAAAAAATAAGCATTGATAGACAAAAACATTTAGAAAATACAAATACAGATATTTATGAACTGGTTAAAGCCTGTAAAACGATAAGGATATTAAATGTACAAAACGAAAGAAAGGTTCAAATAGAAAAAGCATTAGATGATGAAAAAAATATCAAAAAGCAATTTGGCAGCTCAGTCGCTAAGATGAAAGCCTATGAGACCTTAATAAGCAAGCTGAGCTACATAGCTTTGTTAATTATTGGCTCAGTCTTTGTTTACTTTGACTTATCTGATTGGGGAACTGTAGCTGCTCTTTTGGGTATTAAATTCATAACAGATATGATATTTGTAGAATGTGGGCAATTCATGAGCAAAATGCAAAAACAAATCATTTGCGTTGAAAGATTATTTGATATTCAGGCTTTAGACGAGGAAAAATTTAGTTCGAAAGCATATTCCTTTAAAAATCAGAGCAATGCTTTATCTATAGAAAATATGTCATTCAGATATAAAAATAATTGTAATGCTTTAGATACTTTTAATGATTTTAGAGATGTATTGCAAATAAAAGAAGCTAAACAGCTTTATTGTGACCACTATTTGAAAAAGCCTCTGGTTGAACATAAACACTCTGTTTTTAGTAACTTTTCATTAGAACTGCAAGATAAATCCTTTACAGCACTTTTAGGAGAAAGCGGAGGCGGAAAGAGTACAATATTAAAATTACTAATGGGATTATATGAGCCTGATGAGGGAAGCATAGTATTTGCCGGAAATGATACCCCCACACTAAATAAAATCAGACAAAAAACATCCTATGTACCACAGGAAGCTATGCTTTTTTACGGTACAATTTACGATAATATAAAATTTGGCAATGAAAATGCTGATTTTGATGATATAATTAAAGCATCAAAGCTAGCCGGAGCTCATGAATTTATAACTAAATTGAATAACACTTATAACTATGTTTTAAGTGATGACGGAAACAATTTATCCGGAGGTCAGAAAAAAAGAATTGCCATTGCAAGAGCATTAGTGAAAAATGCGGATATTTTACTTTTAGACGAGATAACGTCAGCTCTTGACTACTCTGCCGAAGAACAAATTTTACAAGCAATTAAAGAGATAAGCAAACATAAAACAGTTTTATTTGTCACTCATAATAAAGATATCGTGAGGTATGCAGACAAAATTGTGAGTATATAACTATTTAATATATTTTAAAGCAAGAATTGTTAAGACTAAAATGATAATATTTGGTATTCTTATGTTGTAGCAGCTACAAAAATAAAATTTGAATTGAGGTGATATATTGAATAACTTTTCTAAAATAGGCGAAGCGTTAAAATATATTGATATGATGGAGATGAATCTACTGTTTACGTTGGACATTGTGTTGAATATTACGACGAACGATTTAATGGAAGTGAAACTAACTCAATAGTGGAGATTTGGATTCCTATTGAAAAACTATGATAACATAGTAAAAATAAGAGGGTTTAAGCAAACACGTGCTTTTACCCTCTTTTAATTTATTATAAGTTAATATTAAAATAAGCTAATTTTACTCCAAAATGTTCTTGATCTTCTATGTATTTGAAGCCAAGCTTAGTCAGAACATTAATTGAAGATTTATTATCATTATAAGCAAGAGCAACCAAGCTATTCCACTTATATACGTCCTTAGCATATGCCATCGCAGCTTTAGTTGCTTCGCTTGCATATCCATGACCCCAGTATTTTTGTGAAAACGCATATAACAGTTCAATCTCTGAGGAATTCGAGATTGGTAAAAATCCACAATGTCCAATTAGTTTTTTATCTTCCTTAGTGATAACTGCCCAGACACCGTAACCATTTTTCTCCCATAGCCTTTCAAATCCATCCATCATTTTTTTAACATCTTCTCTGGTAAAGTCTTTTCCACTTCCTAGCCATTTACTGACTTCCCCTTGCATTAGCATTTCACAATAGTCTTCATAATCATTTGGCTGGAGTCTTCTTAGAATCAAGCGTTCAGAACTAATTTCATCCTTATTGAATAACATGTATGTCCCTCCTAAATTTTTTAAAATAGATTTTCATCAATTTCTTCAACTCTTTCAACTTTTGCATTATCAGCCTTTTTTGCATAAAAATCTTTAATAATTTTAATGCAGTTATTTGCCCAATCTAACTCAGCTTTAGCCCATGAGATACCTCTTTTTAATGCAAGATTATGATAAAGGAGATAATCATTTTCACCATAACATCCTCTTGCAAATTTTTCCATAGTTTTTTCTTCCATAGGTTCATATGATTTTAATTCTTTAGTTAGCTCTCTGATATAGTTTTCAAGTTGCAATACCAAGAGGTCTTTATTTCTTAGATTAGAGCTAAAAAAAACCCTAACTAAAAATTCATTTTTCCCCGGAGCACTTAAAACTTTGGGAAAATCCTCAAGCCATTCAACTAACGCTTCCTCTCCTTCAGGCGTAATACTATAAACCTTCTTATCCGGACGTCCTTCTTGAGGCTCAATTCGAGAATTTATATAGCCAAGACTCTCCAGTTTAGATAATTCTCTATATATTTGACTTAATTCTGCTGACCAGAAAAAATTAGTTGTTTTATCCATTAAAAGCTTTAAATCGTACCCTGTCATAGAATAATAGTTTAAAAGCCCTAAAATAATAAATCTTAAAGTCACTTTTTACCTCCTTTTTTATTTATTCGTACCTTTGTATAAAAATCTTGTTATAGTACATTTTATATATAA
>DCPV01000114.1:1127-3687 GCA_002323775.1 Firmicutes bacterium UBA1535 | reverse complement strand
ATTGTAAATATCAATTTAAAATTAAATATTATATATATATATACATAATTTAATTTTTAAAAGTTGATATTTATTTTATAATAAATGGCTTGTTTCAAACAATTTTTATTACATATAAATGTGTTTACTGCATAGATTGATATAGGGGTGATTTATTGAAATTTTTTGATGCAAAAAAATTTGACTTTGATAATATTAACGGAATATCTAAATGTCAACTTGACCAGCATTACACTTTATATACTCGATATGTCGATGCTATGAATAAGGTAAGCATTGAAATGAACGATAATAATCTGTACAAAAATTGCAATCCTAATTTCAGCAATCTCAGAAACACACAAATAGCTCTTACTTATAATTTAGATTCAATAAAGCTTCACGAGCTGTATTTTGAAAATATGACAGGACTAAATAATGATATAAATGGAAAAATCCAAATGGTTATTAATAACACATTTGGAAGTTATGAAAATTTTATAGATAAATTCAAGTGTATAGGTCTCTCCATGAGAGGATGGGTTATTTTATGCTATGACTATTTTTCAAATGATTACTATATATATGGTCAGGATTCTCACAACACGGAGATATCTATGAACACATATCCACTAATAGTTATGGATGTCTACGAGCATGCCTACATGATAGATTTTGGAATAGATAAAGCCAAGTATATCGATGCTTTTTTCAAAAACCTTGATTTTAAAGTGATAAATAACAGATTTAACGTTTAAAATATTATAAGGGGTGTCGTCAACCCCTTATAATATTTTAAAGCCTATAAATTATTACTTAAATCTTTTTTACCAATTTCCTTCTTGTATCTTCTTTCTTCATCATCATTGCAAAGCACATAGTGTCCAGAATTCACTTCTCTTAACGATGGTTTGTCTTTTTCATAATTATGGTCTGTCTTTGGATTGTATATTATCCTCTTTCTTTTCTTCTCTATATGTGGGTCAGGTATTGGTATCGCTGATAACAAGCTTCTTGTATATGGATGCAACGGATGTGCAAACAGCTCTTGTGAGCTTGCCAGCTCTACCATCTTTCCAAAATACATTACTGCTATTCTGTCTGAAAAATACTTCACTACCGATAAGTCATGTGCTATGAATATTACTGTCAAATTCATCTTATTTCTTAATTCATTTAGCAAGTTTATTACCTGCGCTTGTATCGAAACGTCCAATGCACTTATCGGCTCATCTGCTATCAGTATCTCCGGATTTAGTATTATCGCTCTTGCTATTCCTATTCTCTGTCTCTGTCCTCCTGAGAACTCGTGCGGATATCTGTCCGCATGCTCTCTCACCAGTCCTATCAGCTCCAGCATTTCATATACTTTTTCGTTTATGTATTTCTTATCCTTAACTCCCTTTATTATCAATCCCTCTGCTATTATCTCTCGCACTGTCATACGTGGATTAAGGCTTGCTATCGGGTCTTGGAATATCATCTGGATTTTTGTCACTAATCTATCCTTTGAATTAGTTTCTTCCATGTAGTTTTTGTCACAGTATTTGTGGTCATATTTTGCTTTTGCGATTTCGTTTTTAAGCTCTGCTATCTTTTCTGTATTTCCAGCTTGCTTTGCTTTTTTTAATTCATCCCTCAAGCTTAATGTTCCTGCAACTATTCTTTTTCCCTTTAGATATACATTTCCGTCTGTTGCATTGTATAGTTTTATGATTGTTCTGCCTATTGTTGTCTTTCCACAGCCACTCTCTCCTACTATACCAAAGACCTCTCCTTTGTATACCTCAAAGCTTACGTTATCTACTGCTTTATTTATTTTAAAATGTTGGCTTAAGTTCTCTACTCTTAGAATAACTTCTCTTTTTTCTTTTATATCCTTAGTCATTAGCTTGCACCTCCAACACTCTTTAATCTATTTATTCTATCTGACACTATCGCAGGCATTTCTGCTTTTGGTGCATCTGGGTGCATCAGCCATGTCGCTGCATAGTGCGTCGGACTTATCTCAAAGAAAGGTGGATGCTGTTCAAAATCTATTTCTAAAGCATATTTATTTCTTGCAGCAAAGGCGTCTCCTACCGGTGGCATCTCCATATTTGGCGGTGTTCCCGGTATTGACTCTAGCTTCTCCTTAGTGTCCAGGTCTGGCATAGAAGCTAGTAATGCCCATGTATACGGATGCTTTGGCTCATAGAATATCTCATCAACTAATCCATATTCAACTATCTTTCCTGCATACATTACAGAAACCTTATCTGCTATATTTGCAACAACTCCAAGATTGTGAGTTATGAATATACAAGACATATTTGTATTTTTGATAAGCTGATGTATCAAGTCAAGAATTTGAGCTTGAATAGTAACATCTAGTGCTGTTGTCGGCTCATCGCATATTAGTATATCGGGATTTGACGCCATGGCAATTGCAATAACTATTCTCTGTCTCATACCGCCGGAGAACTCGAAAGGAAATTGTTCAAAGCGTTTTTCCGGCTCCGGGATACCTACCTTTTTCATAAGCTCTAAAGCTCTTTCTTTAGCATCTGATTTACTGACACCATTTAGTGTCATAACCTCT
>DCPV01000114.1:0-1093 GCA_002323775.1 Firmicutes bacterium UBA1535 | reverse complement strand
TGTTAATTTAAGCATATCTACCTGTGAGCCATCTTTTTCGTGGTAGATGATATTTCCATTTTCGATAATAGAATTTGGAGCTAGGATACCCATTACAGCTTTTGCGGTAACACTCTTTCCAGAGCCTGATTCTCCAACTATGGCAAGTGTCTCTCCAGAGCTTAAATCAAAGCTTAAATCACGAACAGCCTTGACTGTTCCTGTGTTTGTACGAAAGGATACGCTTAAATTATTTATCTGTAGCTTTAAATCTTCTTTAATTTTAATCGATTTCTTGTCATTCTTTTCTAAAGAAGCTGTTAATTTGTTTTCATCAATTATTCTCATCATTCTGACGCTCCTCTCAATGATGGATTGAACGCATCACGCAAACCATTACTAAATATATTAAATGACAGCATCAGCAATGATATAAACAATGCAGGGAAGAAAATAACGTGAGGATAGTCAGCCATTACAGTGTGACCTGCCGACAAGAGAGTTCCCACGCTTGTGAGAGTTCTGCTTTCCAAATCAATTACTCCTAAATAAGACAAGCCTGCCTCCGCAAATATTACCCCCGGTATAATCAAAGCAAATGATGTAATCATAGTTCCTATAGAGTTTGGTAATATATGTTTAAAAATTAATCGTCTATCCTTAGCACCTAGAGTCCTTGAAGCCAGAACGTGTTCTGAGCCTTTAAATCTGTAAAACTGTGTACGAGTTCTATAAGCTATACCAATCCAACCTGTAAGTATGAAGGCAAGAAAAATTGCTCCCAAAGGTCCTACCTTCTGTGCTAAGTGCATATTAAACAAGATAGCAACGACTATAAATGGCAATCTTGATAAGATATCTGAAACTCTCTCCATAATTAAGTCAATCCAACCGCCATAATACCCTTCTACAGCTCCAAAAATAACTCCGAATATAATATTTATAACAGAAACTGAAATCCCGAGTAAAAATGAAAATCTTGCACCGCCTGCAAGTCTTGAAATTATATCATAACCCATAGTGTCGCTTCCAAATATAAATGAAGCATAATAACCCTTTTTATATCTATAATACTCTTTGTACGAATATCTTATCTTGTATTTGCCTTCATTTT
>DCPV01000145.1:362-3190 GCA_002323775.1 Firmicutes bacterium UBA1535 | reverse complement strand
TAATACCACTTGCTTTTGCCCATTGCATTGCAGTATATGACCATTCAGTTATTGAATTTGTATCAGTATATCTAGACAAATCACCCTTTTGACTAACATCTAGCCCACTGTATATAGCATAACGATAAAGAATAGTTACGATTTGTTCTCTTGTCAAAGAGTTATTTGGTTTAAATAAATTGTCCGGATATCCTTTAACTATTTCATTGCTATGTGCCCAAATAACTGCATTTTTATACCATTCATCTGTAAGGTCTGTGAATGTGTTTGCTTTATCTTCTATCTTAGGTTCTTTTTCATAGCGGTAAAGCATTGTCACAAGCATAGCACGCGTTACATTTGTATTAGGTGAAAAAGTATCACTGTCAACACCTTGCATAATGTTATTTTCAACAACATATTTTATAGCATCATAGAACCAGTCGCTTTCGTTTATATCCTTAAATGGATTCTTAAATAAAGTATTTTTTAAACTATAAGCAACAGCATAACGTGATAAATGATCTACTATAAAATCCACAGATTTAGTATTTACATTGTATGTGCAAGGGATTTGTATCATTTCTCCATCATCTTTAATATACCATACTGTAAGAAGTTCTTTCTTTTCATCAGCTTTTAATTCGTAAGGGATGGATATATTAATTTTTCCTAGTCCCATGCTTGAAATTATTTTACCCTTTGATATAACCGTTATATCTACAACAGGGTAATTACCAACAATTTTTTGTTGCTCCTCGTTAAGCCTTTCTTTCTTAGTCTGCTCAATTGTAATAGTTACAGCATCACCATCTGCAGAATTTATAATGGCATTTTGTGCCTTTTTATCAAATGCAACACTACCCGCAAAGGTCTCAATTTTTAATTCCATATCTGCGTTTGCAACATTTTCTATAGATTTTTTAGTAATATTAACACTCATACTCAATACAGAAATATTTTCTGATTTCGGCTTAATTACAACTATATTCTCTTTTTTCTCTTCTGATGCTTTTATAGCATCATTTATTTGCTTATCTTCAATATATGCTGTAGCTTTGCCATCTTTAACTGTTGCCAATAGCTCTATCACATTACCTGTCGTACTGCCGCCTGTATTGGGATTTGGAGTAGTTGGAGGATTCGTATCTGCAATTTTAAGCCACCCGTTTGGATATTTTCCAATTCCTCCTTTATAATATGTTTCAAGAATATAATCATCCACATAATGCCATACAATCACATCGCCATCTTTAACATAAGCATCTCTAAACCCATCATCGCCATGTATTCCATTAACAGTAAACATCCATCCTGAATTTTCCCCATTGTCAAACTCGCTAAGATATTCTCCCCCATAACCCACCGGAGCTTGTATCTTAGAAATATAATTTCTTGTTTTTTCTACATAACTCAAGCCAGCTTGGTCTAAAATTTCAGTAAATACTTCATAAACAGAAATCTTTTCTGATGTAAATATATATCCTGTTGTTTTTATCCAGTTTTGATACTCTGTCTGACTGCCATAGCCAGGTTGTCCTTGGTGTTTTTTAGCCCCAATCAATCGGAATGTAACAATTTTCTGAGTTGTTCCTCCAGAACTACTGCTTTTAACAAGATTATCAATAGCCAATATCAATGCTGAATTTGCAGAATTAATCTCAGCTTGTGTTGCTTCTTCATCTGCCGAAACTTCTTTTGCTTTACTAAGTGCAATCTGGAACACTGACCAGCTTTCAACTGTATATTCTGTTTCTATTAGTATTTCGGCATCCGCTATTGTAGAATTTAGCAAATCTTTGTTAATTTCAGGGTGTATAATAGGCTCACCTGCATCAGTCATATCATACAGCTTATTTGCTCCTATCAATGAGCGATATAGAGATACTAAAGCATACATAGACTGATCAGTGGCCATTGCACTTGAAGTTCCTTGAGTACTGTGCTTAAATGCTCCACTCTCACTAATATAGAATGTCATTAAATCATTATATACTGTTTTTCCATATTTCACAAAATCTTCATCAGTTAAGGATATTCCAAGAGCATTAAGAGCTACTATAACCTGTGCATCAGCTTCTGCGGTACCATATCCAGCTGTTGCCAATTGTATTCGACTTAGCAGTTCAATTGCCCTGTCAAGTGCTTCTGTCACTTTATTATTTTCCCCATAATATGGTGCTAATGCCTGAATAGCCATAGCTGTAAAGTCAACAGTAGAATTTGGCATTTCGGAAGATATAGCCCACCCTCCGTCTGGAAGCTGTGCATTTAAAAGAGCCTCAATCAAAATCTCTCTTGTACTCTGCGTATAGCTTGTTTCAGATGGAAGAAGCGGTATATCATAGTTATTGCTGTTTAAAGCAATTAAAGCATATGAAACTCCATTAGTTCCTTGTTTTCTTACATTTTCAAATTCTGCCAGCGGAGCAAGTAGGTTATATCCTGCAAAATTGGAAGGGTCTTCTTCCAACGAACTAAGCGCAAGAATAACACGTGAATACTCTGTATAATTTCCGCCTGATTCGTCAAGTATACCCTTCTTCTCTTGCACATATGCACTTAGATTAGCAAGATATATTTCTTTATACTCGCTTGTAATAAATCCTCCTCGAGCAAGAGCTAAAACAGTCCATTCACCACCAGTGCTTCCATTTGACGGATTTATAACTGTTGCAAATTGGTATGCCGCTGTTTTTTCTAAAATTTTCTTAACTTGTATTGCAGATGGTGTAGTTACTACCGGTCCTTCAAGTTCAGCTATTTTAGCTTCAGCTGCAAGTAGTTTGGCAAGTATATCTTTATCTATGAGTAATTTTTGTGCATTAGTCAAAGTATTATACGCTAAA
>DCPV01000145.1:0-255 GCA_002323775.1 Firmicutes bacterium UBA1535 | reverse complement strand
GTACATTTTGCACTGCTATCTTATCACTCAATTGAACTTCAGCAGGTAAAGCATTTATAAGTGTTATTACTTCACTAACTATTTTTAAATCTGTAATTCTTTTCACTGCATTTAGTAGCTTTGTTTGTTTTGACTGCTCAATTTGAGCTTTTTGTTCTGATGATAAAGCATCAAAAGCAATCTTTGCTTCTAAAACAGTCTGTTCATCGCTTAAGGATACAATCTGAGGTATTGTATCTATTAATTCAATTACAG
>DCPV01000085.1 GCA_002323775.1 Firmicutes bacterium UBA1535 | reverse complement strand
ATTTGAACCGCCTTAATCCTATTTTACTTATCCTATGAGAAATTAATTGAATAATAAATATAATTATAATTAATATCAGACCAGCGGCATACAATGCAGAATAATGGACGCTTTTGTAGGTTGCAGTTCCCATTTCAAGAGCAATTAAGGATGGAATAGTTTCAGCTCGACCTAGTAGCTTCGGAAAAATAGGGGAATTTCCTGTAACCATCATTACTGCCATGGTTTCACCTATAGCTCTGCTAAAAGCCAGAAGCATATTAACAACAATACTATTTGCTGCAAAAGGAAGTATTATTTTTTTCATAGTATACCATTTTGATACTCCTAATGACTGTGATGCAGTAAAATACTTCAATTTTCCCTTTTCAAAGGTCTCAGTACAGCCGGTTACCACATAAGGAAAAAGCATAATTGCCAGAAGTATACCACCTGCTAACACACTTTCACCAGTTACCATATCTAAGTTTTTTTCTAAAAATTTAACTAAAATAACTAAACCTACAAATCCAAAAATTACAGAAGGAATACCTGCCAGCATATCGATAAATGAAAGTATAATCTTAGACTTCTTTTTATCAACAATAAAGCTTAAAAACAATGCACATCCTACTCCTAATGGTGTTGCTATTGCAATTGCTAAAAAAGAAACATACAAAGTAGCTAATATCATAGGGAGAAAAGAATACTTTTCGCTAGCTAATGGACTCCATGTTTTATTCAGTAAATATTCACTGATATTAACTTCTTTGAAAAAGATCATACTCTCCTTTAATATATAAAAAAATACCAAAAGAACTAAGCAACTAGACAGTATAGCTCCAATGGTAATTAATAGCCTAAAAATCTTTTCTCTATATTCTTTCATGTTGACTCCTTTGCTAAACACACATATTTATACAAGAGAAAGAATCCATCTTTTTATGGATGAATTCTTTCAATATTTGCATTAAATATTATTTTACAGGTACAAATCCCATAGATTCAACAACAGCTAAGCCTTCATCACTCATAACATAATCCATAAATTTTTGTTGAGCAGCACTAAGTTCACCGTTAAACAATGCAATTAAAGGTCTTTGAATAATATAAGATCCATTTACTATGTTTGCAGCTGTAGCTTCGACACCGTCAACTTTTAATGTAGCAACCTTTCCTATATTTTGGTTAACAACACCAAATGAAGCGTATCCTATTGCATACTCATTTTCAATTATTTTTGTAACTAAAGCACCCATTGATGGAGCCTGAATTGCATCTGCTTTAACTTCAATATCACCCATTATTTTAGATTGGAATACTTCGTGAGCACCACCACCAATATCTCTTGTAACTACAATTATTTCTTTATCGGGAAGTGAAGCATCTAAGTCCTTCCAAGTCTTAAATTCTCCTGAGAATATTTTAATTATTTCATCTTTTGTCAAGTTATCTTTCACAGCTAGAATTGGATTGTTAGGGTTAACACCCAATGTTAATGCGTCAATACCGATTTTAAATTCCTTAAGCTGTGTAAGCTGTTCTTTTTCAGAATCCTTAATACTTCTTGCAATCATACCAAAATCACTTGTTTTATCGATAACTGATTTAACACCTTGTCCTGATCCACCGGCTGAAACATAAATAGCTATATTTTCATTAGGGAATGAAGGATCAACCTTGTCCCAAGTTACGTTACCTTCGATAAAGTTCGTAGAAATTGAAGCCATAACCGGAGCTAAAGTTGAAGATCCGTTAAATAAAATCTGTGCTTTAAACTCACCTTTGACTGTATCATTTCCCTTATCCTTAACATCAGCTTTTTCAGTTGTGCAAGCAACTAAAATCATCATTAATACTAAAACAATGCTTAATACTTTAAATTTTTTCATTTTTAATGTCTCCCATTTTTGTTAATTTTTATACAACCAGTTAACAAGTATATCATATATTAAGATATACTGCATAATAAAATATTTTCTGAATATCTTGATTAGCTATGAAAAGAAGTTATAGTTAAATTTTCTTATAAAATGAAAAATTTGACATGATGCTTACAGACATAAACAGAAAAACCTTTTTATATCACGATGAGGTAGTGTTTTACATTCTTTTTTAAAAACAACATTTTGAAAAATTGATGAGGTATTAAATTAGTAAAATGAATTAAATAGTACTCGTCCTAAACTCTGCAATCATGCCTCTATGTTATGCTTAACACTTTGGACACAAAAGCATATTATATTATGAAGAATAATTAAAATTATATAAAAGAAGGTACAGTTATGAATAATATAGTATTACAACTTCAAAAAAACAACAATAATAGTATTTTAAATAATAATAATTTTATATTTGATGAAACTGTTGGTGCTATAGGGAATATCAGTTATGATAATATGACAGGCGTTATTACGATTTCTGAAAATGGTCTGTATATAATCGATTGGTGCGTAGATATGCAGGCAACCTCTGGCTCACCTAGCGTTATTTTTAAATTGATTTCTGATAAGGGTCATGAATTTGACAGCAATTCACCGACCAAAACAGGCAGTATGAGCGGAATAGCCGCTTTAAATGTTGATGATGCACCTATTAATCTTTCATTGGTAAACTTATCAAATGCTACTGTTTTTTTCCCTAATACGATAATATCCAAAGCTAATTTGCGGATTTTTTCTTTAAACGGCAATGTGTCTGATAATAGCCGTTGTTTTGCTTTAGATCAATTCGCCCATGTTTTGGAACAAATTGTGACTATATATCAAGGTGCATCTGTCAGCATTTTCTCAAATAGACTTGCTACAGTATCAGGACCGATTAACTCACTTTACAAATCGCCTGATGCCGGAAGTATACCGTTGCTGCTTCTGGGTGATGAACCGGTTGCTTTTAACATTGATAAAATAGCAATACTTTATTTCCCTGATAGTGTTTATGATGATTCGATCACTTATTTAAACCCACCCGTTCCGTTCCCGCAAAACTGTGATACTGACCTTATTAAGAACATCCATGATTATGTTGCGGTTAATGACAACATATCCATAACTGCGGGTCCAACTGCAAGTGCTTCCGGAGATGTTCATATCAACGAATATGGAATCATAGTTCTGACAGATCCGACTTCAACAATATTTTTAATGACTCCTCAGCTTTTTTCAATTACTGTAAATGAAGTTGTTGCCGGCAAGAGCGGAGAAAAACCAATTTCAGTTTCTACCACAGTATGAGTGGAATAGATTAAAATAATATAGTTTATCGATATCTTCTGGATTATGACTATCAGCGTAGCTAGAATATCCTTTAGGAAAGTATTAATCATAAATTTTGTGAAGGGTTATATATCTTGGTTTCC
>DCPV01000096.1 GCA_002323775.1 Firmicutes bacterium UBA1535 | reverse complement strand
GTGCTGTATAGCTCCTGAGATACCACAAGCGATATAAAGGTTTGGTCTAACAGTTTTTCCTGTTTGTCCAACCTGTCTGTCCTTAGCAATCCATCCGGCATCAACCGCTGCTCTTGAAGCAGCTACAGTTCCGCCTAGAGCTTCTGCAAGTTGCTCTAGCATAGCAAAGTTTTCTGCTCCGCCTACGCCTCTACCACCTGATACTATTACCTTAGCATCTTCAATTTTCATCTTTTCTTGAACATGCTTGATAATATCAACTATCTCTACATTGAATTTTTCTTTTGGAATTTCAAGGGATAATTTTTCAACATTTACTGTTTTATCTTTATTTGATGGAAGTTGTTTCATAACTCCCGGTCTTACAGTCGCCATTTGTGGTCTATGGTCAGGGCATACAATTGTCGCCATGATATTTCCGCCAAATGCAGGTCTTGTCATCATCAAGTTATTATTTTCTTCAACATTTACTTCAAGTCCTGTACAATCTGCTGTAAGTCCTGTCTTAACTCTTGCTGAAACTCTTGGTGCTAAATCTCTGCCTATAGCAGTAGCTCCAAACAACATAATTTCAGGTTTATCTCTATTAATAATCTCAACTAAAGAATGTGTATATGGCTCTGTCATATAAATGTCTAAATTTTTATCATCAACATATATAACCTTGTCAGCTCCGTAATAATTAAGCTCAGTAGCTTGCTCATCCATTTGATGTCCAAGTAAAACAGCCGTAACAGTAGTTTTTATAACATCTGCTAATTCCTTTGCTTTTCCGATAAGCTCTAAGGAAACTTTTTCTATTTTTTTATCTCTTTGCTCTGCAAAAACAAAGATACCTTTGTAATCTGATATATTCATAATATTCTCGTTCCTTTCAATTAAATTATAAACTTCTCTTGCAAAGTGCTTACAATTATTTCTGCTGCTTCTGAAGCATCTAAATTATTATAAACTTTTCCTGCTTGTTTAGCTTGTTTTGTAAATGACTTCTTAACCTTAGTAGGTGAACCTTTTAAACCTATGTTGCTTTGGTCTACATCTATATCATTAAGAGTGTATAATTTAACTTCTTTTTCTCTGTAAGCATCAAATATTCCGCCCGGAGTCATGTATCTTGGAGCATTTAATTCAGTAAGTGCAGTAATTAGTACAGGCATTTTTGCTTTTATTATATGATGTCTGTCTTCAAATTGTCTTTTTACTATTATGCTATCGCCATCAACCTTGATTTCTTCTGCATAGCTTATATTCGCAAGTCCTAAATGCTCAGCTATTTGTGGTCCAACCTGTGCTGTATCTCCGTCTATTGCTTGTCTTCCTGTTATAATCAAATCATAGTTTAACTTCTTAATAGCTGCTGCTATTGTTGATGAAGTAGCCCAAGTATCTGCTCCTCCAAAAGCTCTGTCAGAGATGAGTATTGCCTCATCTGCTCCCATAGCAAGTGCTTCTCTTAACGCAAGGTCAGCCTGTGCAGGTCCCATTGAAACTACTGTTACATGAGCTCCTATTTCATCTTTTATTCTAAGTGCGGCTTCTAATCCAGCTTTATCATCAGGGTTTATTATGCTTGGAACTCCATCTCTTATAAGAGTATTAGTTTTTGGGTCAAGTTTAACCTCTGTAGTATCTGGTACTTGTTTTACGCAAACTACTATATTCATATTAATATACATTCCTTTCTCAATCTACTATCAATCTATTTCAACATATTTGCACTGATAACCATTCTTTGTACTTCTGAAGTACCTTCGTAAATTTCTGTTATCTTAGCATCTCGCATCATTCTCTCAACAGGATACTCTCTTGTATATCCATATCCGCCAAATAATTGTACAGCCTTTGTAGTTACAGCCATTGCAGCTTCTGAAGCAAATAATTTTGCAGTTGCAGCTTCTACAGAATATGATTTCTTAGCATCCTTAAAGCAAGCAGCCTTATAAACTAACAGTCTTGCAGCATCAACTCTTGCCTGCATATCAGCTAATTGGAATTGAGTGTTTTGGAATGCTGATATAGATCTGCCAAATTGTTTTCTTTCTTTAGTATACTTAACAGCCTCATCAATAGCACCTTGAGCTAAACCAAGGGCCTGAGCAGCTATACCAATTCTACCGCCATCCAAAGTTTTCATAGCTATTTTAAATCCATCGCCTTCTTTTCCAATAAGGTTTGTTTTTGGAACTATACAGTTTTCCATGATTAACTCACAAGTCGATGAACCTCTGATACCCATTTTGTGCTCCGCCTTACCTACTGAGAAGCCTGGGAAATCTTTCTCAACTATAAACGCAGATATTCCTCTTGTACCTTTTGACTTATCTGTCATAGCCATTATTATATAAATATCAGCATAACCTGCATTTGTAATAAATATTTTAGTACCATTTAAGATGTAATTATCTCCATCTAAAACAGCCTTTGTTTGCTGCATAGCAGCATCTGTTCCAGCTCCTGCCTCTGTTAGACCAAAAGCTCCTAAATATGTTCCATTTGCTAACGGAACTAAATATTTTTGTTTTTGTTCTTCTGTACCATGCTCGTATATTGGAGCTGCGCACAATGAAGTGTGTGCTGATACTATTACTGATGATGTTCCACAAACTTTTGCTAACTCCTCTACAGCCATTATATAACTTAAATTGTCAGCACCCTGTCCACCATATTGCTTTGGAAACGGAATTCCTAAAAATCCATATTTTTTGAATTTTTCAACTGTTTCTACTGGAAATCTCTCTTGCTCATCAATATCATGAGCCAATGGCTTAACTTCATTTACTGAAAATGATCTGAACAGCTCTTGAGCCATTTGCTGTTCTTTACTTAATTCAAAATTCATAATAAATTATCCTTTCTCTGAGTTTGTGAAAAAAATATTAAACTATTTCACACCATCACTCTTTGCTATTTTACTTTTTATAATACTTGTTTTTAAATATATTACTGATTTTCTGAGGATGTATATACTCTAAACTTAGATATCCATTATATTCAGTATTAGTATAACTAATTTGTTTATATATATTTAAAAATCAAGTAAATTTCATTTGCTAAATTTTTAACAATTTATATAACTATATTATAACTTATTTAATTTTTTTTTCAACACTTAAATAAAACTTTTTATAATAAAATTTAAAATACGCTTTCAAATTTATTTAATTCGCTAAATTCAATAAATAACTAAATATGAAAACCGATTCATGTTTCACGAGAATAATTTCTTATTTAAAAATTCCCTTTTCTAACATCTCGATTACTTCATCTGCAATTTTTTCTAAATCTATATCACTGCTCTTTTTGCTTTCGTCAAACATAACATATTTTAATCCGACAAAGTTACTTATGCCCATCAATACATAGCTTACTAGCATTGAATCAAAATCTTTCATCTCTCCATTTGCTTTGGAGGATTCTATATTTCTTACATATCTTTTCGCAAAACTTTCATAATAATCTACAAACAAATTTTTATCAATATACAATGATTCCCATATAATGTTGTACATATATGGTCTTTCTTTTATAACTTCCAAAAAAGCTAAAAGTCCTACACGCTCTTGTTCTTTACGTGTTGTGCAGTCCTTGACTCTACTAGATATATATTCTCTTATATGATGGTTGTACTGAGTCAACAAATAGCAATACAGTGTATATTTATCCGGAAAATAAATATAAAGAGTGCCAGGTGCTACCTTAGCCTTGTATGCAATATCATTTATCATTGAGTTATAGTAACCCTTAGTCCCAAAAAGCTTTTCAGCTGCTTTAATTATTTTATTAAATGTTATCAAGCCTCTTTTAGTTTTTGGCATCTTTATATCTTTTAATTGTTCTTCCATCGTTCCTCCGTTTTGCTACTTTTCATTTAAGGTTCAGTATTCCATCATCACTAAGCATATAATAATTAATCGAAAATACGCTTAAATAGTTTATCATAAGAATACAGCAATCTCAAATTAAAATTGCTGTATTCTTGATGTTCTTATTTTATTAATTTAATTTGAAGTTTTACTTTATTTTTTTAATTATTTTTTTATTTTGCTTCAATAACTGTTAATGACTCTAATGGTCTTGCTATAGTAAATGATGCTGCTCCACCATCTTTTCCAGGTTCGTACTTTAACAATGACATAGTGTCAATTCCCCAACGCTTTCCTTCTGAGAAGTCAACTGTTCCACCCATTGGGATGCTGATAGGTCCTTGCTCCATAGCTTTGATGTAGTTATCCCAGTTTAGTTCTTCACCGGCTGCATCTACTCTCTTTAAGCCTTCAACAAATACTGTTGCTGCTATATATCCAGCTGTTGCAAATGAGTTTGTATAGTAATTTTGCTTTTCTTCATCTTTTAAGTCTGCATTAGCTATAGCTGCTACAAAGCCTTGTGCATCTGCTTTACCTTTATCTGACAATACGTCAACCCAAGCATTTGCATATACTGGTCTTTTTACTGAATATTTTGAAGGGTCTATAGCTGTAGGGTCAGCATTTACATATGATGTAAATACAGGAGCTTCTAATCCGGCATCGTTTAAAGCAACCATAGTTTCTTTAAATGGAGCTTGATTCATTGAAGCTATAATTACTGCTACGCCTGCATCTTTAAGCTTTTGTACTGCTGTTGAATAAGTTCCTTCAGCAACTGCTTCGATTATAAGGTTTGCACCTCTGCCATCTTTTTCAGCCTGAGCTTTAATACCTTCTAATATACTGTTTCCAGCATCATCATTTGTATATAATACACCTATTTTAGCATCTGCTGCTAATTTTTGATCTTGATTTTCACCAAACAACGCTTCATGGAAAGCACGTGCTGCCATTATACGACCATCTGTTTTATAGATTGGTTGAACTGCCATAACTGGGTTTCCAAGAGCTTTTTCAAAGTATAAAGCGTTTATACCAGTAGCTGCATAAACCATAGGAATTCCATACTCTTGTATATAATCTACTGTAGCGCCTACTGTAGGAGTTCCAAAGTGACCAACTAATGCAAATATCTTATCTTCTTCAACTAATTTTTCTGTTAAAGTTATACCTTTAGCAGCTGTAAATTCGTCATCGTATGTTTTGAATACAATTTTTCTTCCGCCAATTCCGCCAGCTTCATTAACTTGCTTAATAACTGCGTTGATTGCTGCATTGAAAGGAACTCCAACAAATGCAAAGTTACCTGATACTGCTGCTGTGTTTCCTATAATTATCTCTGTGTCTGTTACACCTTGAACCTTAGATACCTTAGGAGGCTCTACAGGTGATTGACCATCTTTATCTCCATCTGTTTTAGGAGGCTCTACTTGTCCTTGATCAGTATCTCCTTTTTTCTTACATCCAGCAAACATTGTGAATGCCATCATTACTACTAACAATAAAGCAATAACTCTAATTCTTCTTTTCATGATTTCTCTCCTCATTATTTTATTTTTAGAGCGAATTTATTCGCCCTTTTTATTTCTTTCACCAAGATATGCAGCAAATAATGATTCATCTTTTAACAAATCTTCGCCACTACCTTCGGTTTTGACTTTTCCAAGTTCCAAAACATACGCATAGTCTGCAATTTTTAATGTTTGGAACGCATTTTGCTCTACAATTAATATTGTAGTTCCTTCATCCTTGATTCTTTTAATAATCTCAAAGATTTCCTTAACTATAAGCGGTGCTAAACCAAGTGATGGCTCGTCTAAAAGCAATATTTTAGGATTTGCCATCAAAGCTCTGCCTATAGCAAGCATTTGCTGCTCGCCGCCAGACAGGGTTGATGCCTGCTGTTTTTTTCTTTCCTTTAAAACAGGGAAATATCCATATATCTGCTCTAAATTTTTGTTTACCTTTGCCCTTGATTTGACAGTATATGCTCCTACCAAGAGGTTTTCTTCAACAGTCAAGCCATTCAATATCATTCTGCCCTCTGGTGATTGGATGATACCTTTAGAAGCAATTTTATATGCGTCCTTATTTGTTATATCCTCTCCGCAAAATTTGATTTTTCCGCTTTTTGCTTTAACAACGCCAGAGACACAGCGTATTGTTGTTGTCTTGCCTGCACCATTTGCTCCTAATATAGCAACTATATTTCCTTCGTTTACAGTCATATTGATACCTTTTATAGCTCTTATGATACCGTAATCAATTACTAAATCTTCTATTTCTAAAAGTTTGCTCATATTCTCCTCCAATCTAAGTGCAACATTGTCTCCTCTATTCAATGAAGAATCGTTCAGATTCTTCCATAGAGTGAACATAGTTCACTCTTTTTACTCGCTTCCCAAATATGCTTCTTGTACAAGCTTGTTATTTTGTATTTCAGACGGAGTTCCTATTGCTAGCATCTTTCCGAAAGAAATAGAACAAATAGTGTCGCATATATCCATGACAAGCCCCATGTCATGCTCAACCAAAAATATAGTGCAGTTAAAATCCTTTGCTATTTGTTTAATCACCTTAGAAAGTTCTTCAGTTTCAGCATCATTAAGTCCTGCTGCCGGCTCATCTAAAATAATTAATCTTGGGTCTATCATCAATGTCCTTGCAAGCTCTATCTTTTTAAGTATACCATATGGCAAACCATAAGGTATAACATCCTTATAAGCTGACAAATTAAGTCTTTCCAGAACTGTAACAGCCTTGGCTTTTATAGTCTGTTCTTCACGTTTTAATCTTCTTGAATGTATCATATGTTCAAATAAATTTGCCTTATACAAGGTATGTCCTGCTACAAGCAAATTATCCAACACAGACAACTCCCAAATCAATTCAACATTTTGAAAGGTTCTTACGATACCTGTTTTGATGACATCGTGTACCTTCATTTTAGTTAAATCAATAATATTTCCATTTTTATCTCTATATTTTACAGTTCCGGCTGTTGGCTTGTAAAACTGTGTTATACAGTTAAATACTGTTGTTTTTCCAGCTCCATTTGGTCCTATAAGACCGAAAATCTCGCCTTCCTTAACCTTAAAGCTAAGTCCGTCAACTGCCTTTAAGCCTCCAAACTGCATTGTTAAGCCTTTAAGCTCTAGTATTGTATTTTCATCTAAGCCTAGGGTATTAGAATTTGTTTGATTTATATTACTCATTATTCTTACGCCCCTTTCTTAAGTCTTGCTGAAGTGATTTTTGCACTTATATTGTTAAATAAGCCCACTATACCGCCAGGATAGAACATAACTATTACAACTATGAGTACTCCGCTAAATATCATCGACGAGCCTGGGTAGTTATTGAAAAATGCTATGTTTTTCAAAACAGCTAAATCAAGTCCGAAGATTATAAATGTTCCAAGCAATACTCCCCATATTGACCTTGAGCCTCCAATTACAACTGCCGCCAATATGTTAAGTGATAAAGCCAATGTCCAAGAGGTCGGGTCTGAAGCTTTGTTGTATGCTACAAACAAGGCTCCTCCTATCATAGCATATACAGTAGCTATGATAAATGCCAGTAAACGGTATCTTAATATACTTATACCCATTGCCTGTGCTGCCGAAGAACTGTTCTTCATCGCAAGCATTGCTCTCCCTGTAGGGCTGTTTATAATATTAATTGTTATAACAATCATTACAAACAATACTCCTAAGATAAGGAAAAAGCTGGTTTCTCTGTTAAGCTGTATAAGGTTTGCCAATTTTGCAAATGGTACCTTTCTAAGTCCCGCCGCTCCGCCTGTGAAAGTGTTTTGAGTCTTAAAAAGCTCTAGCAAAATCTCTGACAGACCTAGGGTAATTATGGCAAGATACATTCCCTCTATTCTAAGAGAAATGAAGCCGACAATTCCCCCTAAAGCTATCGCAACTACTGCAACTATTAGCAGTGTTACTACAAAAGGCATATCGTATCCAATTAAGAGATTTCCTGCTATATAGCTTCCTAAACCCATAAACCCGGCTGTTCCCAAAGATGCTAATCCTGCGTATCCAAGCAATATTGAAAATCCTATCCCAACTATTGAGTAAATCAACGTTTGAGCTATTGCCTTTGACACTGTTAAGCTTATGATTCCATCTGTAAACATGAATAAAAGCTGAACTACTGCTAAGACAACTATCAATATTATGAAACTGAATAAAGGATGCTTAACTGTTTGATTTGATTTAATTTTTTCTTTAATTGACATAAGCTCCTCCATTCTATACTTTCTTCGAGATTTTTTTACCAAATAATCCCACCGGTTTTATTAGTACAGCTAAAAGTACAAGGCTGTACAATATAACTCCACTCCACATACTGTTATAAATAGCTATAACCGCTTTTCCTATAGGGATTATAACTGCTCCTACCAATGGTCCATAGAAAGAGGAGAATCCTCCTAAAACTGATGCTAAAAATCCATTTACCTGAGTAGAAACCATCATGGTTGATTCTACAGAGCCAGTTTGTGATGCCAGAAGTATCGCTGCTGTTGCACCGAGCGCTCCCGCTAATGACCAGCTCATAGCAGTTATAACTCTTGTATTAATTCCCATCATAGCTGCTACTGTTTCACTTGCAGCTGTTGCTCTAACTCCAAGACCCCATTTTGTAAAATTGAGTGCTGTGTATATTGCACCAAGTATTATGGTTGAAGTTAAGATAATGAATAAACCATTTTTAGTTATGAATAAATTCATACCTGCAATCGAAAAATTCAAATTTCCTTCAAAAAATCTTCCGAAACTAAGTGGTACTGTGCCAAATACTAATGGGAGAATAGCCGTGATAACAATTACAAGCCCCATCGTTATCATCTGTTTTCCTATTACATTAATGTTTTTAGCTTTTCTTATTATCATGGTATCTATTAAAATACCTATGATAAAGCTTAATAGTATACCTGCTGCAATTGCAACAAATCGGTTTACTCCAAGTCTAGTGCTTAATACTGCCGCTGTAAATACACCGATTGTAGCCATCATTCCCTGAGCAAAGTTAGTAGTAAATGAAGTTTTAAATACTAACAAAATACCCATGGTAGCAAGTGCCAAAATTCCAGCTAAATGCAGGTTACTCAAAATTGTTTGAATAATAGATTGGAGAGTCATAATTCTTGTCCTCCTTAATTATTATAATACTAATCTCTCATTGTTCATTATTATTTATAAAACTACCTCGTCTGCGTTTATAAAGCCTGTCAACAAACTTGTAAATACTAACGGACGCTCAT
>DCPV01000232.1:15293-18761 GCA_002323775.1 Firmicutes bacterium UBA1535 | reverse complement strand
TACAGCATTTGATCATCCCTGTTAACTATTATAAATTATTATTTAATTAATATCCTAATTTCATTATATTTATATCATCTATAAAATTACTTGCACTATACATGATTAATATATCATTAAAATCATATTTTTCCATAATCTCACTCACTTTTTGCGAATTAAAACGCAGGTCAAGCACATAAACCTCATCATAGCTATATGTTAAATACGGGACAAATGAATTTCCAAACGAATCTTTTAATATTAAAATTCTCGATTTATTTTGCTTATTCTCAGAATTCTTATTAGTTATGATTGTCAAATCATTGTTTCCATATAAAAATGCTGCATATTTATCACGAGTTTTAAATTTTTCATAATCATATATACCTGAATACTCTTTATCTGCAATACTCATTTTTTCTACATTTACATCATAGTAAGTTATTTTATCAAAGTCAGAATTAAACTTTTTCGCCTTAGAAAAATATGTCCCTAAAAAACCCTCAATCTCATGAGCTTCTAATTTATTAATATCAACATAATCCTTTCCTAAACCTTTCATAAATTCAACATAGGCATAATAAGAGCCTAAATTAGTCCAGTGATGATCTGTTTTATAATAAATATACTCGTCTTTGTGTGAATTTAAAGCATCAATAAAATTAAATACTTCTACATTTTTATTTTCCGAAAGCTTGGCATATATACTGTTTATCATATCCTTTTGATTGAAAAGCTTCAATCCATAAGGTAACTTATCCTTCAAAATTTCATATGAGTTAGGTGCTAAAGCGAATTTGATATTTTTATCATTGTATTTTTCAAGAAATTTTTTTACATTTTCAATATTTTTATCAAGCTGTTTTTCATTTATTTTTTGCACCTTGTCAAACATAAAATTATCTTTGCCATATATTATGCTATTATTTTCAGTCTTTCCCATAAAAAACTCAATTCTTGACTTCAAGTCTATCCACTTGTTTCTAAGCAAAAACTGCTCGTTGATATATTTTTCATATTTTGGTGCGTATTCATTATTATAAAGGCTGTCGATTGTAAGCTTAGGCTTTTTCTGCAAGTATTTATTTTCAAATTCCGAAAAATCTTTATCCGGCATCATCATATCAATAGCTGAAAAAACTAATATAAATCCAAAAAACAACAGCAATATCGGATAATTTTTCAGCTTCTTTAGTTTTATTATAAAATTGTTCATTTTAATACTATTCCTTTCGTGATTATTCTTCTTCGCTTATATCAGTAAAGTATTCAATTTCTCTAATTCTTAATTTAAAGCTCTATAAAGATTAAAATCTAAAATACAAAAATGGATTGTAGCTAGCATCTACCAAATACGCTACTGAAGCAATCAATATTATTGTCACTATTGAAACTCTAATCCAGATAGCAGCCCTTGGAATTCTCTCATACCATTTTCTTATAATAGGAGTTGATAAAATTCCAGCTATTATCATAATAACTGCATAATTTCTCAAATAATACATAAAATCAATTCCACCCGTGAATGAGAATAATTTTGTATAAAACACTCCTACTTGTCTCAAATCAGTTATGCTAAACAGTACCCAGCCCATTAGAGTCATAAAAACAAGGTAAATATGTGAAAATGCCTTGTGCTTATCCAATACATTCTTCTTAAATCCTGCTTTTTCAATAATCAATAATGCTGCATAAAATAATCCCCACATTATAAAATTGTAATCTGCTCCATGCCAAAATCCTGTCAAAAACCATACTAAAATTAGGTTAAAATACATTCTAAATGCTTTAACTCTATTTCCTCCCAACGGGATATAAAGATACTCTCTAAACCATGAGCCTAATGTCATATGCCATCTTCTCCAAAACTCTGTCGCAGACCTTGAGATATACGGGTCATCAAAGTTTTGTGGGAATTCAAATCCAAGCATCTTGCCAAGTCCTATCGCCATCAATGAATATCCACTAAAATCAAAGTATATCTGAAAAAAATACGCTGTTATTCCAAGCCATGCAAGCGGAGTGGAAATATTGCTAAAACCAAGGTTTTGTACTTCTGTCCAAAGCATACCAACTCCATTTGCTATTAAAACTTTTCTTCCCAATCCCATAATGAAAGTTTCTATTCCATCTTGTATTTGAGCGTAATTAACTTTTCTTTCTGTTAATTCAACGTTTATATCTGTATATTTAACTATAGGCCCTGCTATCAATTGCGGGAACAGTGTAACAAACGCTCCAAAATTAATTATATTTCTTTCAGCTTTGACATTTCCTCTATATACATCAATTGTATATGACATTGTCTGGAAAGTATAAAAACTTATACCTAAAGGCAAAACTAATCTCAAAAGCTTTATATCTAGCCCAAATGCTGCGTTAAAGCTTGTAACAAAGAAATCATAGTATTTGAAGAAAAATAACATTCCTAAGTTAAAGAATATCGATACTATAAGGGAAATCCTGCATAAGAGCTTGTTGCCCCTGTTTTTTTCTATTACTAGACTTGCAGTATAATCTACTAATATCGACGCTATCATTATGACAAAGTATTTAGGCTCTCCCCATGAGTAAAACACTAAACTTGTAAGCAACAAAAATAAATTTTTCCATTTATTTGGTATTATATAGTATAGCAATAATACTATAAATAAAAATCTAAATAAAAAAATAACACTGCTAAAAACCATTTATTTATAAGTCCTCCTTTTATCTAAATAATCTCAGACTTGAAACAGTCTGAGATTATTTAGATTTTATTTTACATTTGTAATGTTCTAAACAATTTTTATTATGATTTGTATATACATATCCTTAACTTTACCATCAAGATAAAGCAATCATGATAATATAGACGTTATATGTTCTGCATTAGTTTCAAATTTCTAAAATTTAATTTTTTCCAAATCATCCATCCATATTTTTGAAGAAGCATCACTCGGCATCCTCCAATCTCCTCTTGGAGATAGCGATACTGAGCCTACCTTTGGACCATCCGGCATACAAGAACGCTTGAATTGCTGAGAAAAAAATCTACTATAAAAATTTCTTAACCATTTATATATTATTTCTTCATCATAATCATCTTTGAACGCTGTTTTTGCTAAGAAGAATATTTTAGATGGTCTGTAGCCAAATCTCATCACATAATACAAGAAGAAATCATGAAGTTCATACGGTCCAACTAACTCCTCTGTTTTTTGAGATATTTTACCTTCATTGTCTGGCGGTAAAAGCTCAGGACTTACAGGAGTATCTAAAATATCGTATAATATATCTTTTATTTCCCCTTTAAATTTATACTCTGCTAAAATTTTTATCATATGCTTAATTAAAGTCTTTGGAACTGATGAATTGACTCCGTACATTGACATATGGTCTCCGTTGTAGGTTGCCCACCCAAGAGCAAGCTCTGACAAATCTCCTGTTCCTACTACTAAACCATTTTCCTGATTTGCCACATCCATTAGTATCTTTGTTCTTTCT
>DCPV01000232.1:7423-15217 GCA_002323775.1 Firmicutes bacterium UBA1535 | reverse complement strand
AGTATCTTTGTTCTTTCTCTTGCTTGAGAATTCTCATATGTTACATCATGATTGTTTATATCATGGTCTATATCCTTAAAATGCTGAATAACAGCATCCTTTATACTTATTTCTCTAAATGTAGCTCCAAGCTTTTCAATCAAGCTAACAGCATTATTGTAGGTTCTGTCACTCGTTCCAAATCCCGGCATAGTCACTGCTTTAATCATTTTTCTGTCTAATCCTAAATCAACACAAGTTTTTGCACAGACTAAAAGTGCAAGCGTTGAATCAAGACCTCCAGAAACGCCTATAACCAATGCTTTTGCTTTCGTGTGCAAAATTCTTTTTGCCAAAGCGTTAATCTGAATTTCAAATATTTCATTACATCTTTCAGCCAAAGCAACCTTAACACTGGGAATAAAAGGATATTTATCTATTTTTCTGTTAATACCAGTGCTTTCTATACTTTTTACATTGAAATACACTTTCTCATAATCATTTGCGTATTTTAATTGGCTGTCTGCAAAAGTAATGTTTTTCTGTCTGCTAATAGACAATTTTTCCAAGTCTACATCTGCAAAAACAAGCTCGCTTTCAGTATTAAATCTTTTATTATCAGCAAGCACTTCTCCTTTTTCATATATAGAGACTTTTCCTCCGAACACCAAATCGGTTGTTGACTCGCCAAATCCAGCAGAACTATAAACGTAGGCACACATACATTTGTTAGATTGAGTTCGAATTAATCTTTCTCTATCCTTTGCTTTGCCTACATATTCATTAGATGCAGATAAATTAAGTATTAGATTTACTCCTGCAAGAGCCTGCAATGTA
Organism: Firmicutes bacterium UBA1535; assembly: GCA_002323775.1. Taxonomy (GTDB): domain Bacteria; phylum Bacillota; class Clostridia; order Tissierellales; family Sedimentibacteraceae; genus UBA1535. Next base: position 14,401 of record DCPV01000232.1, on the reverse strand, counting down.
CTGGGTGGTATAGGACTCCACAAATCTTCACATATTTCTACTCCTATGCAAAGCTCTTTAATGCTTTCATGCTGTATCAAGATATTTGAACTAATAATTGTATCCTGACCACAATAATTTACATTTATTGTGCTAAGCTCATCGACAGGACTAAACCATCTTTTTTCATAAAATTCACCGTAATTCGGTATGAAGGTTTTAGGTATAATACATAAAATTTTTCCCTTATAAATTGCTATAGCACAGTTATACAGCTTATAAGCTACTTTTACCGGAGCTCCTATTGTTATAAGCATATCTATGTCCTTTGTTTTTTCCAACAGCTCGGCAACTGATTTCTCACATTCTTCAATTAAGGTAGCTTGAAAAAACAAATCAGCACAGGTGTAGCCCGTAACGCATAGCTCTGGAAAATTCAATACAGCTACCTTTTCTTTCTCTGCTTTAACAATCAACTCATAAATACTATCTATATTATATCTGCAATTTGCAACTTCTATTTTCGGAACAGCAGCCCCTACTCTTACAAACCCATAATTTTCCACAAGAAACCTCCTATAATTTTTCATTAGATACAGAGATGTTTCAATTGTACATTGTTGAACAAGCAAAACATCTCCTATCACTTCTTAATTTTCAGCTTTAAATTCTTTAATTTCAGTATTTTCACAATCATAAATCGCATATCCTGAATATCCAAAACCTTCAAACTGCGTCAATTGCTTTCCAAGCTTCTTGGCTTTTTCATATACAGATACTGTATAGCCTTTAGCCCTTAGATTATTTGCGGTTTTCAATACATCAACATATTCATTTTCGACATCATAAAGCAAAACAATTTTTTGCAGATTAGGAACTTTGAAATTTTCATCTATAAGCTGATTTACCAATCTTTCAAAGCCTATTGAAAAACCTACAGCAGGTATATCCTCACCTATATACTTTCCAATCATTTTATCATATCTTCCGCCACCACCGATAGCATAGCCAAGTCCCTCGTATTCAATCTCAAATATAGCTCCGGTATAGTATCCCATACCTCTTACTAATGTAAAATCAAATCTTATCTTATATTTCCTATCTGATAACTCCTCCACTGAGTTAATAATACAATTAATATTATCCACAACCTCAGCTTCAACTCCATATTCATTTAGGCATTTTGTTCCACTTAAGTTGATATCAGTTAAAGCATTCATTAGCCTTTTAATACTATCAGTATTATACTCTTTAGCATTTAATTCTGTCTCAATTCCGGACATTCCAATTTTGTCTAGCTTATCAAGTATTATACATACATTATCAAATTCCTGTTCACTAAATCCACATGATAGTATGACCGATTTTAAAATTCTTCTATCATTTATCCTAATAGCAAATTTATCCACATTAAGAGCAGCTAATGCCTTAGATGTTGTTGTAATTAGCTCTATCTCAGCAGTAGAACTTTTTTCCCCTATTATATCTATATCGCATTGCATAAAGCTTCTGTATCTGCCCTTTTGAGCCCTTTCCGCTCTAAATACATTTCCTACCTGCAAGGATTTAAAAACAGCCGGAAGCTTAGCTCTGTTGTTGCAATAAAACCTACTAAGCGGAACTGTTAAATCATATCTTAGACCTAGGTCGGCTAAATCATTTTCTGTCATGTTTGAAAAATCATCAAGCTTATCCCCACGCTTTAAAATTTTAAATATAAGCTTTAGATTTTCCCCTCCGTCACTTCCAATAAGATTTTCAATATTTTCAATTACTGGTGTTTCAATAAGTTCAAAGCCTGTTTGTTTATATGTATTTATTATAGAATTTTCAACATAATCTCTTATTTCTTTTTCAAGAGGTAAAAAATCTCTCATTCCCTTTGCAGGATTAACATTTATTTTCATAATATTTTAACCTTCCTTATTCTATTTGGTTTTTTATGTACTAATTAGTTTATTATTAACCTTTCCCTCTAGTTTTATAAATAATGAATTGTCAAGCTATTTCCGAAACATAAAATATTTACTGTTTTACAAGGATAAGCACTCAATAAATTATTCTAACTCTTTTTAAAGAAACTAAAAGGATTCCATGTATTTTTTATGTCCTTTTTCTCCACACTTTCAAGCTTTATTTCTTCAATTTCTTCAACAACTTCCTCGTATACTATTTCCTGTATATCAATTTTCATATTCAATAAATCAATTGTTAAAAGCTTTCTATGTAATATATCCCCCTTACCAAGCAAAACTTTAATTGCTTCATTAACTTGAAGCGATGCAATTAAGGCATAGGTAAATATCAAATTCCCTGCATTCTCACTAATATCCTCCTCAGTAGTTTCAGAATATATTCTTGAAATTGTATTATCATGAGGTAATACTGTACTTATTCTGCCTTGCCATCCGAAAACAGCACCATATATAAGCGGAGTCTCAATTTTGTTGCAAGCATCCTCTAATATAAGCCTTACCTCTATGCTATCACTAGCGTCAATTATAACATTATTTCCTGCTAATATATCTATTGCATTATCAACTGTAATCCTTTCAAATATAGGTGTGAAATACACATCAGGATTTATTGCGAATATTCTTTTCTTTGTTTCAAGAGCCTTATTTTCGTAAATATTTGTGGAATGAGATATGCTTTGGCTATTTAAGTCTGATGTATTAAAAATTTCGTCGTCTACTCCTGTAATATTAAGCACGCCAATTCTAGCAAGCATTTCTATTATATATCCTCCAGCAGCTCCACAGCCTACAACACAAACATTAGAATTTTGAAGTTTTTTAAGTTCTGTCTCAGTTATGCTGTCCAATATTTTAATATATCTTTCTTCCATATTAACCTCCTGTTTTTACCACTTCCACGATTAATTTTTCTCTTAACAAATATATCATAATTTAAAGAATAATGCAAAAAAATATTTTTTGTTGTAAAAACAACAGAGTTTTTTTAAGATTTATATTATTCTTTTATTATAAAATTTAAAAAAATTATAATATAGTTGAAATTCTATATAGTATAAAAAATATTAAAAATCTTGGAGGATATAATGATAAGAAGAATTATAAAAATAGACGAAGAAAAATGTAACGGTTGTGAATTGTGTGTTAAAGCATGTCATGAGGACGCTATAGGAATGATTAACGGAAAAGCTACGCTATTAAGAGATGATTATTGTGATGGTTTAGGTGATTGCCTACCAAATTGCCCTACTGGTGCTATAAGCTTTGAAGAAAGAGAAGCATTAGAGTACAATGAGGCAGAGGTTAAGAAAAATATGGCTCTTAAAAAGGCAGCAAATAATGCTGAGCATATAGCTGAAAGTCATAAAAAAGAGCAACCTTGTGGTTGCCCAGGCTCACATGCAAAAAGCATAAACAGAGCATCTGTAGTTTCTAAAAATACAGAAGCAGTAAAATCAGAAGAAAGTTGTGATATGGAATCAAAGCTTAGCCAATGGCCTATTCAAATTAAGCTTGTACCGACAAATGCAGCATATTTTGACAATGCTGATTTATTGATAGCAGCTGATTGTACCGCATATGCTTTTGCAAATTTCCACAACAAGTTTATAAAAAACAGAGTAACTTTAATTGGCTGTCCTAAACTTGATGAAGGAAACTATGCAGATAAATTGACACAAATTATTAAAAACAATAACATCAAGAGTGTTACAGTAGTGAGAATGGAAGTTCCATGCTGTGGGGGCATAGTAAATGCCGTGGTTGAAGCCCTAAGAAACAGCGGTAAAATGATACCTTGGCAAATAACAGTAATTACTACTGACGGAAAAATAGCAGAATAATATTAAGCTTTAAACTAATTATAAACTCACAATAAATTTTTTAATAAAACTATTGTGAGTTTTTCTGTTTTGGCTTATAATAATTAGGGTATATCTATAATATAATATTTTAAATTGGAGGTTTATTATTATGAGTAAAGGTAAATTTTTTTTATGTGAACATTGTGGCAATTTGGTAGGAATGATAGAGTCTTCAGGAGCACCACTTGTTTGTTGTGGTCACGAAATGAAAGAATTAGTAGCAAATACAGTTGAAGCTTCAGCTGAAAAACACTTGCCAGTAGCAGAGCAAAAGGACAATACTATAAACGTTAAGGTTGGAAGTGTTGCACATCCAATGCTAGAAGAACATCACATAGCATGGATTTATTTAGAAACAGTTAATGGCGCTCAAAGAAAAATATTAAAGGTTGGAAGTGCTCCGGAAGCAAGCTTTGCTCTTACAGATGATGATAAGGCAATTGCAGTATACGAGTATTGTAATTTACACGGATTATGGAAAACAGAATTATAAAAATCAAATAAAAAAATTAGAACTATTAAAAGACTAATTATATATCTTTTAATAGTTCTAATTTTTATTGCTAACAAAATTGTTGTAAATTTAATACCTTTTAAAATACTTAATTAAAATCAATAAATTAAAAATTTACAATTTAAAAATATTAAAATTACACAATCTTTAATTTATTTCTAAAACCTTGTAATGTATAATGTCTCCACTTGGAGATGTAACTTCCACTTCATCATTTGCCTTTTTGCCAAGCAATGCTTTTCCCAATGGAGATTCTAAAGAAATTTTCCCAGAAAAAGGATCAGCACCAACAGGCCCTACTATTTGATATTCAAGAGTTTCATCAAATTCTATATCATAAATTTTAACTCTTGAACCCATTTGCACAATACCCTTTACAGAACTGTCATGAGTCACAATTTTAACCCTTTTCAATTTATCCTCAAGAATTATTATCTTAGATTCATTTTTATTTTGGTCTTCTTTAGCTTCAGAATATTCTGCATTTTCACTCAAATCACCAAATCCTAAAGCAATTTTAATCCTTTCCGCTATCTCTTTCCTCTTAGTAACCTTTAAGAACTCTATTTCATCATTCAATTGTTTGAATTCTTCTTCGGTTATCAATATTTTATCTTTATTAATATCCATAAAAATTCACCCCATACATATATGTTTTAATATTTTGTTAATTAATGTTATGAAGTATATCATAAATAGTTAAATAAGTAAAGATATTAAGTTTGTCAATTTTTTCCATAAAGTGTCATGGTATTGTATTGTTGATGTAGCAAAAAAAGTACTAGCACATATCATAAGTTAGTACAAGTTAAAATATCTTTATTTTAATTTGTAAAATAAATTTTATGTAGAAAAATAGTTTTCTATTCGGAGGTTAATATGGGAAATTATGATTATATGAATTGTCCTCATCCGGTAGTGCTTACTCACGTTCATGAAATACTTGGAAGCACTGAAATTGCTGAAAGAAATTGCGATCCGCACAATCATAGATTTGCGACAGTATCAAATCAAGTAATAGGCAGCGGTTTAAACCATGTTCATGAGGTGGGCTTTAGAACAGATTTCTATGAAGATCATTTTCATGAATTTTGTGGAATAACCGGCCCAGCTATAGTAGTTAGTGACAGACATGTTCATTTCTTAGAATCAGTAACAAGAGCAGCAGAAGGTCATGTACACGATTTTAAATTCGCTACATTGATTAACGACCCTATTGGGGATTAGCTATATTATATAAATAATAGTTTAACGGCAAACGCCTTACGGAAACTAGCTGTTAAATTATTATTTTTTATCTTTAATTTCTATCTAAAATATGGTAAGATATTTATAAAACAAGCAGGAGGTTTAAGATGTAATATGAAGAAAAAATATATTCTAGCTCTTGATCAAGGCACTACAAGCTCTCGGGCAATTCTATTTGACATAAATGCTTCTGTTATAGCAGTATCACAAAAAGAATTTACTCAAATTTATCCAAAACCGGGATATGTTGAGCATGATGCTAACGAGATTTGGGAAACACAATTAGAGGTTGCTCGTGATGTGATAAATAAAGCGAAAATTTCCCTAGATGAAATTGACTCTATAGGTATCACAAATCAAAGAGAAACAACAGTAATTTGGGATAAAAAAACTGGCAAGCCTGTATATAATGCGATTGTGTGGCAATGCAGAAGGACAGCTGAAATTTGCGAAGAACTTATACAAAAAAACTTAAAGGATTACATAAAGGAAACTACCGGACTTGTAATAGACGCTTATTTTTCCGGCACTAAAATCAAGTGGATTTTATATAATGTAGAGGGTGCTAGAAAGAAAGCTGAAAATGGAGAACTTTTATTTGGCACAATAGACACATGGCTAATTTGGAATCTTACAAAAGGAAAGCTTCATATTACTGATTATTCCAATGCTTCAAGAACTATGCTATACAACATTAAGGAACTTAAATGGGATGAAAGTTTGCTCAAAGAATTATCTATCCCATCTTCAATGCTTCCGGAGGTTAAACAATCCTCTGAAATATACGGAAGCACAGATGAAAATATATTCGGCAAGGAAATATTAATTGCAGGCATAGCCGGTGACCAGCAAGCGGCACTATTTGGACAAGTTTGCTTCCAAGAGGGAATGGTCAAAAACACCTATGGCACAGGCTGCTTTATGCTAATGAATACAGGAGAAAATCCAGTTAATTCCAAAAATGGACTAATAAGCACTATTGCCTGGGGAATAGATAACAAGGTGGAATATGCCTTAGAGGGTTCAATATTTATGGGTGGAGCTATAGTTCAATGGCTAAGAGACGAGCTTAAAATAATAAACGAGGCTGCTGACAGCGAATACTTTGCAAAGAAAGTTAATGATACGAGTGGTGTTTATCTTATACCAGCATTTGCAGGTCTTGGAGCTCCTCATTGGGATATGTACGCAAGAGGTACTCTAATAGGGCTTACAAGAGCTACAAACATCAATCACATAATACGAGCTGCTTTAGAGGCTATAGCCTACCAGACAAAGGATGTAATAAATGCAATGATTTCTGATTCAGAAATGAATCTAACTGCCTTAAAAGTAGATGGTGGTGCAACTGCAAATGACTTTTTAATGCAGTTTCAAGCAGATATATTAGGGGTGGAAG
>DCPV01000232.1:0-7351 GCA_002323775.1 Firmicutes bacterium UBA1535 | reverse complement strand
GAAACAACAGCCCTAGGAGCTGCCTGTTTGGCAGGACTAGCAACAGGCTTTTGGAAATCCAAAGGTGAAATAGCCCAAAAATGGAGTCTAAATAAAAAATTTAAGCCTCAAATCACGCAAGAACAAAGAGAAAAGCTTTATTCAGGATGGCAAAAAGCGATAGAGAGAGCAAAGAATTGGCAAGAATGATTTAATTAATAATTTGTTATTGAATATAAAAAATCTGTAAAATATGCGTAATTTATGCTCAATGGCAAATTAAATTTATAACATATAAGAAAGGAATCTAATTAAAATGAACAAAGAATTTTTTATTGGTAACAGAAAAAAATTTGCAGAAAAGATGAAGGATTTTTCAATAGCGGTTTTCTTCTCAAACATTGCACCGAGAGAAAGCTTAGACAGTAATCACAAATTTTCAGTAGATAGAAATTTCTTCTATTTAACTGGACTTAACAGAGAAAACATGGCTCTTGTAATATCAAAAGTGCATGGAGAAGTTTCAGAACAACTATTCGTACCTCCTGTAAATGAGTTATTCGAAAAGTGGCATGGAATACTCCTAAGACACAACGAGGTTGAAGAAATATCAGGAATAGGTAATATATCCGATATAGATGACTTAGATGGGATTATAGCAAGAAAGTTAAGCTCATTGGATATATATGAAAATCTTTATATCGTAACAACTATGGCAACTATGAACGAGATAGAAGATCAATATAAGGCTTTGGCTAAAAAAGTCAGAAATCAGTTCCCTACAGCTAATATTTTAAATGCCTTACCTTTAATAATGGAATTAAGAGTACATAAGCAGGCAGAAGAAATTGAAGAAGTAAAAACCTCAATTAAATATACAAAAGAAGCTTTAGAATTTTTAATGAAAAATTTAAAACCTGGAATGTACGAATATGAGGTAAGAGCTCACTATGAGTACCAATTGATGCTTAGAAACTCAGGTCCAAGCTTCCCAACAATAGCTGCTTCAGGCAAAAATGCTGTAATTTTGCATTATACTGACTTACAGAACAAAATAAACGACGGAGATATGGTTTTATGCGATTTAGGAGCATTGTCAAATATGTACGCATCAGACATAACAAGAACATATCCAGTTAATGGAAAATTTACACAAAGACAAAAGGATATATATAATATTGTCCTTGGTGCACAAGATGTTGTTATGGATACCATAAAGCCGGGAATTTTAGAAAAAGATGTAAATGATGCTGTTAAAAAATACTTTGCTAAAGAATTAAAAGCCATAAAGCTTATAAATGATGATAAGGACGTAGCAAAATACTATTATCACGGTGTAAGCCATCCATTAGGCTTAGATGTTCACGATTTAGGATGCAGAGATAGAAAAGTAGCAGAAAACAACATATACACAGTAGAGCCAGGCTTATACATAGCAGAAGAAGGTATAGGCATAAGAATAGAAGATGATGTCCTAGTAACAAAAGACGGAAATATCAATCTATCAAAAGATATAATAAAAACTATTAATGATATAGAAAACTTTATGAAATAACATTTTAAAAGCACTTATAATACCCATGTTTATAAGTGCTTTTGCATAATATCTATTATTAATTGCAATGAATATGTAAGTTAAGTAGTTAAACTTTTAATTCATAGAATAAGCATTGCTCTGCATATTATAAAATTCACAGTACTTACCCTCTAATTCCATTAATTGAGAATGTGTACCTCTTTCAATTATCTTTCCGTCCTCCATAAAGCAAATCTCATCCATTTTATTCGCAAATGCCAGTCTATGAGTGATTATAACAAGAGATTTATCCTTAGCTAAATCAAGTATAGTATCAAGTAAATGATGTTCTGATTCAGGGTCCATTGAGCTAGAGGGTTCATCTAATACCAAAACTTCACTATCCATTGCTATAGCTCTGGCTAATGCAAGCTTTTGTTTTTCTCCCCCAGAGAGATTTATCCCATTTTCATCAAATTCTGTTGAAACTATTGTATTAATTCCATTAGGAAGATTACTAACTTTTTCATACAAGCCTGCTTTTTTAAGTGCACTTTCAATCTTTTCTATATCCTCTTTATTTTTTACATAACGCATTAATATGTTTTCAGCAATTGATAATGCGTATATTTCAAAGTCTTGGAATACAGGAATAATATGATTTCTCATATCCTTAGTGTCATATAGTGAATTCAATTCATTATTAATGCTAATATTACCCTTTGTAGGCATATATAATTTTAAAAGCAATTTAATCAAGGTACTTTTCCCTGCACCGTTATATCCGACAATTGCTAATTTTTTACCTCTTTTTATATCCATCGAAATATTTTTTAAGCTAAATTTACTTGAAGGATATGTAAAACCAACATCATTAAAAGATATCTCCGGAAATTGAGTAATTTTTATAGAACCGCTTATCTCCACATTGGAATTATATATTAAAACAGAATTAATGTTTTCAATATAAAGGCTATGCTGCTGCATTGAAGGATACATTTGAAGCATAGTACCTAAATACATAGTTAATGTTGAAACACCATTAATTATAGCCATGAAATCACCAACAAGCATTCTGCCTTTCGATATTTCGTACGATAAATATAATAACATTAATATAGATATTCCCATTCTAATTATCATACCCAAACTATCCACAGCATTAATTGGTTTCGCATAAGTTTTAACTAAGTCAATCTGAGAATCTGTTGATTCATTTATCTTATCAGATAATAACTCTGTAGGAAATGTACGAATCTCTTTAGCATAATCCTGTAAAAAGAACACCCGTTTAATATAATCAAATTTTCTAGTATATGGTATTTTTTTCATATTTAATTCAAAAGAATATTTATTTTTCTTAGTCATTAACTTCAAATTTAAGAATACATTAATAAATCCAAACAAGATAAATACAGGGTTCAATTTTGCCATAACAGTTACAATACCAATTATAGCCAGCATACCAGCAATTGATGAAAAAAATGTCTTACAAACTGCTATAATTCTTGTATCTATTTCACTTGTTGCTTTTACATATGTATTGTAAAATGACGCAGATTCAATATCTGATAAATCTACCTTTTTAACCGCAGAAAACATCGTATCATACATTTTTCTATTAATTAATAATTCTATCCTTGGATTATACACATTATTAATATATGTTTTTTGTACCATAAATAAGGTTTGTACAATTCCAAAAACCGCAATTACCCAAATAGTAGTTGAAAATGAGGAACCCACTCCTCCAACTATTAAATCGACAACAATTTTTAATAACAATAAATTCAGAATAGGCACTATGTTGTATAATGTTTCACTAATAATATTGAGAACTACATATCCCTTAGATATGCCGTATACTTGCTTGATTATTTTAGCGTTATTTTTGATTATCTTCATCATAAATTTTTAAATCCTCTACTTTCTTTTCTTAACCAATTACATATTCAATTTTTTATTCTGCATATTAATATACCATTAATTCTTATTATATAGATATTTTAACAAATTTTTACAATTTGTGCAATTAAAAAGCTTGAGAATTTAATTTTATCGCTAATGAATAACGAGATGCTGCAACAAAACAAAAATTTGCAATAGTCTTTTCTCTCGAGTTGTTCATAAAAAAACAAAATATATATGCTTAAAAATTAAATGAATAAATTTGAAAGTCGAGTTAGAGTGACTAACCTTCTCCTCTAACATTACCATTAAATTACTCCCATGCTGGGTAAACTACAAAAAACAGAGCCTTTTGCACTGCTTTTTCAGTGTTTCGGCTCTGTTCTTTTACTGCTGTTTTGCTACAATCTCTTTTATGTTTAAAGCTTATTTGCTAAAGTATTCGTACGCTCTTGTGCAGACAATGACAGCCTGCTCTCGTGTAGCATATCCATCCGGGTCGAACATATTTGCTCCGATACCAGTGACAATTTCCGCCTTGGCACAATAATAGACTCCATCCCTAGCCCATGATTCCACCTTTGCGTCGTCGGCAAATTTTTGGCTGAAATCTGGAGTAAAATCTGTATCCGATTCAATAACCTTTAGAGCTCGAAGCAAAATTGTTGCCATTTGCTCTCTCGTTACCAATTGATTCGGTGCGTATTTGTTGTCGCCGACTCCTGTCACAAGACCAAGATTGGCGGCCTTGAGAATTTCAGTATTGCTTGTGTCACTAAAGCTTGCATTTCCCGATATCGCAGTTTTGCCTGTGTATTTTTCATAAAGCTTAACAGCAATTTCTGCAAATTCTTCACGAGTAATTTTGCCGGACATCTTATCTTTGATGCGTTCTGTAATGAGACCATAACCAGCTGCTTTATCAAGCTCTGCCTTAGCCCAACTGGATGCACCATTATAGGCTGGCATTCCATGAGAGATTACGTTAGAAAATGGTGAGTATACATCTCCGCTTTTTCCAGCCGCAGGATAGTAATCGTAATCAAAGCTGTAGCGGAACTTGACATCATATACTGCGTCGTCAAAGCTTTCTGTATCTGTAAAATAGTTATCTGCATCAACGTCAAATGTCTCCTTCATCCACAAGTAGGTTCCAGCATCGAACCATCCTCCTCCATTAACTCGGAGCCAAACGTTTGTATATACACGTTGGTTCGATATACTGTTTAAAAGTTGGATATTATCGTGAGCTTTATCTGCACTAAAACTCAGATATGGACGTCCGTCGTCAGTCTTTTTCAATTCTGCCGACAGTAGCGTAGGTTCATGATTGATGAGAGCAGATGGATCCTCAATCTTCTGATTGTTTGTATATGATACAGATTGAGACCACGGAGAATAGTATTCGTAGCTCTCTCCACTGTCCGAGTGATAGAATCCTATATAAAAACGAACTCTAAATGATATGCTATGGCTGTCGAAGAACTCCTTTCCTCCGGGCAGAACACCGTCAGGTATTGACTCGTCAAAATAAGCATCATATATGTGACAATTGGAAACCCACGTACCGAATTCATTGCTAAATCCCGTATCCTGTGTAAAAACCCAGTCGTCGTAACCAGATTGTTCAGACCTCCATTTACCGTTGTCAAGCTTATAATCACCCTGACACGACACATTAAAGCTGTCGTATCCTGCTTCATCCATTCTGCCATCCTCATAAGCTGCTATTAGCTCTCTTATTTCATCAGTAGCTCCAAATCCTATGTCAAAGCTCCATCGACCGCTTTTATCATATTCAAGCTCCTCCCCATTGAACATCACGCCTACATTTGTGGGCGAATTATATGACGAAGGTGGCTGATATGAGGCATATGCCATTGGTGAAAACAGGCATATTAACATTGAAAAAACAATAATTCTTACTGTAAATTTAGATTTCATAGAATATTCCTCCTATTCTTTAAGGCTCATCACTGAATAAATTGTATACTATCCAAAATCACTTCATAATCCTCAGAGAGAGAATCAAAACTATTCAACAAATCGCCAAATGTCAACACATAAATTTTTCCTCCTGCAAAAAGATATACATAAAAGTATTTCATATCCATGTTGCTGACTGTGCAGGTAAAAGTCAGCTTTCTCGCTTCCTTACCATCAATAGAGATTTTTTCTGGAATTTGAGTTTTAAAATCAGCAAATATTTTTGTATAGATTTCAATTGCCTCATTAACCACATCATCTAAAGTATTGTTGGTGAAGTTTTCCGTTTTAACCATAAAGCTAGCAGTATTTTTCATGTATTGATGTTCCAACACTGAGCCTTTGACCTGTTCCCAGCCATCGGGAAGCTCTACTATGACCTTAACCATGTCAGATTTCAGCTGTTCACCCACAATATCTGCGATATCTTCTCCACTCTTATCAATTTGTGATGTTTTAGCAGTACTTCCATTTCCGACATTGATGGCTTTATAACAAGCAACAAACAAGAGTGCTAGAAACAACATAATAACCAAAGCAAATAATTTCTTCAAAATATAATCCTCCCTATTTCAATTTCAAGCTACAATTTACTTGACAAAACCTAAAAAAAACCGTAGACATAACGCACATTACAAATTAAAAAATTCTAATTGAGTTTTTCCAGCTCCTTTTGAAGATTAGGCAGTTCTGTCGACAGCTTTTCTTTTGTTTTCTCAACCAGTTGATATAATCCCTTCTCATTTATTCATACTTTTATTTTAGTAAAAAACATCCAAATAAGATAGAAGCTACCAGACCAAATTTAGTAAGAAAAATATCATTCTGTATGAAATTAAAAAAGACCTCCGGAATTTCCGAAGATCTGTTTGATATCGCTGTCAAAATGTTCAGTATTGATGTGCGTTTTTTCGATATTGCGAAGGACATAATCCCGTTTTTTTCTTGAAAACATTTGCAAAACGACCGTTGTAGTCTAAACCGCAGACAGCAAAAACCTGAGATATAGATAGATTTGAATCCAATAATTTGTCTTCGATTCGTTTAATTTTAAAATTGATATAATAATCGTGTGGTGTCATCCCTGTGTGCTTTTTAAACAGTCTTGAAAAATGAGTACGGCTCAGTCCGGCGGCTTTCGCCGTTTTGTTTACATCGAAAGCATCCATCCAGTTGTTTTCCATGTATTCTTTCGCTCGCTCAATTTCCTCTCTGCCTCGATAGACTCTCCTTATAATCTGTATCGCCATAATATATTCAACCTGTCCTTCATCATCAAGAATCGGGAAGTTTGTTATATCTTGATACATGGCCTCCATATCGTAGTCTTGCACTCCAAAACGCTCTGATAAAACATCCAAAGGAATCTTAACATCCGGACAATAAATTATTTCTCCACGAAATGCCCTCTGTAATAGTTCTGGTGAAATTGCGGCAGTAACAGATGTATCCCTTAAAATGTTATACTTTCCAATGATGGTTTCCTGAAGTAATTCTCGAGTGATTCCATATTGCTTACGTACAGCCTCATTCACAAACACCGTTGTTCCGTCAGGAGCAAAAACGTGAATCAAATACGGGAACATTTCTATTGCCTTTGCAAGCAATACTTCTTTATTAGAATTAAAAAGCGATTGAAGCGAATCAGTTAAACAGTTTTTATTATCTTCATAATTCGTCATAATATTATATTAACTCCCTTATATAAATATTTAGGTTGATAAAGGCAACCTATAATCCTTAATTAATTGTATACTAATGTTATTTATCTTATTTAAAAAATTTATTAAGAAGAAATTAGTTATCCTATCACAACTATCCTAGGTATTGCTTACATTATTGCTGCTACAATTCTTAGTGAAATCAGTAACACCATAAAGCAGCTAAATTAAAATCATGACCACCAGCTCAGCTGGTGGTTTGCTCTTGCCCTATAAGGGAATGGTACTGGCTTGAGCCTTA
>DCPV01000091.1:16430-22411 GCA_002323775.1 Firmicutes bacterium UBA1535 | reverse complement strand
GTATTTGAAAACACATACTGTACAAGATAAAGTTGAAAAAAATGATTTAGATAAAACAATTTAGACAATTATCTAAAACAATAGTTTGTTTAGGAGCTAATTAAATGACTCAAAGCTTAAACCCAAAATATGATGATATAATACCATTTATTAAGGAAAATCAAGAACGATTTTATCGCTTTGCTTATCGGTATATGAAAAATACTGACGCATCGATTGAAGTTGTTCAGGAAACTATAGTAAAGGCCCTTGAAAAAATTCATACTTTAAGGCAAAAGGAATACTTAAAAGCGTGGTTTTATAGAATACTTATAAATGAATGTATTACTAATATTAGAAAGAATAAAAAAATAGTTTTTGTAGAGCAATGTTATGATGTTCCCTATAACGATACGGATATAGATAAGAAAGAGATTGCCGGCATTGTTTTTAAAGCTATTGACAATTTAGATATTAAGTATAAAACTATTATACTTTTAAGGTTTTACGAAGATATGACAATTTCAGATATTGCCGATGTTCTTAAAATTAATATAAATACTGTTAAATCAAGATTATACAGAGCATTGGATATATTGAAAAGTGAATTAAAAAACGAAGATATACAAGAATTTGATATATTTTAAGGCAAAGAGATGGAGGATACTATGAAAAAATTATTAAAAGATATCCATGAAAAAACACCTATACCTGAAGATTTAGATAGCAGAGTAAATCAAGCAATTTATAGAGGAACTCATAGCAGGAGAGTACTTCCTTATAAAAAAAGTTTAATTTCTATAGCGGCAAGCTTTGCAATTTTTATATTGCTGATTAATACAAATTCTGCATTTGCAGAATCTATGCGAGATATACCAATATTAAATGAAATATGCAGAGTATTTACATTTAAAGAGTTCGATACTAAAGATAGTAAGAAAATTATGAATGTAAAAATTCCAAACATAAATATCACAGGAAATACTGACTTGGAAAATAGAATTAATTACAAAATTAGAAAAACAATGCAGGATGCCATAGATGAGTTTGAGATAAGGGCTCAAGAATTTTATGATGCCTTTGTAGATACAGGTGGTAAGCCAGAAGAATTTAGACCAATTGAAGTAAACATCGATTATGAAATTAAAAGCTCTGATGAAAATCATGTATCGTTTATAATAACTAAATTTGAAACATCTGCAAGTGCATATCAAGATACCTACTATTATAATATTGATCTTATTAGTGGGAGAGAGATAACACTTAGAGATTTACTAGGTCCGAATTACAAAGAAATAGTTCTTCAGCAAATTAAAAGGCAAATTGAAAATTTAGATGATGAAAGAAAGTTTTTTCTGTTTGACGATGTTGATATAAGCGACTTAATAACACCTGACAGGAGTTTTTATATAAACACTGATAATAATATAGTTGTTGTTTTTAATAAGTATGAAATTGCTGCTGGAGCGGCAGGAATGTTTGAATTTGTTATTGAATAGAAAAGTAAAAAAGCTTAAGATATATTCTTAGGCTTTTTTTTATTTACACTTTGTACTAAATTTTTGTCATATACAAGCTATCTTGAAATATTATATTGTATGAAAGAAATTTTACAAAGGAGGCGAATAAATATGATATCCCAAATATCAAAATATGTAAATACAAATATAAGAGATATTTTACTAAGCCAAAGTGAAGATGTATTAAACACTGTTTATGAGCTTAGGATAAGAATTAATTGTCCTATATTTCTAAAAAGCTCTACAGGAGACTATTTTATAAGCTATGGAAAAATATCTAAATCATATACAGATGATTTTTACAAAATAAATAAAGGTGATATTGCTTCAACTATTGCTGCTTTAACTTCAAATTCCATACATGCTTATGAAAAGGAAATTGAAAAAGCTTTTTTGACCATAGAAGGTGGACATAGAGTCGGCTTGAGCGGTGACTGCTTATACGAAAAAAATGAATTTAAAGGCTTTAAAAATATAACCTCTTTAAATATTAGAATTGCAAGAGATTTTATAAATTGCTCCAATAAAATTATAAAATATATTGTTAAGAACAGCAATAGTATTTATAATACTCTGATTGCAGGCATACCATTATCTGGTAAAACCACCTGTATAAGAGATTTAGCCAGAAATCTAAGTGATGGCTTCAGCAATCCTCAGTTCAACGCATGCGATATAAGCGTTATAGATGAAAGAGGTGAGATAGCAGCTATACATAATGGAGTTCCACAATTTTACCTTGGTTCAAGAACGGATATACTGT
The DNA here is from genome assembly GCA_002323775.1 of Firmicutes bacterium UBA1535. Taxonomy (GTDB): domain Bacteria; phylum Bacillota; class Clostridia; order Tissierellales; family Sedimentibacteraceae; genus UBA1535. Next base: position 20,149 of record DCPV01000091.1, on the reverse strand, counting down.
CTTATTGCATGAAAAAGGAAGGCTTTAGCATTAGTATTCGTTCGCTTGCTCCAAGAATTATAATATCAGATGAGCTTGGCTCAGCAGAGGATTTTGACATCATTCAATATGCCCTTAAAAGTGGAGTAAGCATTATAAGTACCGCTCATGCAAGCTGTGTCGAGGACTTGTTTAAAAATATTTATATTAAAAATATATTAATCAGTGGCTTTATTGAAAGAATTATTGTTCTTAATGATAAAACACCTGTCTCCATAAAACAGGTGTATGATAATATATCGGGAAAGTTCGAGGCTTAACTAAATGACAAATAAAGAAAGGATTTGCACCGAGTCAATGCTCAAATATTTTATAACATTTGAGTTAATCGGGGCATGGACATATATATGATAATTAAAATAATAATATTTTGCTTTATTATAATCACAACTAAAATTATGTTTATGTTATTTTTTCAAGTCGAAGATAAAAAGCTAAGCATGATGAAGGAATCCTCTGACTTCGTAGAGTTTTTAAGAATTTACTCCTGCTTAATGAAAATGTCTTTTGAGGAGATATTGTCAAGCTATACATTTAAGTATGAAAATGTAAAATCAGTTTTTAATAAATTATTTATAGACTTAAAGGATGGATTAGCAAAGAATGAGAGCTTTGATACATATGTAAATGAGCAAATAGGCTCAGCACCTGAGTTTAATTCGAAAATAAGCAAGATAATGGAATTTTATGGAAGCTCAATGTCTGATGTATTGGATAATAAGCTTTCATTTTTAAAAAATGATGTTGATAAATACATAAATGAGTATGAACATGAGTATAAAGAAAGAAAAAAATTGTTAAATAAGCTGTCTTTTCTAATAGGTAGTCTTATTGCAATAGTTTTAATATAAAACCCAAAATGTTTAAAACAAGTACTAATATACAAGGATTGAGAAATCTGGATTTACGAAAAAAATTCATAAGTATGTGAATACGGAGGTTGTATGGATATAAATATTATTTTTAAGGTTGGAGCAATAGGACTTATAATAGCAATTTTTACTCAAATACTTTCGCAGACTAAGAGGGAGGAGCAAGCAATGTTTGTCACAATAGCAGGGGTAATAGTGGTTATGGCAATCATATTAAGCATGCTAAACCAGCTTTTTAATGAAGTTAAGACTATGTTTAATATTTATTGATGTCAGATTTTATCTGAATATATTTGAATTATACTATAATATTGTCCTTAACAAATTGCCATGAATTGAAAGGAAATGAAAAATGTTACTGATGAAAATTATATTTATTGCTGTTATAGCTATTCTTTTAAGCATGCTAATATCAAAGGTAAATGAAGAATATAAGCTATATTTTATACTAATCTTTGGGATAGTTGCTGTTTTACTTATTTTTACTGAATTAAAAGGACATATAAGCAATATGTTCAATGTTTTTAAAAACTATAATATTAAAATAGATAATTTCAGCTTGCTTTTAAAAATAGTTGGTATTGCTTACATTTGTGACTTTGTGTCACTGATATGCAAGGACTTAGATTATGAATCTATAGGAAAAAAAATTGAAATGTCAGGTAAGCTTATAATTTTAGTATATTCATTCAACGTGATACTAAAATTTATTGATGAGGTGTATTTATTGGTAAACAGATAAATAGAAAGGATATACTTATTATGATAAAAAAATACATAATTTTTATAATTATATATTTAATAATATTTTCTAATTTCAACTTTATATTTGCAGCTGATGATTATATGCAAAAAGCTCTTGACTCGGTGAATACTAATGAATTTGACAACTATTTAAGAGGTACAAGCGATTATTTTGAAAGTAAAAATATTACAATAAAGCAGTTGATAAATGACGCATTAAAAGGAAAGATAAGTTTTAATATATTAGATTTTCTATCATACCAGTTTAAAAACGAAAAAGACTTTTTAAAACAAACAATCCTTAGCTCTATCAATATTTTAATAGTTTGTATTATTTTAACTATCGTAAAATATTTTTCCGAGGAAATCAGCAGCAATAATGTTTCCGACATAGTTGTGTTTATATCAATACTTATTGTATTCATAATGGCTGCAAAGGATATAAGTTTTGTCAAGAATAGCCTAAAAAATGAATTTATCAAGTTTAATGAAATTACTCAAAATATAAACAGCCTTTTCCTTGCGTTTATGGTTAGCTTTGGTAAAATCGGGCTTTTAGAATTTTTCCAAAGGTATTCTCAGCATGTTGTAGGTATGACAGCTAACTTTATATATAATTTTGTGGAAATCATGACAATAGTTTTGATTGCAATAATTCTCATAAATAATATCAGCAAATTAGTTAATGCAAAGCTTTTGTACCAGTTCTTAAAAAAAGCTTCCTTAATAATTTTATCCTTATATATAATTGTTGTTGTCATAAATTTTTCTGTACAAGGATATATATATTATAAAACAGATAATTTATTTATCAATGCAGTTAAAGCTGTATCACCTTCATCAATACCTATGGTTGGCAATGCGATAAATAATTTCTTTGGACTATTTGCTAAAAGTATCCTCTTTATTAAGGATATCGCTGGATTTGTTATAATCTTATTCATTTTCTCAATATTTGGGGGAACTATAATAAAACTTTTTATAATATTTATTTTATACAAAATAACCGCCGCCTTTGCTGAAACCTTTAACGAGAGCATATCAAACTTGCTGAAAGAGCTTTCAGATATTATGTACATCTATCTTATTTGTTTATTGACTCCGGTAATTATTTTAACTTCGTATTATTCAATAATGCTTAGTTATTTAAACAATATATTTGGATAATTAGGTGGGAGGTTAAGATAGAAATGAGAGAAATAATTCTTAATATACTGATATTTATACTATTTATAAACCTAGTGATGATAATATTTCCTGAGGGAAAAACAGGAAAATATTGCAGAATAGTAATAAAATTATTTTTATTTATATATATTTTCAATAGTCTAGTATTAAAGGCTGCTATTTCCTTAGATGACTTCTTTGATTTTAACTTTGATAGTATGGAAAATCAGCTGAGCAATAAAAACTATGAAAGAGAAATCAGGCTTTCAGAGTCTGAAAAAAGCTTTATATCATTAATTAACAAAGATTTATATGAGGGAGAGGAGGTTATAAAAGATATAAGCTTAATCTTTGCTGACGAAATGAAATTGACAGTAAAGGTTTACATAAATAAGACCTTAGATATGAAGGAGCAAGATAGTTTAAAGAATAATATTTCAAATATTTTTAAAGTAGATAGCGAAAATGTTGAAATTACATTTTGAGTAAACAACTAGACAATAAACTCATGAGTTATTTCTATAAAATTTGTATCATGAGAATAAAAAGGAGGGATAACATGTTTAAAAAAGCTGAGGATTTTTTAAACATATTAAAAACAAATAAAAAATTACTTTACACTTTTTGTTTCTTTATCTTGCTTATAGTGGTAGCACTCATGCTAAAGACAGATATTTTATCAAATGATACACCAGAAATATCTAAATTATCAGAGGCGGGAGGCGACAAGGCAGGTGGATATAATTATGATGAATATGTATCCTCATTAGAAAAAAAATTAGAAAGTATAATTTCAGAGATAGATGGTATAGAAAAGGTTAAAACCATGGTATATACTAAATATTCTCCAAAATTAGAACCAATTTTTAATGAGAATACAAACACAGAATCAAATAT
>DCPV01000091.1:2620-16417 GCA_002323775.1 Firmicutes bacterium UBA1535 | reverse complement strand
ATATTGAAACAGGAAGTGACGGTATAAGAAGGGAGCAAAAAAGAGATAATATACAAAAGAATGTTGAAGCAAAGGATAGTAAAAGTGTTCTCGAAAAATATTATGAGTATCCTGATATATCTGGAGTGTTAATTGTTGTAAACTATTCAGGTAATCAAAATATTTATAAAATTTTAATTAATTCAGTAAAAGTTTTACTGGATATAGAGTTAAACAATATCGAAATAATTGTTAGTAAGAATTAATAAAAAGGGGGAAATTGAAATGACATTTAAAAAGGAGACGTTCATATTTTTAACATCATTAGCATTAATATTGATTATAGGTTACATAAATTTAATTATGTCAAAAAATGCTGATAAGGAAGGACAGATTTTTGATGAAGCTACATTGCAAAAAAGACAAGAGGAATTTGCAAAATTAACGAGTGACGTAACAGATAAGACTGATTTAGGGGATATTTTAAACAATGGTAACTCTGATAATACAGGTGATACAGGTATACTTAATGTATCTTCAAATAATGATAATCTGGATGTAAGCTTTGAAAATTTCAAAATAAGCAAGGCAAAAAGCAATTTAGAAATCGTTGATCAGATAGAAAGAACTATTTCAAGTCCGACAATATCACAGGACGCAAAGGATAAATTTGAAGATTTGCTCGTGGCTAAAAACCAGCAAATTCAAATGGAAAGCAGTGTAGAATTGATGCTTAAATCTAAGGGCTATAATAATTTTGTTTGTATAGTTAGCACAAATAGTATAAAAATCGTAGCCGATAGAGATATTGAAAAAGCAGATGCACTTAAAATACTTGATGTTGTAATGTCTGAAACAAAATTTGATCCTCAGCAAATAAAAATTGTAAAATTTAATAATAAAGAATTGTAAAATTTTAAGTTCTCTGTTATAATTATAATGTCTTGTGCGACAAGACGCAAGTAAACTAATAACACTTAGTTTTACTATTTGTTATTAGTTTGTATGCTTTTTATTAAATTGGAAATTTTTCTTCCAATTTAATGACTGAAGAATCGGAATGATTCTTCTATAGAGCGAATAGAGTTTGCTCTGTGAACGCAGTTCACTTTTTATTAAAGAAAGGATGGTTTTAATATGACAGAAAAAAATCAAGTTTTTGAAGATGGTCAAGTAAAGATTTCTGATGAAGTAGTAACTATAATAGCTGGTATAGCAACTACAGGTGTTAAGGGTGTACATAGCATGCACACTGGTTTAGTTGAAGGCTTTTCAAATTTATTTTCATCAAAAAACAATTATTCAAAGGGTGTTAAGGTTGTTATAGAAGAAAATGTAGTGACACTGGATATCTTTATTAATGTGGTTTATGGATGCAAGATTAATGATGTTGCAGCCGAGATACAAAGAACTGTTAAAAAAGAAGTTGAGACTATGACGGATTTAACAGTTTCTGTTGTAAATATTCATGTTCAAAATATTGTAACCGAAAAAATAGAAAAAAAAGACGAAGAGAATCAATAAATGAATAGAAAAATTACTAGAGAAGAAGCAATAAAAATACTATATTCTATGGATATAGGAAATGTATATGATATTAAATTTGTTCAAGAATATCTGGATCATTTTGCAAATGAAGATTCAGATGATTTAACGTTTAATATTGAAGCTATTGACATTAATTACCTTGATAAAACAGTGCTTGATATTATAAATAACTTGGAAACTATTGACAAGAAAATCGAGGATAATTCAAAAACATGGAAAATTAACAGAATTGCTAAGATTGACTTGTCGATACTTCGAGTTGCATTGGCAGAAATACTATATAATGAGCTTATTCCAAATGCTACATCAATCAATGAGGCTGTAAAAATAAGCAAAAAATATTCTGCTGATGAATCATATAAATTCATAAACGGGATACTAGGTTCTGTATGCAGAAGCTTGTAAGTTTAAAATGCGTTTGTATGCACGATATGTAAACATTTTAAATAAAGGAATTTGTATAAAATGAAATTAAAGCCAATTAAAGTATCCATGCTAAATCAATATGTGAAGAACTTGTTAAAAAGCAATAGCATATTCTATAATCTTTATGTTGAAGGGGAAGTTTCTAATATTAAGATTAGTAAAACAGGCTATACTTTTTTTACGCTAAAAGATGAAAGCTCTGCTATAAGCTGTGTATGTTGTTATCCGGATGAAAATGTATCTGATGGTGATAAAGTCATTGTTAATGGAAAGCTTGAAGTATATGAGGCTAGAGGTACTTATCAAATTGTTGTAAATAATATTGAAAAAACAGGGCTTGGCAATATCTTTAAGGAACTTGAGCTTTTAAAGGCTAAGCTAAAGGAAAGAGGCTTGTTTGATAAAAATAAGGAAATTCCTTTGCTTCCATCTAAAATAGGTGTTGTAACCTCTAAAAATGGAGCGGCTGTTCAAGATATTATAAGAAGCTTTAATATGGTAAATGCAGGTCTTGACATATCTATTTACGATTGTCTTGTTCAAGGTGAAAATGCTAAGGATAGCATTATTCGTGCAATAAAGCACTTTAATGATGAGGAAATTGTTGATATTATTCTCATAGCCAGAGGCGGAGGAAGCTCAGAGGATTTAAAGGTGTTTAATGAGCTTGAAGTAGCAGAGGGTATTTTTATGTCTAAAATTCCGGTAGTAACTGGTATAGGACATGATACTGATATAACATTGTCAGACTACACAGCTGACGTGCATTGTCATACTCCTACAGCAGCTGCTGAATACATAATACGAGGATATAAGAATATAAATCTGCAATTAGAAGCATATTTCAAAGAATTAGTTGTTAAAACAAAAAACGAGCTAAAATATATTGAAGCAAGCTTAAATACTTATCAATATATTTTAAAAACGCATAATCCGCAAAATATTATTATAATGCTGAAAAATCAATGTGATATGCAAAAAACAAAGCTGTCAAACCATAAGGATAACGAGTTAAGCAAGAAGCTAAACAGTTTAAATTTAATGTATGAGAGAATTTTAGGTCATGATTATAGGAAACAGCTTAAAAATGGATATTCCTTGATTTTTGATAAGGATAATAATCTTATAAAAAGCGTGGATAATGTAAATACAGGTGAAAAAATCAAAATAATGTTTGACAAATTTAGTATAGAAGCAGAAATAACTAATGTCTTATAAAAAGGCGAGCTTTGTTCGCTCTATGGACATTGTGTCTTGCCAAGCAAGACGATATACAAGGAGCATAATATGAATTTTGAAAGCTTTGAAGAAGCTATGGAAGTTTTAAAGGTTACGGTTGATGAATTTGACAATGGAAAGCATATGAATTTAGATGATTTAATCGAAAATTATGAAAAGGGTATACTTGCATATAATTATTGTATTAAAAAGCTTGAGGAAACACAGAATAGAATAAAAATAATAGATGGCAAGGAATAAATAGCAAATGGACAGATTAGATGTTTTGATGTTTAATTTAGGACTAGCTAAGAGCAGAGAAAAAGCTAAGCAAATGATAATTTCAAATACAGTCCATGTAGATGGCAAGTTAGTAAACAAGCCAAGTGCAGTATTTGATGAGCAATGTGAAATAAAGATTGATTTACCAGAAGTTGAATTTGTAAGCCGTGCAGCATTTAAGCTAAAAAAAGCAGTAGAAGAATTTAACATAGATTTAAAAGATAAAGTTTGCGTTGATGTAGGTGCTTCTACAGGGGGCTTTACTGACTTCATGCTTAAAAATGGCTGTTCTTTAGTGTACGCAATAGACTCAGGAAGAAATCAATTAGCAGAGACTTTGCTAAATGATAAAAGAGTTATATCAATGGAAAGGACAAACTTTAGATATATTGATGTGGGGATATTTAAAGAAAAAATTGATTTTGTCTGTGTTGATGTTTCCTTTATATCTTTAGAGCTAATCATACCTAAAATTGTCGAAATTTGTAATGAAAACACAGATGTTGTAGCCCTAGTTAAACCACAATTCGAGGCTGGCAAAGGTAATGTAGGTAAAAATGGAATTGTAAAAGATAAAAAAATGCACGTTAGTATACTTGAAAAAGTACATAAGTATTTTTTTGATAATAAATTATTTATAAATGATATTATTTATTCTCCGATTACTGGTGGAGATGGAAATATAGAGTACCTTGTCCATGTGAGATGCGACAAGATGAATACTGCTTTTGAAAATAACCTACATGAGATAATTAAAAAAATAACAAATGAATCTTTTAAAAGTCTTTAGGTCTTTGGAGAGACTTTTAAGTCATTTTGAAGAAATACTTTAGTAGCTCAGCAGAGCTAAAAAAATATATTATAATACAAAACAACATTATTCTATTGTTATAGAAGAAAGGAAAATAAGAAGAAAATGAAAAAATACACAAGACAATTAAAAATTTTAGAGATGATAACATCATCGGAGATTGAAACACAAGAGGAATTAGCAGATGGCTTAAAGGCTATAAATATTGATGTTACTCAAGCTACAATTTCAAGAGATATTAAAGAGCTTAGACTTATCAAAACTGTGTCAAAAAGTGGTAAGCAAAAATATGCGACAATTGCACAAAGTCAAGAAGGTATAGCTGAAAGATTAAATAAAATGTTTGAAAATTCAGTTGTTTCAATTGATGATGCTATGAACATAATTATAGTTAAAACAATACCGGGAGCGGCACAAATATGCGCTTCAGCTATTGATTATATGGGATTAGAAAATGTAGTCGGCACTTTAGCTGGTAATGACAGCGTATTTGTTGCTATAAAAAGTTTAGAAGCTGTTGAAGAAATAATGGAAGAATTCAGAAAAGTTATAAGATAAGCTATTTGGGAGAATATTTTATGTTATTGAATTTAAGTATAAAAAATTTAGCTGTTTTTAAGGATGTATCGATAGATTTTACTAAGGGCTTCAATATCATCACAGGAGAAACTGGAGCGGGAAAATCTATTCTAATTGAAGCTTTGTTTTTAATTATTGGCTCAAGAGCAAGCAAAGAACTGATAAGAAAAGATTGCAAAAGCGCTTTTTTGAGTGCTGCGTTTGATATTTCTAAAAATATAAAGGCAAGTAAATTTTTAAATGAAAATAACATATTTATTGAAGATGATGATTTTCTTATAATTTCAAGAGAACTTTTAGATACTGGAAAAAGTATAAACAAAATAAATAATAATGTAGTATCTATAAATATATTGAAAGAGCTGGGAATTTTTCTTTTAGATATATATGGACAATTTGAACAGCAATATATTTATAAGAAAGAAAATCATATTATTTTATTGGACAACTTAATAAATAAAGAAATTACTCCAGTTTTATCTGAATATGAATTGCTTTATGGTACGTATAGAAAAAAACTGTCAGAAATAGGCAGTTTGACGGACAAGCTATATAATAAGGATAAAAAATTAGAGCAGTATAGCTACGAGATAAATGAGATAGAAGAAGCATCCTTGCAGGAGGATGAAGAAGATAATTTGATTAAGGAGCTTAAAAAACTATCAAATATGAAAGAAATACAAGCTTCTTTGTTCGAAATTGAAAAGAAACTTGTAAAAAATGATAATTCTGCTATAAATAATATCAATAGCTCATATAGCTTATTAAATAAAATTAAAAATTATGATGATAATATAAATAAATATATCGAAAGATTTGACTTTATAATAGATGAACTGCAAGATTTAGGCTTTGATATAATTGATTATTCTGACAATTTAGAGCTTGATAATCAAAGATTAGAGGAAGTTGAGGACAGAATTTCTCTCATAAATAGTTTAAAGAGAAAATATGGTTATAATATAAGTAAAATCAATGAATATAAAGAAAGTGTTCAAAATGAATACAATATACTGCTTGATGCTGAAAGTAAATTAAATTCGTTAAATAAAGAATTGCAGTCTACAAAAGCTGATTTAATTAAAACAGCTTCTACAATGACTGATTTAAGAAAAAATGCAGCAGATTTTCTTGAGAAAAATATGGCAGTAGAGCTAGAAGACTTAAATATGAAAAATATTCAATTTAAAGTCAAATTTGATGCAAAAAATGATTTTTCATCAAATGGATTAGATGATATTGAATTTTTAATGTCAACTAATGCCGGAGCTGACTTAAACGCTATACATAAAATAGTTTCTGGCGGCGAAGCATCAAGAATAATGCTTGCCATAAAGAAATTAAGCTGTGATAATGACTTTATTACAAGCTTAGTTTTTGATGAAATTGATACTGGAATTAGTGGAAAGACTTCACAAATGGCAGGAAATAAGATGAAGTTTATTTCAAAAAATAGCCAAGTTATATGTGTAACACATTCTCCGCAAATTGCTTCGATATCTGATAATCATTTTATGATAGAAAAAAACAGCTCATCAAATGAAACAATAAGTATTGTAAAAAAATTAAATGATAACGAAAAAACTAATGAAATTGCAAGACTTTTAAGCGGTATGAACATAACACAAAAATCCCTAAATAACGCAAAGGAACTAATTGAATCTAATAAAAATGCTTAATTTTATTATATAAAAAATTTTTAAATATAAAGATTTTAAATTTTCATTTAAAATCTCAAATAAATTATAGTTTTATAGCTTTTAGACAATAGAATAATAAAATTTATAATGGTTAAATTAAAATTAAAATTTTTAAGGAGTGTGTGATGAAACATTTTAAAGGAAAAATTTTAATTTTAATAACCGTAATTTGCGTTATAGTTGGAACGGTATACTTTTTTGATAATAATTTAAAAGTTTCTTATAAATATTTTAATCCCTTTATCACTGATGAGGAGGTTAGTTTTGAAAAACGTTATGTAATACCCGGAGGTCAAACTATTGGAGTTGAGCTAAAAACAAAGGGTATTCTAGTAGTTGGGCTTGCTGATGTTGTAAATAATAATAAAATTTCTATATCTCCGGCAAAAGATGCCGGAATGCACATAGGAGATAAGATTATATCTGTTGATAATAACCCAGTATCTAAAACGACAGATTTTATATCCTATGTAAAATCTAAGGGAATAAAAGAATATAATATTGAAGTTGAGAGAAATGGTGACAGAATACAGCTTTTGATGACTCCGGTAAAAAGATACGAGGCTAATGATATTATTTTTGGATTTTGGGCAAGAGATAATATAGCAGGTATAGGAACAATAACCTACATTGATCCAGAGACTAGAGCATATTCGGCAGTAGGTCACGGAATAACTGACTCAGACACTAAAAAGCTTATAGATATTGATTATGGTTTAATTTCAAAGGCAAATATTACAAACATAAAATCTGGTAAAAGAGGCGAACCGGGTGAAATTGTAGGCTATATCTTAAAAGATGAGAATAGGCTTGGAACTGTAAGAAAAAACACTTCTTTTGGAGTTGTGGGAGAAATCGACGAAAAGAGCATGACATATTTTTCAAGTAGCTTGATAGAAATTGGCAATAAGGATGATGTGGAAATCGGTCCTGCAAAGATATTGGCTTGTTTAGACCACGAAATTAAGGAGTACGACATAGAAATTATAAAGACATATTATCAAAGCAAGGCTACTGATAAAAGCTTTATAATCAGAATAGTTGACAAAGAATTATTATCATTGACAAATGGAATAATTCAAGGAATGAGTGGCTGCCCTATCATACAAAATGGAAAGCTGATAGGAGCTGTAACTCATGTATTTATGAATGACCCTTCTAAAGGTTACGGAATTTACGCACAGTGGCTTTTTGATGAAAATACTCGTAAAAAATCCGACCTATAGGAATAAAATTTAAAGGGAATTATCTTATTTTGGCGTATAATATATTACAGACAAAATGTGATAGCTATTTATAATATTGCTTGTAAAATTATAGCGAGCATAAAAAATCAGGGGGGTTATAATCATGGAAGAAATGGTAAAGGTTGTCATATCAGATGACAATAAGGAATTTAGGGGAGTATTAAAGGACTTTTTAGCAACGAAAAATCTATTTGATGTAGTTGCAACAGCAGATGATGGTATCAAAGCAGTTCAGGCTGTTGAAAAATTTGAGCCGGACGTTTTGATACTAGACATTATAATGCCTCATTTAGATGGATTGGGAGTTCTTGAGAGACTTCACAAGACGCAGTTAAGAAAATTTCCAAAGGTAATTATTTTATCTGCAGTTGGTCATGATAAGATTACACAAAGAGCAATCAGTATGGGTGTTGATTATTATATAGTTAAGCCTTTTAACTTTGATTCATTCTCAGACAGATTGCTACAGGTTTCTGGATTTGAAACACCTAAGATGCTTTCAAGAAACAAAGAAATGCTTTATAACGATATTGTAGAAAAGAAATTTAGCTTAGAATCAAAGATAACTGAGATATTGAGGGAAGTGGGGGTTCCAGCACATATTAAAGGTTACCAGTATTTAAGAACATCAATTATTGAAGTAGTAAATAATATAGAGCTTTTAGGAGCTATAACAAAAGAGTTATATCCAGGTATTGCATCAAGATACTCAACGACTCCAAGCAGAGTAGAAAGAGCTATAAGGCATGCTATAGAGGTTGCGTGCAACAGAGGCAGGATTGAGACTATCAACAGTATTTTTGGATATACTATACATAACAATAAAGGTAAACCAACAAATAGTGAGTTCATTGCTATGATAGCTGATAAGTTAAGACTTGAGCAAAGAGTATCGTAGCGTATTGGAAATACTAATTCCATTGGACAATAATTGTTAGGAATTTTACGAAATGGATTAGTGTATGAGGAGGACAAATTGAACGAGGAAATTACTGTTAGTAGTGAAAAAATATATGATGGCAAAATAATTAATTTAAGAATAGATACAGTTGAGTTGCCAAATAAAAAATATACTAAAAGGGAAATTGTGGAGCATAGAGGGGCAGCGGCAATTATTGCATTAGATGAGGATAATAAAATTATCTTGGTAAAGCAGTATCGTAAGGCTGTTGAGGATTTCTTATATGAGGTGCCAGCTGGCAAACTTGAATTAAACGAGGAGCCACTAAATTGTGCAAGTAGAGAGCTTGTTGAAGAAACGGGGTATTGCGCAAATAAAATTGAAAAATTAACAGAATTTTATACATGTCCTGGGTTTTGCAATGAAAAAATATATTTGTATAAGGCGACTGAGCTAAAACAGGTAGAAACTAATTTAGATGATGACGAGTTTATTGAAATAATAAAGGTAAGCATTGATGAAGCAAAGGAAATGATAAAGCAAAATAAAATTGTCGATGCTAAGACGCAAATAGCAATTTTTAACTTATTCTGATAGTAAAAATTTTATAGTACATGTAAATTTTTATAGGATAAGTTCACTTATAGTAATTAATCCTTCTGTACAAGCATAAATAATTAATAGTATTAATATAAAATATTAATACAAAGTTGTGCTGTACAGGAGGATTTTTTATGAATAAGAATTTGATGGCTTTAGTTATTATATTTATCTTGTCGCTCATAATATCTGCTTTGATTTTTAATTTTATGGAGCAAAATAATATTTCTACAAAAATAAACTATGAAAGTCTTAAGGAATATAGTTTTCTAAGCTTATTTTTAGAAAGTCTCAAAAAAAATATTATATATTTTATTTTAATAATGGCTTTGTCACTATTTGGGCTTAGATTGATGATATATGCAGGCTTTTCGATTATTTCAATAATATATGGAATTTCAATGATTTATCTTGTGAAAATAGTATCTGGTGATATATTATATTTAGTTTTAAATTTTACAGATTATTTATTATATTTCCCTATATTAGTTTATTTTACATACAATTCTATTTTATTATCAAAAAATATAAAAAAAATAAAGACTAATTTGAGAAAAATTGATATAATAGTAAAAAAACATATAAGCTTTTCAGTTTTATCTATATCCTTAGTTATAATATACTCTTTAGTTCACAGCTTTTGGATATATATGATTCTTTTATTAAAAAATTAAGAAAGACTATTAATACTAAAAGCAGAGAGGGTTTTTACTGGCCAAGCATATAGAATATCTATAAACGCTAGCTCAAAGAAAGGAATGTAGTATAAATTGGAAAAAACATTTGATAATTATATAAATAAGCTAAGGTCTAAAAAGCTGAGCGAAAATACGATAAATTCATATATAAGTGATATAAAAGCTTTTGTGTCATACATAGAAACAGAATATACTGCCTTCTACCTTGAGGTTAAAAAGACTCAAGTTTTGACTTATCTCGTTGACTTGCAGAAAAAGGGGAAAAGCTCCTCAACTATTGCAAGAAATATTTCTTCACTTAAAAATTTTTATGATTTTCTAAGAGAAGAAAGAGTTATTGGCGAAAATCCAATACAAAATATTCATAGTCCAAGGCAGATAAAAAAAGCACCTATGACACTAAGTGAGGCCGAGATAATAAAGCTTATGAATTTGCCGGACACTAATACTTTTAAGGGAAGCAGAGATAGTGCCATGCTTGAATTATTATATTCTTCAGGTATAAAAGTCACGGAATTGATAAATATTAAGCTTGATGATATAATTTTTAATGCTTCGATTATACTAATAGGAAAAAATAATGAAGATAAGTCTTTAATGGCAAAAAGCAGAGCAGTTCCGATAGGAAAAATTGCTTTAAATGCAATTAATGATTATATAAGCAAATTTAGGGTAAATAAATGTAAAGAGGATTTTAACTATTTGTTTATTAATAGTAGTGGAGAAGCATTGACAAGACAGGGAGTGTGGAAAATACTCAAATATTATGAAAGAAAGCTAGAAATAAATCATGAGCTTTCACCACAGGTTTTAAGAAACTCATTTGCAGTACATTTGTTAAATAATGGTGCAGATATAGCTTCAGTGCAGGAATTGATGGGACATAAGAATATAACAGCAATGCAAAATTATTTGCAGGCTACACAGCAAAAGTCACTAGATACATTTAAAAACCTGCACCCAAGGGCATAGTGATTTCTTGAATAAACAATTAAATCTTTGCTATAAAAAAGCTAAACAATTTTAACTATAAAATAAAAAAACTAGGAGGATAAAAATGATAAACAGAGTAATATTAATAGTTTTAGACAGTGTTGGAATTGGGGAATTGCCTGATGCACATTTGTTTAATGATGAAGGAAGCAACACAGTAGGAAATATCTATAAAAGCATTAAGGGATTTAACTTACCTAAATTAGAACAACTTGGACTGTTGAATATAGAAGGACTTAGAGATTTAAGTACAAATAACGGAAAAGCTTTAGCATCCTTTGGGAGAGCCGCAGAAAAGTCAATGGGTAAGGATACTACAACAGGTCATTGGGAAATGAGCGGTATCATTTTACCTCAAGCATTTCCAACATATTCAAATGGATTTCCAAAGGAAGTTGTAGAAGAATTTGAAAAAAGAACCGGCAGAAAGGTTATAGGAAATTGCGTTGCCTCAGGAACTGAAATTATACAAAGACTTGGGGATGAACATGTAAATACTGGAGCATTTATAGTTTATACTTCAGCAGACAGTGTATTCCAAATAGCTGCACATGAAGAAGTAGTGCCTCTTGATGAACTATACAAGGCTTGTCAAATCGCAAGAGATATGCTTCAAGGAGAGCATGCAGTAGGTCGTGTAATAGCAAGACCTTTTATTGGAACATCAGGAGAGTATAAAAGAACTGAAAACAGGAGAGATTTTTCATTAGAGCCTATAAAGAATACGATGCTTGACTATTTGTCTGAAAAAGGCTTTATGACCTACGCTATAGGAAAAATTGAAGATATATTTGCTAATAAGGGCATAAATAAAGCAGAGCATACTAAAAATAATCAAGAGGGTATAGAAGCTACAATTGAGGCTATAAAAGAAAATACCTCCGGTATAGTATTTACAAATTTAGTTGACTTTGATATGTTATATGGACATAGAAATGATGCTGTCGGATACGGAAATGCCTTAAAACATTTTGACAGCTATTTAGATGAGATTAAGAGCTTGTTGAAGGATGATGATGTCTTGATAATCACAGCAGATCATGGCTGTGATCCTACGACTCCAAGCACAGATCACTCAAGAGAATATATTCCAGTTTTATTCTATGGAAGCAAAATTAAAGAAAACAATGATTTAGGAACGCTAGACACTTATGCTTGTATAGGAAAGACTATTCTTGATATGTTTGATATTGAGAATGATTTAGATGGATATAGCGTTAAGGATAAGATTTTAAGATAATAATTAGTTGGAGGTTACGTACTATGCGTATGTATGATATTATAAATAATAAAAAGAACAATAAAGTACTGACTAAAGAAGAAATTTGTTTTTTCATTGAAGGCTATGTTAAAAATGAGATACCTGATTATCAAGTATCTGCACTTTTAATGGCTATATGCTTAAATGATATAAATTTAGACGAAATATTTTATCTGACAGAAGCGATGATAAATTCTGGAGATACAATAGATTTGAGCAATATCGATGGTATTACGATAGATAAGCACAGCACAGGAGGGGTAGGCGATAAGACATCTTTATCACTTCTTCCAATGCTTGCTGCCTGTGGTTTAAAAGGCTCTAAAATGTCTGGCAGAGGCTTAGGACATACAGGTGGAACTTTGGATAAGCTAGAAGCTATCGATGGTTTTAATATCAATATTTCTGATAAACAAGCGAGTGATATTATCAATGAAAATAATTTTATTATTTGCGGACAGACATTAAATCTTGTTCCTGCTGATAAAAAGCTTTATGCTCTTAGAGATGTTACAGCAACCGTTGACAATATAGGATTAATTGCTTCAAGCATAATGTCTAAAAAAATTGCATCAGGTGCTAAAAATATTGTTTTGGATGTTAAGCTTGGAAGCGGAGCGTTTATGAAGGACTTAGAAAGTGCAATAAAATTATCTGAAACAATGGTAAATATTGGAGAAAGATTTGGGAAAAATATAAGAGCAATCATAACGAATATGGACGAGCCTCTTGGAAAAGCTGTTGGAAATTCAATAGAAGTAATTGAAGCCATAGAAACCTTAAAGGGAAACGGACCAAATGATTTTGAAAACTTATGTATATTCTTATGTGCTAATCTTCTTGAAATGACCGGAATTGCAAGCTCACTTGAAAATGGAGAGCAGATTGCAAAAGAGATAATTGATTCTAAAAGAGCATTGAATAGATTTGAAAAATTTGTTGAATTGCAAAACGGTGACAGCAGGGTAGTGAATGATTACAGCTTGTTTAAGCAGGCTAAATATAAGTTTGATGTTTTATCATTAAATACTGGATATGTTCATGCAATAAATGCTGAGATGATTGGAAAGGCTGCACTTGTAGCAGGTGCTGGCAGAGAGAAAAAAGAGGATAATATAGACTATTCAGCAGGTATTGTGATTAATAAAAAAGTTAATGATAAAGTAAAAGATGGTGATGTTTTAGCTACAATTTACACAGATAATCAAAACAAGATTGAAGAAATCAAAGCTCAAATTCTAAATGCTTTTAAAATAAGCGAAGAAAAAAATTATGATGCTAAGCTAATATATGGAATTGTTACAAAAGATGGCTTTATTCCATATAAAAATTAAATTTTACTTTGATTTTTAATTAGATTTTTAAGTTTAAACTTACTAAAAACATTTGAATATTAAAATAAAATATGGATATTATACTTAAAAAGGAGGTCTTTTTATGAGAAAAATATCCATATTTTTAATATTTATTTTATTACGATTTGCATAACAATTAAAATATTGCAAATCAATCAATTAACTGACTTATTGTAAAAATACTATGCATGCATAGTAT
>DCPV01000091.1:1655-2547 GCA_002323775.1 Firmicutes bacterium UBA1535 | reverse complement strand
TTTTTAATATTTATTTTATTATTTAGTTTTGTTAATCAAAATGTTTTTATTGGCTCTGATGGCATGACTGGGCTTACAGGTATGAATACTGTGTATGCAGATGTCAAAGCTGATAATTTAACATTGACATCCAAATCTGCTATCTTGATGAGTGCTGATAGTGGAGAGATTTTATATGAAAAAAACAGCAATCAAAAGCTTTCCCCTGCTAGTATAACTAAAATTATGCTGCTCATTTTGCTTAGTGAAAAGCTAAATTCGGGAGAAATAAAACTAACAGATGAAACTACTATCACCAAGTATGCAGCGAGCATGGGTGGAAGTCAAGTTTTCTTAGAGGAGAATGAAGTACAAACAGTTGATAGTCTTCTTAAAGCTATTTGCATGCGTTCGGCAAATGATGCTTCTGTTGCTATGTCAGAATTATTGTATGGCTCTGAAGAAGCCTGTGTTGCTCAGATGAATGAAAAAGCCATAGAGCTTGGCATGGAAAGCACACATTTTGTAAATGTCACTGGACTACCTGCTGAAAATCATATTTCAACTGCAAAAGATATTGCACTTATGTCAAGGGAATTACTAAAATATAACTATGCCAATAAGTACATGGTTACTTGGATGGATAGTATTATGGTTGGCAAAAACAAAGACATAGAGCAGGTCTTAGTAAATACCAATAGATTGATAAATAATTACGATGGTTTGTTGGGACTTAAAACAGGATATACAACAGACGCATTGTATTGTCTGTCTGCGGCAGCGGAGAGAAAGGGCACTAAATTTATAGCAGTAGTTCTAGGATGTCCTGAAACTAAAGTGCGATTTGCAGAGGCAGCAAAACTTTTAAATCATGGCTTTGCGAATTATAAAAATTTAATTTTTTATGCTAAAG
>DCPV01000091.1:0-1531 GCA_002323775.1 Firmicutes bacterium UBA1535 | reverse complement strand
ACAAGTAATTGCAAAATTGAAGATTATAGTTTACAATATAATGTGAATAAAAATTTAAAAGCACCTCTGGATTATAATACACCTATAGGGATACTGACTATTTCAAAGGATGGATCTGTAGTTAAGGAAGTAGAGTTATATCCGGAAAAGAAGATAGATAAACAACCATTTTTTGCATTTTATTTTAAAATGTTAAAAGAAATTATGAAGTGAAAGGGTAATTGTTGTTGCATATGGAGTATTCAGTTAATTTAACTACATTTCAAGGTCCTTTTGAGCTATTGTATTATTTGATAGAGCAAAGGGAGGTTGATATATATGATATACCAATTTCTGAAATTACACAGCAGTATTTAGAGTATCTTGACGAGATGAAAAATCTAAACATGAATATAACAAGCGAGTTTATATTGATGGCTGCAACACTGATTGAGATAAAATCTCAGATGCTTTTACCGGTAAAGGAAAAGGACTCTGAGGACCCAAGACTTCAATTAGTAAATCAATTAATTGAATACAAAATATGCAAGATAGCCTCTGAAAAGCTTAAAGAATTTGAACAAAGCAATAGCTTTTTTTACTCAAAGCCAAAAGAGGAAATTGAGTTTCCAGATGATAACGAGTGTGAACAGTTATTTATAAACACTGTAAATGCTTATGATTTATACAATATGTTTTCTAAGCTTCTTAAGGAGAGAAATATAAAAATATCACAAGAGCCTGTAGTTTTGCAAAATAAAATTTATCGTGAAAGCTATAGTGTTAAAGCCTGTGTTGATGATATATTGATAAAGCTTAAAAAGAATAAGTCTGTTTCTGTATTTGCCTTATTTGAAGAAAATATTAGTCAAACTAATAAAAAAGAGTATATTGTATCGGTATTTTTAGCTGTTTTAGAATTATCAAAGGATAAGGATATAAAAATAGTTCAAGACAAAAATTTTAGTGACATAGTAATTTTATATGGTCAAGGGGAGAACAATGAATAAAGAGAAAATTAAAAGTACAATAGAAAGCTTGCTTTTTGCGTGGGGAGAGCCTTTAAGCCTTAATGAAATATCAGATATTTTAAATATTAAAAAAACTGAAGCTATTCAATTTATCACTGAGATGGCAGAAGAATATAAGGCGGATGAAAAAAGGGGTATATTTCTTCAACAGTTCGGAGATACTTACCAATTAACTACAAAAAAGGAAAATTTTGATTTTATACAGAAACTTATGCAAGAAGTAACCGTTAACCGTTCACTTTCAAATGCGTCATTGGAAACTTTGTCTATAATAGCGTATAAACAGCCTGTCACAAGAGTTGAAGTTGATATAATAAGAGGAGTAAAAAGCTCACATATAGTAAAAAGTTTGCTAGAGAAAAATCTAATCAAAGAAGTCGGAAAATTAGATAAACCCGGCAAACCAACTCTTTATGCAACAACCTCTGAGTTTTTAAAGCATTTTGGATTAAAAACCATAGATGAGCTACCAAAAATACAAATTGAAGAAGATGAGGATAAAAAAGCAGTATAGCTTGTCT
>DCPV01000050.1 GCA_002323775.1 Firmicutes bacterium UBA1535 | reverse complement strand
AAGAAAGGTTCTTGAAGCACCATACCTATATTTTTTCTAAGATGGCTTAGCCTTATGTCATTTACATTGACTCCGCCTATCTTAATTTCACCATTGCCCTTTTCAATATCATAAAGCCTATTTAAAAGGTGCATGATAGTCGTTTTTCCAGAGCCTGTTCCTCCAAGTATAGCAAAGGTCTCTCCGCCCTTTATCTTAAAGCTTAAATCCTTAATTATATTACTATTTTCGCCATATTTGAAAGTTACATTGTTAAATTCTATATCCTTACCCTCAAAGCTTGGTGTAAGTGCATTTTCATCGTCAAATTCTTCTTCCTCGTTTAATATCTCTGATACTCTTTTTAGAGATACCTTAGCCTTGCTCATCTCTGACAAAACTCTCCCGAATGCTCTTATAGGCCATACAAGCATTGAATTATATGAAACAAATGCCAAAAATTCTCCTAAGCTTATGTTTCCATTTACAGCTTCTATCGCACCAAATACGATTATAGTTAATACTTGAAGTCCAGAGAACAAATCTCCGACAGACCAGTAGTAAGATAGTTGTTTACCTAGCTTTATCCATAAATTTGCAAGATTGCTGTTTTTCTCCTCAAACTTATCAAGTTCATATTTTTCTCTGCCAAACGCTCTTACAACTCTTACTCCAGTCAAATTTTCCTGAGCTGTTGAATATAAAACTCCATCTGCTTCATCAGCATCTTGAAATCTACGTGATATTATTCCATAAAATACTGCTGTATATGTCATTATTATAGGTATAAATATAAGCGCTATGAGAGACAGCTTAACATTCATTGAAAACATCAAAATAAGTGCGATAACTATAAGCATCGTAATTCTGAACAGCTCCGAAAGCTGAGCAGCTATAAATCTTCTTATCAAGTCAACGTCTGCTGTAGCTCTCTGAATTATATCACCCGTTTGATTTTTTGTATGCCAGCTGTACGGCAATCTCTGAATGTGTTTATACAAATGATTTCTAAGTTTTCTTACTAAACCCTCAGATCCTCTTGCTATAGATACTTTACTTATATAGTCGCATATACATGTTATAGCAGCAAATGCTATAACAAACATAGCAGGTATCCATAGGTTTTGTCTTATATACTCAACTCCGCCAATAGATTCAATTAAATTAACAAATATC
The DNA here is from genome assembly GCA_002323775.1 of Firmicutes bacterium UBA1535. Taxonomy (GTDB): domain Bacteria; phylum Bacillota; class Clostridia; order Tissierellales; family Sedimentibacteraceae; genus UBA1535. Next base: position 19,766 of record DCPV01000050.1, on the reverse strand, counting down.
TTAGGCAAATTGAGCGGTTCGTTCTTTATTACCGAATCTACAGTTACTTTAACAACCTGAGGAGTTGCAAAATTTACAAAAACTCTAATTATAATCGATATTGCAGTAAGTATAAATAATCCTCTTAGTCCTTTTGTGTAAGGTATTAACAGTTTAAATCCTTTATTACCTTTTTTCATTTTAGTCATCATCCCTTTCTTTGTAGTAATTAGATATTGAATTTGTTTTTAAATTATCAAGAGCAATTAAACAATATTCTCAATATCTTCTTTTTTTGCTACTTCATTTTTTAAATTGCACAAAAAAATCCAGACAAGTTAGCTGTTATAAGCATACACCTTCTGGATTCAAGCGCTAATGTTATTTTCTAATAATGTTTTTAACGTACTTTGACGCTTTGACATACTTTGATGTCTCAAATTATTAGACGTTTCGATTCTTCGAAACTATGTAACGTATCTTAGATATCTTTTGTATCCTTGATATGTTTTCATACCTTTGACAAGATATCAGCCGCAGAAATCTATCTCCTCAAAAGTACTCTCGAGGCTAAAAGATGAGCAAATATAAGCTTTATAATTTCTATTTGATTTTTGTAGTTCACCTGCTGTCTTTGTTACTAAATTTGTTAATAATCTAATCATCTTCTTAACCTCCTTCGTTTTATTTTTTTATCACACTCTTGTGCAACATACATAGTTTACCATTAAATAGTATATGTAAATATTACAAGATTATTACAGAAATTTATTTAATAAAAAATATAGAAAAGTTACAAAATAAAATTATTTAAAAAGAAGATATTTAGTTTTTCAATTCTTATTTGTAAAAATATATGGCTTATAATTGACATTTATTTAATATCTTGATAGAATTAGTAGAAAATAGTTTATATAAAACAAAAATAATCTCAATAGATAAAAATTCATTTTTATTTAAAGCGACTGTGTTAGGAGGAGACATGAAAAAAAACTTTTTATTATTTAAAACCTATTTATTAGCAGGAACCTTTACATTTTCTGGCGGACTTGCTATGCTCCCTATTATAGAAAAGGATTTATGTCAGAAATACAACTTAATCAGCAAGGACGACTTTTATGAATATGCTGCCCTTTCCCAAACATTTCCAGGAATTATAGCTCTTAATAATGCTTTCTTAGTAGGAAAAAAAATAAGCGGTATGGCTGGGATGATCTCAGCTGGTTTAGCAGCAGTACTACCGGCATATATACTGATGGCTATAGCAACTTTACTATATAATCTAATTCCTCAGAGTGGACCTGTAGTAGCTGCGATGACTGGAGTGCGTGCTGCTTCTGCATCCTTTTTATTTGCAGCGGCATATACAACTGCCAGATACAATTTAAAATCAAAAATCAATATTTTTATTGCGATATTGTGCTTTGTATTTACATTGTTCAGCTTGCTTGATGTTCCGATACTAATAATATTGTCAGCAGTCATTGGTGTATTGTATATGAAGTTTAAAAAAACATCTGGGGGTGACAGCAAATGATAATAAAAATATTTATTTCATTTTTAAAGGTTGCATTTTTAGGCTTTGGCGGTGGTTACGCAATGCTATCCCTAATTTTTGATGAAGCATCTAAATTTGGTATGACATTAGCTGAATTTGCTGATTTGAATGCCTTGGACTTATTAGTACCAGGACCTATAGCTATTAATTCAGCAACATATGTAGGTCAAATATATGGAGGATTTATTGGAGGGCTTGTTGCCTCGCTTGCAGTTTGTATTCCCTCATTGGTATTTGTCCCTATTTTCTCAAGAAATGAAGATAGAATAAAAAACAATGACTACTTAAACACAATTTTATCAAGTATTAAGGCTGCATCAGTTGGTTTAATATTTGCTGTATCAATTAATATAATGCTATCGAATGTATTTAATGTACCTAACATTTTCAGTTTGCAAAGTATTAATGTTAATTGGCTTTCACTTGTGATATTAATTTCTGCATTTGTACTTCATATTCGTTATGATATCAATCCTATTATACTTACATTAGGAGCAGGAGTTATTGGCTGGATATTTTATTATATCTAGTATAATGCTTAAAAATAAGCTTGCAAAAAACGTCGTTAAAATATATACTAAGTTGGGAAGAAATAAATAAAGCTATTTTATTTAAAATGATATTTCATTTATACTTTAAAATATCAGTATATTTACCTAAGCAATTAAAATTAAAAAAATAATATAATTGGTTACAAGAAAGGACTTTATTATGGAAAATAAAAATATCGGATTTGGGACGAAAGCTATTCATGCTGGAAACAAGAAAGATACCCAATATGGCTCATTAACCATGCCAATCTATCAAAGCTCTACATTTACTTTTGACACTTGTGAGCAGGGTGGAAGAAGATTCGCAGGCGAGGAAAATGGATACATATACACAAGACTTGGAAATCCAACAACATCTGTGTTAGAGGAAAAAGTTGCAGCTCTTGAAAATGCAGAAGCTTGTGTAGCTGTAAGCTCCGGAATGGGAGCAGTAACTTCTATATTCTGGACTGTTTGCAAGGCTGGCTCTCATATCATAGCAGACGGTACTTTATATGGTTGTACCTTTGCTTACCTAAATCATGGCATGACAAGATACGGCGTTGAGGTTTCTTTTGTTGACACTTCAAACTTAGACGAGGTTAAGGCAGCACTAAGACCAAACACAGCAGTTGTTTACCTTGAAACACCGGCAAACCCTAATCTAAAGATTGCGGATATAAAAGCTGTATCTGAATTAGCACATAATTATAATAAAGACATCAAGATTATATGCGACAATACATTTGCAACACCTTATCTTCAAAGACCATTAGAATTAGGAGCTGATGCTGTTATACACTCAGCAACTAAATATCTAAACGGTCATGGAGATGTTATAGCAGGTTTTATCTGTGGCTCAAAGGAGCTTATGAATGAAGTAAGATTTTTCGGACTTAAAGACATGACAGGCTCAGTTATGGGACCATTTGAAGCATTTTTGATTTTAAGAGGCTTAAAGACACTTGAGATAAGAATGGACAGACACTGTGAATCAGCACAAAAAATTGCAGAATATTTAGAAAAACATCCAATGATAGAAAAAGTTTATTTCCCAGGATTGCCTTCATTTGAAGGACACGAAATTGCTAAAAAGCAAATGTTCAAATTCGGCGGAATGCTATCATTTGAGGTAAAAGGCGGTAGAGAAGCAGGAGCGAAACTATTAAATAGTTTGAAGCTTTGCACGATCGCTGTAAGCTTAGGAGATGCAGAAACACTAGTCGAGCATCCTGCAAGCATGACACACTCTCCTTACACAAAAGAGGAGCTTGCAGAGCAAGGAATTTCTGAAGGCTTAGTAAGATTATCAGTAGGTCTTGAGAATGTTGATGACATAATTGCAGACTTGGAATATGGGTTTGCTTGTTTGAAATAGATAATAAAAATAGCGATATTATGGTATGTTTCACCTAATATCGCTTTATTTTATTAATCTTAATTTACATTTTTTATACTACAAGTCCTAATCAACAATATCTATCAGTATCAACAGAGCAAACAGTATTAGAATATAATTCTTCTTTTATCATTGGTTCAGTCTGAGATACTTGTTTAAGTATACTTCCATAATATTCCCATCCATCTGGTATTGAATAAACGACATTTCCTCTTTGACAATATAGATTATTATTAACATACACCATTGGTATATATACCCATTTCTCTACAACATAAGGTTTTGGTTCATCCTTAGCAACAAACGAAAATATAAAGACTAAAATGATGAACACTAATACATTTCCTGCGAAAAACATCATAAATTTTTCCATACACTATCCTCATATAAAATTCAAACTGGCATTTCAAGCATGTCAAAAACAGCAATATTAACAAATTTTTTATAATATCGCTGTTTTTACATTAAACTTTTCTGAAAATTTACAACTATTCATCTACGAATCCATTGTATTGTATTTTCCCATCTATATTGAATTCTAAATATATTTTATGCAAGTCATTTTTATTAACAAAAACTTTTGTTCCAACTTTTGCAATATTAGAATTTAGCTCTCCTTTTGGCGTAAACTCATCTGATGGCACATTTTTAAGTATAGTTCCATAATACTCCCAACCATCTGGTACTGATTGTGAAACTATACCTCTCTCAGCATACATACAACCATTAACATATACTGTAGGAACTACCACCCATATCATTTCATCTTCATTGATAACTTCATTAATTTTATGTTGTGACTTTTGATTGTTTTTAACATTATATATCATCACTAAAAATACAATAAGTACCACTACAACTATAATAACTACATATTTAATATTTTTGTTCATATATACCTCCCAAAATATAAAAGAAGAATTAAATATATTTTTAGCATATTCAATTCTTCTTTTAATATTTATTATAACTTTTACAACTAAAGATGCAAGCTAGTATAATACTGTACACGATTTATGATTATTGTAATTTGAGTGTATAATATAAAACAAATTTTTAAAATCCATGTATAGTTTCAATCCACGTGTACCAAGTTCCAGCTTTAGTTACATATTTAAGTAAGATTATCCGTAGGTCTTGAAAATGTATAGGATATAATTGTGGACTTAGAATATGGATTTAATTGTTTGAATAAATAGTAAATTGAAAACAGCGATATTGGCAAATTTTTCATAATATCCCTGTTTTTACATCAGTATTTATTAAAAAATTATAACTACTCATCTCTGAATTCATTATATTGTATTTTCCCATCTATATTGAACTCAATATAAATTTTATCCAAATTATTTCTGTTTAGAAAAACCTTTGATCCAAATTTTGCAACATTAGAGCAGAGTTCTTCTTCCAATGTAAACTTATCTCGTGGCACTTTTTTAAGTATAGTTCCATAATACTCCCACCCATCTGGCACTGAATACAGAACCTCCCCTCTGCCAATATATAAGCAGTTATTAACATATGCCGTAGGTGCTGATAGCCATTTCTCCACTCTTTCATTGTTATCTAGTTTGGTTTCATTGTTTGATTTGGGACTATTTTTATCATTAAATAATAATGCAAAAAATATAATAGCCATTATTAACAATATAATAACAACAACATATATTATATATCTCTTCATATACACCTCATAAAAACTCGAAAAGAGAATTAAATATATTTTAAACATATTCAATTCTCTTTTAATATTTATTATAATTTTTAGCCCCTTACACTAAAAATAAAACTTTATATAATATAAAACCATTTACTAAAAACCATGTATAGTTTCATCCCATGTATACCAATCTCCGTATTTATCTACATATCTAAAGTTTTTTCCATTCAATGTTTCATATGTTGTATTCCAAGGATTCCATACTGAAAAATTAATTTGTTCCCCCGTATCATAATATCCTCTACATACAATTGTATGGCGAAATATTTCACCATTACTTTCATCTTGTGTAATGATAAAGCACAAAGGTATATCCTTATTTATTTGTGTCTGTACATAATTTGTAGACACTCTTCCACTAGTTAGCACAGGGTTTAAACCTTTGAGCTTAGAGTATTCAAGTACCTTATTCCTAGGAAATGCTAATTTTTTTAATTCATTTAAAGGCAACCCTGGATACGTCCACTCCATAAGTATTTTAGCTGAACATTGTGATAAATTTAAACCTTTTATAAATCTAATTATAGATGCCGCACAATATGCTGAACACCAGCTATCACTCCCTTGTGTTTCACTTAAATCTAGCTGTAACCACTTATAAGGTCTATACTCCTGTGTTTCACATACATTAATATTCATAGTATACAGCATTTTATTTAAATTTTCTAGTTTTATTTCACTAGATTTTTGTTGTAAATATGATGTTTCTGTAAATTTCCCTTCTATATCATCAATAATGGTGTAAACCTTATCATTAACTACAGAATACATATCTTTATACTGTCCACGCAATATTTTAACAGGATGTTCAATAGTAGATTTGGAAAAAGCATTCAATATATTTTTTTCGAATGTACCGGCTTCACTAAATATACCATTATATTCACCATCCAAATTGAATACTCTATACGATCCTATTATTTCATCGTTAAAATAAACCATAAAATAATATAAATCAATTTCACAATTAAAAAGTTTAAATGGATATAATAATTTTATGGAATCTGAATCATATTGACGCATTAACATATTACCTATAGAATTTTTAGCATACTCAATAACATCATCAGGTATATACCCAGTCTCAACATAATAGTTCTTATCATTTTTTTTGATATCTTCATTAGCATAAGCAAAAGTAAATAAACTGAATATCATAACTATCACTAACATTATGCTTATTAATCTTTTTAACATATTCTTCCTCCTAGGTTTTTTAGGCTACTTTTAGCCAATTTTTTGTTTAATCTATATAAAACTTTGATGTAGCTTTTATAAATATTCTGTCATAAAACCATCAATATCCTTCTTATAATATGTAGTAAAGTTTTTAAATTGCCAATGGAATCACCTCTTTCTAAATTTATTTAAAACAATTTTTCATTTTAAAATTCATATAATGTTATTATACTATAAATATTTTTTTGTGCCGAAGTATGGCGAAATTAGTATATATTTATTCGAAATTAATTGTTTTTTTATTATAAATTTATTTTTTTGAATTTATTACATAAAGTTTCTACTATAAGGTATGGAGTATTTACTGATTTTTTAAGATTTTAAAGCATACTTAAATTAATTTTTACTATTTTCATCTTATTTTTTATAGTCAATATTCTATAGGAGCTTGCAGAACATGGAATTTCAGAGGGCTTGACCTGTTAAAAATATACATTATTACCCCGAATAGAACAAAATATAGTTCCCCATCCAACATTATTACTATGCTAACAAAGAAAGCTTGGGCAACAGGTAAAATTACAAATACAAATTCATTAAACTTCTCACCCATAAGATATTCCGTAATTATAAGAAACACACAAAATAATATTTGCAAAGCTATGAATGAAAATAATATTTTCTTTGCATCATTCTTGTTTTTAAATTTATCCATTATGAATATTACTATAACTATAACCAAAATTGCTCTTACAAAATTATATTTTATATAAAGAAATCCATTTGTTATACCCATTACTAGATTTAAGACATAAAATCTTAACATATATTTTATTTTCATACCCAATTATACAACAATACATAAATATAGGAACGGATATTCTGCCAATACAATATAAATAGTAGGTTCATCCGGAATAAAAGAAGCAATATGATCAATTAGCATAATTACCATAGCTAAAACTTTTTATTCATAAAATATTGTCTTGCTATATTTTATAAAAGATTCAATCTGTTTCATATTGCTGTCGTATGCTTTATGTGTTAATTTTAACCTATATGTTCCTTTTACTACAAAATAGCTTGTATTCAACGCAACATAATCTGCGTCTGTTTCAGACCAAGTTTTTATTGTTGTCCATTCCTTATTTTTGAATTCTTGGAGTTCCATTGTAATCCCTGCTAAATACCCGTATGACACCTCTGTATGTCCTTTACAGGTTAGCTTGCCAAATGTCCCAAGAATGATATCATTGCTATGTACTGTTATTGCAATATTTTGCGGTCTAATAACAATATTCTCATTAGTCTCTCTTGATTGGGCAAAAATAAAAGTAGAAAATAATAAATTTAATGATAGTACAAGAATCCATATTATCATTTTAGTTAATAATGTTTTTTTCATAAAAAATCCTCCTAAATTTAAGTTTATATATATAACTTAATTTAAGAGGAAACGGGGACAAAATATTTTAAATTTCTTTTTTTATTTAATATTTTTTAAATTTTTCTGCTATTTTTATTATATTCTCTTTAGGTATATTTCCTATTATAGTAAAGGCAAACTCACCATTACTCCATATCAAAGCATTTATATTTTTATTTTCACTATAAACAGCTTCATACCCATTTATGGTCAATTCTTCTATTTTACCATTCTCTGTATCAATACCAATTTTACCCCCAATACTATTTAAGGAGAACGAAAAGTATAAACCGCTATTTTCAAATCTTAAATATACATTAGACTCATTAGCTACGCTTTTCACAAGTTCAAATCCACTAGGTATATATTCAAAAGTCATTTCATCATTTGAATATGCGTTTCCTTTTGCATCTCCAAATTGAAATTCAGTATTAGGTTTTTTAGAGTCAAATACAAAGTTTAAAAACTTAACCCGCCACGCACTTACACTAAATACTGATATAGCAGAAACAATAATAAATACAAGTAAAATACCAGCAACTCTCAAAGAATATTTTTGAAAATTTTTAAAGAATCCCTTACTTCTTTCAATTTTAAACAGCTTTCGCATTTTTGCTTCGTGTTCTTTGGAAAATTCAATTTTTAATTCTGGGAGGACAATTTTTTCTGCAATACGCTCATTTGCAATAACAGCAGCTTCACCCACAAGTAAATCAAATATCTTATCTAGTGTTTTATCATCATTTTTCATATTGCTCCCTCTTTTTCTAAGCTTTTCTTAATTTTAATCATTGCTCTTGCTAATCTCTTTTTTACTGTTTCAACATTTATACCCAGAGTTTCTGCTATTTCTTCACGACTATATCCATAATCATATTTAAAAAGCAATACATCACTATAAATTGTATCTAATTTCTCTATCTCTTTCGCTATTTCTTCTCTAGTTTCTTTGCTGATAGTAATGTTTTCAGGGCAACAGTAGTCTAAGCTTTCGTCGTATGTCATGTCTTCTATTGAACTTTCGCTTTTATTCAAATAGATTTTTTCATTATACATAGTTAATGAAACATTCCTACATATAATAACCAAGAAATTCTTAGTTCGGGGACAATTATTTTCATCTATTTTATGTAAATTTTTAATTACTCGTACAAACGTTTCATGTATAGCATCTTCAGCTAAATTATTATCGTTCAAAATATCTTTTGCTATATTCATTAATAATTTTCGATATTTATAATACAGTGTCTCTGCCTTTAATCTATCATTTTCATTTTCTATCATCATAAAAATCATAGTTTTTCCCCCCTTTACATGTGACTTGTATTTGGTGTTAATATTATAACAAAGTTAGTTAAAATATACAACGATAATTATATTCACATAAATTTGGTAAATAAAAAATAAGAAATGATATAAATACTAAAATGTATAGTATTTGCATCATTTCTTATTTTTTTAATTATATAAAAGCAAATTGAAATTTGCAAACAATTTATAAGTATAATGAAGTAGGTATGCAAGGATATATGGTGATTGCTTAATCGTCGGTTTTTTTATTATATTAAAAATGCAAATGTCAGTTAAGAACAGGGAAAAAATAATTAATATACGCATTGTGCATTATAATTTTACATATAAATTTAAGCTTATATTTAATGATTTTTCATTTAACCCACTATTTTTCTATGCTTTCTTTAATTTTAGACATCGCCTTAACTAATCTCTTTTTTACCGTCTCGATATTTATACCTAAATATTTTGCTACTTCCTCACGATTAAAACCATAAACATATTTTAAAAGCAATACATCACTATAAATTGTATCTAATTTCTCTATTTCTCTTATAACTTCTTCTGTAGTTTCTTTATTGATAGTAATCACCCCTTCATTGTATGATAATCTTATATTGAATTTTCGCTTTTATTCTAGTAAACCTCTTATTATATATTAGTGAAATATTTCTACATATAATAACCAGAAAATCCTTAATTCGGGGACAATTATTTTCATAAATTTTATAAAAATTTTTAACTACTTGTGTAAGTAAAAAAAGAAGCTTTAAAAAATTTTCCAAAGCTCACTCTGCACAACGGAATTAAACTCATAGCATACTTTGTCGGAAATTTACAAAAAAGGATAATGCAAACACTCATATATATGGAGTATTTACATCATCCTTTGCTTTTTAATATTTTAAACTATGCTTTGCCTTATTTGCTTGATGGAAATATAACTACCAGCATCATTTTAAAAGCTTCCTGTGCAAATAGTGCGTGAGGTTTTTTTGCAGGCATTATTAAGGTTTCCCCTGCTTTTACTATGTGATCTTTTCCGTCAACAGTGATTTTCGCTGTTCCCTCTAGTACTGTTACCATGGCATCTCCATCTGAGTCATGGCTGCTGATTTCTTCGCCTTTGTCAAATGCAAATAGAGTTAAACTCACAGCTTTGTTTTGAGCTAAGGTCTTGCTTACTACCTGTCCTGATAGTGTTTGAACCTGTTCTACTAATGGCATAACTTTTTCATGTTCTAAATTTTTTATTAGATTTTTTATCATATTATCCTCCATTTTTTCACTATCGCTAGTGTAATAAATTAATATCCGTGTAATATAACAATAATAAAAATATTGTTTTCAATAATATATCACAAATTCAAAAATTTATTTGTTGTTTTTACAACAATCTAAAAATACTTTTTAAAAAGTTTTATATTTAAACAGTTTTACAATAATAAAGTATCTTCAAATTTTTCTATAGATTAAACTTTTAATTCTACATTTATTCAATTTCAACTTTATCAACATACTGCATACAATCTTCAAAATCACTTGATATTTGCTGTTCTTCAATTATAAATAATTCGTGTAATGCTCTTGTAAATCCCAAATATAATCTTTGATAAGCATTACTTCTGTTTTCATTGTTTTTAAAACTATTAATCAATAAAACAGCGTCAAATTCTAATCCCTTTGATAATAACAGCGGTATAATAACTATCTTGCTTTTAAGTTCATCAGATGGTTTAGTAAGCAATTGAATATCTATTGTATTTCCTATACTTTTCTTTAGCTTAGCAGCTTCTTTCTCATCAGAGACCACTATTCCAACCAAATTATATTCATTTAATTCTTTTAGAATTTTCGTTGTGACTTTAATTATATTTTCAGTTATTATAAGTTTTGGCTTTTTAAATTCTCTATTAAAATATGAGTATTTGCCATCAACTCCATCATCATACTTTTTTAATACATTAAATGCTAATGCGTTAATATCGCTTGAAGAACGATAACAGTTCGGAAGCAATATTTCTTTCATATCCTTACCAAATATCAATTTAAAATCTTCATAGCTTTGTATTGTCGTTGTATTATTAGCTGCTTGATAAACATCAGCCAATAGCGTAAAAATACTTTTCGGAAAAAGAGATTTAATTATATACATTTGCAGTAAATTAAAATCCTGCGATTCATCAATTAACACATGAAGCACATTAGCAAAAGGCTTGATTTCGCCCATCAAAATACATACTAACAAATACAGCAAGGAATCCTCGTATAATAATTTTCCTCTTGCAAATCCCTTTTCTACGCTCATCTGCAAATCATAATTATAATTTCTTTCCTTTGAGTATAATTTAAGAATTTCAGTTAATTGTTCAGCTTGATTTATTTTATTTAAAAAACCAAATCTTTCTATAGCACCCTGTGCATATTCAAACTTAGCCTTTTTATATAAAAATTCAATTTCGTCAATTGATATATACTCAAGACTGTCATTAACTATATCCTCCATTATTTTATCTTTATTATTAAAAAAATATTCTTCAACGTTTACCTTGATAATTTCATGAATTATTTCTATTTTAGCTCTAAAATTAGAAAAATACATTTTTTGCAGCTTGTTTTCAATATCTTTAGGAGATACGATGACATCTTCTTTATATTTAACCTCCGGTATAATAAATGAGAATGAAGAAAAATACTTAATAAAAAATTGTATCAAATCATAAGAATATTTAATTTTAATAAGTTTTACTCTTTCTGACAATGGAGTGCTTTCAATTGCTTTTAATTGGTCATAGTAACTCTCTACACCCATATTTTTAGGTAAAAGACTAATTAGTAAATCGTAGAAAATCATATATGTGGCAGGATTTTCGCCAAGCTCAGGTAAAATATTTGAAATATATGAGTTAAAAATAGTGTTATTTGACAAAATCACTATATCCTCTGACTTTATTTTGCCTCTATTGCAATATAATACATATGCAAGTCTATGAAGTCCAACACTTGTTTTCCCACTGCCTGCTAATCCATAAATTAAAACATTATGCTTGCTACTGCTACGGATGGCTTTGTTTTGCTCTTTTTGAATACTATTAACAATCACTCGTAATTTATTATTAGTTTTTTTCGACAAGACTTCACCTAGGATATTATCATACATTAAAGAATCTGTATCATACATGTATACAAATTTCCCATCTATAATTTTATATTGCCTTTTCAATGTTACATTAATTTCTGTCCTTTCAGAATTTACTTCGTAATACCCATCTCCTAAATCTAAGTCATAATAAGCAGAGCATATAGGAGCTCTCCAATCGACTATTAGCTCTGAATCCATGAGGCTGTAAGCACCAAGATAGATTGTATTATACTCTGAGGTATATTTATCTAAAAAATCAAATCTTCCGAAGTATGGAGATTTTTTCTGTATTTCTAATTTATTTATTTCAGATTCGTTCTGCAAATATTTGTTTTCTATTAAAGTTACATTCTGATCATGCAAACCCAATTCTATAATATCATCAAAGTCCTTAATTGAATGTCTTTTACCACCATCCCACATATACTCTCTTTCTTTTTTAACTTCATTCCTAATTTCTGTCTGCTTCCTGTATAGAATTTGTAGCTGCTGATGTATAAACTCCATTATTTTATTAAAATATTCCAACTCTTGCTCTAAGCTATTATTCATATATACCCACCTTCTTAGTTTTTGCACAATAATGCTTATTATTGTAATTTTATTATATGGAATTTTATTCAAAATACAAGACTTGATTTTTATATAATTTTGTGATATACTTATTATAGTTAATAAAGATGATATAAATTTGATGCCAAAGCCTTGTGTGGACAAGGCTTTGGCTGTTTTAACCAAGGAAACTTTATTGTGTTTTCAAACACTTCTTTTGATACTTATATACTTAAATAAAATTAAAAAGCCTGCAAATATAGCTCACTATTATTTACAGGCTTTTAATATGTATTGAAGCTTAAAAATTTATAAGAAATTCGATTTTTTCCTTTGAATTATTCAATTGATTCAAAAGATATTCTTTATATTCTTCATTTAATTTTGTCACAGTAACTGTAGCGCTTATCGCTGCAATAGTATCTCCGTTTTGCTTTATTGGAACACTGACACAGCCTGCAAGCAATGAAATTTCACCACTTTCAGTAGAGTATCCTAGTTCTCTGACCTTTGATACTTCACAAATAAGTTTGGAAACATCTGTTATTGTATTTGGCGTATATTGTGTAAGCTCTTTATTTTTATACAACTTTTCTAATTCATAATCAGAGTATTTTGATAGTAATGATTTTCCGATGGCTGTTGCATGAGCAGGCAATGTCATACCTAAGCTGTTGATAATTGAGACTCTTTCTCTGCCCTCATGCTTGCTTATATAGGTTATATCTGTTCCGGATAGCACAGCAGCATGAACTGTTTCGTTTATTGAGCTTGACAATTTTAAGCACTCAGCATCAATTGCTTTAAGAAAATCGACGTTTGAAATACATTTGTAGCTTAATTGTATAAAGTTATATCCTATGTCATAGCATTTTTTTTCATCGTCAAAAATTAAAATTCCCAAAGCAACTAATTCGTTTAATAGTCCGAATAGCGAGCTTTTTGGAATGTCAGAAATTTTTTGTATTTCTGCAAATTTCATTTTTTTATTTTTCAGTAGCATTTCTATTATGTAAAAAATTCGCTCAGCATTTCTTTTGTTCTTTTCATTATAAAGCATTTATAAATTTCCTTTCAAAGTAAGTTACTAATTAATATTGTTATATTTTGCCCCTTATATGCTGTCTTTTATATAATATCAAACTTTCAATAAATATACTATCTTTTTTTGTATCTATTCTACACACAAAAATAAAAATCCTCTAAAAATCAAGTAAAAAATTTTATTTGCAGACTTTTACTCTATTTTTTAGTAAGATTTTTATTTATACCTTGAAACACAAATTATATATTGACGGTTGAGTATTTATTTTATAACATTTGTGAGTTCTCCAATACTTTCTATATAACAGCTAACTATATCTCCTGACTTTAAGTATTTAGGCGGAACAAATCCAGCGCCAACTCCGGCAGGAGTTCCGGTCAATATTATATCTCCGGCAAATAGCGTTATTCCCTTTGATAAGTCACTTATAATTGTTGGTATATCAAATATTAGCTGATTTGTATTCCCATCTTGTCTAAGCTCGTCATTTACATAGCATTTTATTTCTAATTGAGGAGGAAATGCAATGCCGGATTTATGAACTATATAAGGTCCCAAGGAACAAAAGGTATCTAGTGATTTTCCCTTATGCCATTGAATATGCTCCGATTGAATATCTCTCGCAGAGATATCATTAGCTATCGTATAGCCAAATATATAATTTTCTGCATCCTCTTTATTTACCGCCTTGCAGTTTTTACTTATTATTATGGCAAGCTCTGCTTCATAATCAAGCTCTTTTACAATTTCTTTATGCGAATTAATATATTCTCCCTGTCCTATGGCAGGATATGCAATTTTACTAAAATATATTGGTTTATCAGGTATGTCAGAGTTAATATTTTTTATTGCCTTTATCTCCTTTGCATGCTCGGCATAATTTTTGCCAAGACATATTACATTCCTCTTTGGATATGGAATTGGAGCAAGAATTTTTACATCATTTAGACTTATAGTTTCATTGTTTGACGAGTTAATAATTTCACTAAACATTACTGTATCTAAATCTTCTGAAAGCTCAATAAAATTAATCATGTCGCTTGGTGCAGTCTGCTTAAGCTTTTCAAATATCATTTCAGCAGGAATAACAGCAGTTTTATCTCTGTTCAAAACTCCGATATATTCTTTATTATTATAACTATATGTTAAAAAGTACATAAATCCTCCAAAGTTTTCAGTGTGATATCCTTAAAATTCTGAATCCCTTATATTATCCGGGTCTACTTCATAAAGTGCCTTCAGTTCTTCCTCAGTAGGTATATCAATATATTCCAAATTATTATATTTGATTTCAAAGCCTGTATTTTCTTTTATATCTTCTAATGACGAAAGCGGAGATATGCTTTTTAGGATAAGCTCATTCTCAAGCTTCTCAAAAACGCACAGAGGAGTGAAAACATATTTTACATTTCCTTGAGTTGTTACAAAATCCACCTTGTCAACAAAGCTTTTCTTGTCATGCTTAGTTCTCCAAATAAATCCACGCTCGCAATTAGGAACTAGCACAGCACTTCCCGCACCGCCGGGCAATCTTACCTTAGGCTTAAAATAGTCTCCAATAACGCTGTTGTTTAATCTTGCGTTTTTATCAATTTGAACTCCGCTTAAAAAAGCAACATCTAATCCACCTCTTGCCGCTAAATCAAATATATCTGTCAATCCAAAAACACTTTTTGTACCCTTAAATAGATTATATGAATCGGTAGATATTGAAAGCTCATTCGGAACAACATTCACTCCTCCTGTAATGTTTAAATATGTTAAACTATCACCATAGAGTTTCTTTGCAAGCAGTATTGCAGTCATAGGAACAGGCGAGGCAACTCCATGAAAAGCATTTTTTGCCCCTTTCAAGGCTCTCGCTATTGTTATAACCATCATATCCGATACTTTATATTCCATATTCAGCCTCCAAGGATTTCTCTATATATTTCATCATATCTTCAGCTTTTGTAGCTTTAAACATATTAATTTCATTTTTATCAATATCGTAGTATTCAGGACAAGAGCCCGGTCTTGCTCCATTTGGAAGTTCAACGACATAATCAACAAAAACTGAACTTAAATCCGCCAGTTCCGGATTTTTTAAGAAAATATCTCCATCAATTATTTTTTCACATGTTACAACAACCTTTTCTGAAGCCTTTGCAATTATAACATCCTCGTATTTAGGACCTATTATTCGTGCATTTCCATATATGTCTGCCTCCTGCACATGAATAAACGCTATATTTGGACGTATTTGCTTTATTGCAGCAAGCTCCTCTCCAGAATAAGGGTCTTTAACTAATTTAAAGCCTACTGTATCAATTAAATCACTGCCCAGCAATCCTCGTACGGGTAAAAATGGCACACCATAAGAAGCTGCTCTTAATCCTGTTATTATTGTATAACACGCATTTTCATCTACCCTTAAGTTTCCATTTTCAGCACTGTTTCTATAATTTTTGCATAGTCCAAACTCAGATTCATAGCCTACAAAGCCTACAGTTACCTTTTCTAAAGCATTCACAGCACATAACAAGTCGATTTCATATGCAACTGCTGTTTTTACTAAATGTAAATTCTTTTTTCCCTGAAGTGAAATTTCCTTTGCCGCTCTGTTAGGGCTTCTGTGCAATACATTTCCACCAAAGGCTACTGTGTCACCGTCATTTATTAAATTAACAATTTCTTTTAATGATATCAATTTTGACATGATTAACTCTGTCTCCTTTCATTTTGCCGAACTTGCTGCGATATGGATAATATCCCATACAGAAGCAAAAGGAGGTGCGTATCCTAAATCAAGATATTGCATATCCTCGACAGTCATTTCGTTATATATACAAGCAGCAAGAGTATTTATTCTAAGTGCCGCACCCTCAATCCCAACAATCTGTGCACCTAAGACTATTCTGGTCTTAGTATCATATATTAATTTAAGGCTTAAATTTGTTGGATTCGGATAATATGGTGCATGGTTTGGAGCTGTAACAAAGCTTGTACTATAGACTATATTTTCTAAAACTGCTTGCTTTTCGGTAATTCCTGTACAAGCAACTTCTAAATCAATTATTTTAGCCATAGCAGTACCCAATACTCCCTTGAAATTGATTTTTTTACCGCATATTACCTCTCCTATTATCTTACCTTGTTTATTAGCATTAGTACCAAGAGGTATAAATAAATCCTTTTTTAATACCTTATGATAAATGCAGGCACAATCTCCACCGGCATATACATCCTTTATATTAGTTTCCATATTATGGTTGACAAGTATAGCACCGTTTTTAGCTTTTTCTAATTCATCACCTGCAAAACTTGTATTTGGCTTAACACCAACACAAATTATGACACAGTCAGCCTCGTATTCCATCTTGTTTGTAATTACTGTCTTTACCTTTCCGTTATATCCAACAATTTTTTCAAGCTGCTCTGATACATGAATTTTAACTCCCTTATCCGTCAGATGCTCGTGTACTATATCAGTTATTTCCTTGTCAAAAGCAGGGAGTATTCTGTCAGACATTTCTATAAGTCTTATATTCATATTCATAGCTTTAAATGTTTCAACTAATTCCATGCCAATGTATCCGGCTCCGACTATAACCACGTTTTTCAAATTTTTTACAGCATTTTTAATTTTGTTTGAATCCTCAATACTCTTTAGAGTAAATACATTCTCATTCAAAACACCATCTATATTGGGAACAATAGGAGAAGCTCCGGAAGCAATAACTAATTTGTCATAGCTTTCTACATATTCTTCACCATTAGAATTGTTTCTTACCTTAACCGATTTGTCGCAGAAGCTTACTTTTATTACTTCTGTATTTGTTCTTAAATCTATCCCAGAGCTTATAAATTCCGGTGCTTTTCTAATTCTAAGCAAGTCCTCATTATTATTTACATCAGAAATATAATAAGGCAACCCGCAAGCGCCATATGATACTTCGTTTGTCTTTTCAAATACAATAATCTCTGAATCCTTTAAAGACCTTTTTATTTTAGAAGCAGCACTCATGCCCGCTGCAACTCCGCCTATTACAATAACTTTCAAGCTTTTCCCTCCTATTTTTTGGCTTTAAGTGTAACACTGCCTATTCTGTCGAAAACTACATTTATATAATCTCCGTTATTTATTGGAAATACCGGTGTCAATGAGCCTGATAAAATTACCTCACCCTTTTTAAGATAATTTCCAAATTGAATCATTTTATTTGCTAACCAGACTACAGCATTTATAGGATTGCCCATTACAGCCGCACTGCTTGCGGTATTTATGAGCTCTCCATTTTTATATGTTGCCATTCCAATAACTGACAAGTCAATATCATCAATCTTTGTCATCTTATCTCCTACGACTATTCTGGCATAGGATGCACTGTCTGCGATTGTATCGTAAATCTTAAAATTCCAGCTGTTAAATCTAGTATCAACAATTTCAAGTGCCGGCATTATACCCTGTGTAGCTGAGATAACATCCCAAGGCGTTACGATAGGTCCTTTTAAATCCTCTTTAAGTATAAAAACAATTTCTGCCTCAATCTTTGGCTCAATCATTGTTGAAAGGTCAAGTTCTTCTTTTCCGTATATCAATCCCTTGTCTGTCAGAACTCCGTAATCAGGCTCGAAAACTCCAATTTGCTCTCTAATTCCCTTGCTCGTTAAGCCAATTTTTTTACCTATTATTTTTTCTCCTCTTTCAAGCTTTAGCTCTATAACTCTGTTTTGTATCTTATATGAATCCTCAATAGTTATTTCGGGATATTTTTCACTAAATCTTTCGATAGTCACACAAGTGTCCTCAGCTTTTATAAGCTCACGGGCAAGTGTGTCGATTAATTCACTGTTAAACATAATGTACCTCCTTATGGTATTGTCTAAAATATACGATATTATATAAATTGCATAAAAGTGGGATTAAAATAACCCCACTTTTATATAGTTAGCCTAAATGAATATGTTTAATATAAACAGCAGTACCAATGAAACTACGGATACTATGAAGCAAGTTAATGTATATGTTTTCAAGCCACCTGTTGTTGAAAGTCCGCCTATTTTTGATGTTATCCAAAACGCAGAGTCATTAACATGCGCTGTAGCCAAGGTTCCAGAGAAAGTAGCAAGTGCTAAAACTACCGGCGCTACATTCATACTTGTAATTACCGGAGCTAACAAGCCCGCAGTTGTAATCATAGCAACTGTACCAGACCCTTGAGCCGCTTTTATTAAAGCTGCCACAAGCCACGCAAACAATATAGGATGAATATTGATTGTTTCTATAGCTGCTACCAAAGCGTTTCCGATACCGACATCAGCTAATACCTTTCCAAGTCCGCCGCCCATACCAGTTATAAGTAAAACAGTACCTGCCTGCGATAATGCGTTGTTTACACTGTCCGATATTTTGTCCATTTTCATTCTTCCTATACACAAGACGAATGATGCTAAGACACCTGCAAACATAGCCACATTTTTATCTGAAACGAATTTTATTATTTCCGGAACATTATCCTTACCCATTGCGGCAGTGGAAGCAGTTCCTAAAAGAATCAGAATTATTGGTAAGAATATTGGAAGCATTGCCAATCCAAATGATGGTATTGTGCTTTCATCTTTTATCAACTCAGCTTCAAGTTTTTTAATTTCTTCTTCATTTTTTACAGCTTGTGGGTCTAAGCAATCATCTTTCCAAAAACCTTTTCTTGACAAGAAAAGTTTATTATAGATAAATGTTGATATTATAAATGAAGGAAAACCTATTACTATACCCCAGAAAATCATTGTACCTAAATCAACGCCCAAAAGCTCTGCTCCTGTTAATGGTCCGGGTGTCGGAGGAATGAATGTGTGGGCAATACCTAAGCCTGCTACAAGTGCACTTATGTAAAGTGCTATTTGTTTATTTGTTTTCCTTGCAAGAGCTTTTGCTATAGGCATTAAAACTACAAAGCCTAC
>DCPV01000195.1 GCA_002323775.1 Firmicutes bacterium UBA1535 | reverse complement strand
CTTCAATTATTTTCTTAATTGAGCTGCTCTCTGCATCTTCAAAATAAAAATAGCTTTTTTCAAAATAATTAAAAGCTTCTTCCATCATGTAAGATTTTATAATATCATTTATTTTAGAGATAATTTCATCTCTGCATTCTTCTATATCTGTTAATTTATCTATATTATAAATAATTTTATCATAAGTATCATTTTGTGCATATATTGTCGCAGTCATTGATTTATGCTGCAAATTTGTCAAAGTGCTGATTATATTATAATAACTAACATCGTCTTTTTTGTCTATTTCCAATGATAAAAGCTCCAAGCTACCACTCCTCCAAGTATTTATGATTGTAAGTGCTAAGCTCTAAATATAAGGTATATATTTGAATCTAACACTTTTTGCTTTTATCATTTGCAAATTATACACCGTCTCGCTGTGCGAGCCATATTTATATTACTATTATCGTTCCGTAGTCAGTCAAAATCTCGTCAGAAGCTTCTATGACTTTAAACGCCGAAGTCTCTACAAAGTTATAAAGCTCTTTTCTTTGCTCCTTGTCATAAATTCTACCTGTCAATAAAAAATTCTTATCATCTAACATTCCCATACATCCGCCAGCAAAACCATATTCAAAACCCTTTAAATATACATTTTGGGAATTAAAATACAGACATTTAAGACCTAAATTTCTAATAGTAGTATAAATTGTGAAATCAGAAGTAATGGCTTTATCGTTGTCAATACAGGCAGTTGAACACTTTGTATATCCCTGATTTACATGAACAAAGCTTATATCTGATTTTTGCAAATAATATTTTAAAACCTCATCCGTATATTTTAAATTGTGTATAGCATAGTTCCTTATTCTTGCTACATTATATGCAATATCGTTTGGATAGTTTCTACTTAAAGTTTTTCCACCTTTAATAAGTTTTATTCCACTATTTTCAAATATACTTGCATAATAATCAAAAACATTCGGAGCAATGACAATATTTTTATTATCAATAGGATGTATAACCATGTCCGGATGACCGCAAACTGGTTCTAAAATATCATCGCACTTAATAGTCTTTATCGGTATAATGTTAAATTTTCTTATAGTTTCAAATATTTTTTCATCTGCTCTAAAATCAACAATAGCAAATTTAGGTTTCCAAGAAATTACAAAAGGATTCATTTTATATTGGTTTATATTTTTTGAATATTGATATCAATATTACAAAAATTCCGCTGAAAATTAAACTAAAATAATAACTGATACCTCTCCACATCAAAATTGCAGCTCCAATTATATTTTTAGAAAATACATTGCCAAGCAGAAGCATAAAGCCCATTTCACTGGCTCCTATAGTTCCGGGAATTGGTACAAAGGACACAGACATATACACAAAGGCTTGAAGGCATATAATTTCAAAAATTCCGTTTCCATTCAAATTAAAGGATTTGTAAATAAAATATGTTATACTGAAAAACAGTGTAAGCTGTACAAAGGTTAATGCAAATAGCTTGAAAGTCAACATTTTATTATTTTTCATCTTTTTTATAGAAATTTCATAATTTTTTACAAATTCTTCAAAATCATTTTGAGCCTTACTCAAATCCTTAATAATTCTGCATTTAGCTAAAAAATTTATTATAAATCCAATTACATTCCTAATAAATTTTGGCTTAATCGAAATTAACCATATACACAAAATCATTAAGATATTTACTACTAAGCCTATCATTACAAACCACGTAGCACTATTGGCAAATCCTACCAAGGTTCTAAGCTTATATATAGCTAAAGCTAATGAATAAATCGTCACCCCTACTTGAAATAACAGAAATTTTTCCACAAGAATAGCGGTTCCCTCACTAAGCGGTACATTTTCACCTTTCATAATATATAGCTGAACAGGTTGTCCACCAGAAGCACCCGGAGTGATATTGCTATAATATTGTCCTACTAATGTTGTTTTAAGTGCAAGCCAGAATGTTTCAAGATTTCCTTTTTTATCAGTAAATTTAAGGATTAGCTTAAAAATCATATAAGCTTCTAAAAGCCAAAATATGAATAAGCAACCTATTGCAATTAAAACATATTGTAATTTTATATCTTTCAAAACATCATAAATGGATGAAATGTCACTGCTTTTCATCAATATATATATTAATATTAAACTCGAAAATGCTATAAAGCAAAAGTTAAATATCTTTTTTTTATTATCTTTACTCATACTATCTTTCTCCCTTCGCAGACAACTCTCATCTTTTGTCTAGTTAGCATTCTCCAAGATACATTCGACCACCTTATTGGGACTTAAATCCTTTCTTATTTTTCGCATATTTCTGCTGAATTCTATGTTTTTATTCGGATTTTGCAAATAGTCATTAATCACTTCTAATAAATCATCAGCATTATTTATAACCATGCCTAAATTATTTTTCTTTATAAAGTCAACATTGCCTTTTTCTTGACCTATTCCACTGTCCTTCACCAGCAAAGGAAGCTCTTTATTGATAGCCTCAAAAACCGTTATTCCTCCGGGCTTTGTCATTAAAAATATTGCTTTATCCATCAGTTCATCAATATTATTTACAAAACCAAGCACCTCTATATTTTTATACAGCTTCAATGACAGCTTACTATACAGGTCTTGATTTCTTCCTGTAACTATTACAGTTTTTAAACTGCTATAATTATCTATTTGCTTAAGTACATCATCAGATAAATCCTGCGCTGTCATACCTGTTGCAATTATCAAAAGAGTGTTTTTTTCTGTATTTTGCTTACTGTTTAAAAACCTATTTTTCACAGGAATTCCTGTTACCTTGATTATATTTTTATCTATACCCTTAGCGATTAGCTTATTTTTTACCTCTTTAGACGGTACCATATACAAATCTGTTCCATTATATAACCATTCCCAGCTATCTGTTATATCAGTTATAACTGTAATCATTTTAGTATTAAGTTTACACATCTTTTTTATCATAGACACAGCACAAGAACATAATGGAAATGTGCTTATTATTAATTTTGGAGAAAAAGCTTCTATATATTTATGCAGTTTCTTATAATAAGCTGTACAAAGTAAAATATCAAACAAGTTATTTTTATTTGTTTTTTTTATATCGTATATTGTATTATATACAAGGGGATAATGTTCAGTCAAATTGTAATAAATTTTAGACCCAACATTATTTAATGCAGGATTAAATACATCTAAAATATCTACTATTTCAACATTAAAATCTTTATTTTTTAACTCTATCTGCTCTTTTATTGCACTAGATACACTCTTATGTCCCATGCCAAAGGACGCCGTCAATATTAATATATTTTGCATGATTATGCTCATGCACTTATTTCACAACAATTCCTATATACCCCATTATTTTTATAGATAAAAGAGCGAACTACATTCACTCTATAGAATACTTGTGAATATTACCAAGTGCATATCCTTTCATTATTTTTAATTTCTTTAATTACTGACATTAATTATCAATTCTCACATTATTACATCATAATACAAATTAGTTAAAAATTTATTACATAATTCTTAAAATTTTATTAAAATTTTACCGTTTATATTGCTTTATTAAAAATTAAAATCTGTACTATGTATTATAATACGCAGTACAGATTTTGTCAACAACTTAAATAATACAACATTTTAATTTTTCTTAATAGTTTCCATTAAATTCTCTAGCTGTTCCTTGTTGTATTTATATTTTTTATTGCAGAACGTACAAGTAATTTCTGCTTTTTTATCTTCTTCAATTATTTTTTTGAGTTCCTCTTTCCCAAGCGAAACCAAAACCCCATCTATTCTCTCATTTGAACAATCGCAGTTGAATTGTACAGGTATTTTTTCTGTTATTTTTATCTCGAAGCCTTCAAATATCTCATCAACAATTTCTTCAATATCCTTTTCAGTATCAAAATATTCGGATACTGATTTCATATTAGCAAACATATCTTCCAATCTTTTTATGCCTTCATCCGATATGTCAGGAAGTGGCTGAACAATCAAACCTCCGGCAGATTTTATGCTTGTGTCGGGATTTACCAATACACCTGCTGCGATAGCTGATGATGTTTGCTCCGATAAAAAGTAGTATAGTGCTAAATCTTCTGCAATTTCGCCTGTTACTATATCAGAGGTTCCGATATATGGCTCTTTTAAGCCAATGTCCTTTATAACGGTTATTTTCCCATTTGTTCCAACTAAAGCACCTACATCAAGCTTGCCACTAGCTTTTCTTTCTACATCTGCTGTAGGGTTGTCTACATAGCCCTTTACATTTCCTTTGTTATCAGCAGTAATTAGAATAGTTCCTACAGGGCCTCCACCGTTTATCTTGATAGTTAACTTATCTTTGTCATTTTTCATCATATATCCCATCATCAAACCTACAGTCAAGGTTCTTCCGAGTGCAGCTGAGGCTGTAGGAGATGTTTGGTGATTTCTTCTGGCTTCATCAACTACCTCTGTTGATTTTACAGCAAATATTCTAAAGGTTTTATCCTTGTCAATTCCTCTTATCATGTAATCCATTAATCTTTTTTCCTTCCAATCAAATGTTTGTAATAGTATTTATTACAGTTTTTTATAAATTTATTCCGACGCATATTTTAAATATGTGCAAATTTCACAGTAGTGCAAGCAATATAGCTAAATATGATGCAAAGCATTTATAATACTTGGAACTATCTGTTTTTTTCTTGATACACATTTTGGTATATAAACACCTTGATACGCTTCTTTTAATTCAAAAATATTTTTAACAAGCTTTTCTCTTTCGGATGTATAGAACATGTATGAGCCTTCGTTAATTATATCAGTTACAGCCATGATATTTAGATAATATCCTCTTAAATCAGCAATTGAATCAATGTATTTTATATATTCTTCTTTTTTATTCATAATTTCTTCGATGCCCATAGTGAACACTTGTGAAACTCCAATTTTTTTAGAGCTTACATCAAATCTTTTAAAATCTTGATATAAAACATCCTCAATTGTTTTTCCGCTAAGTGAAGTTCCAGCCTTAAACATTAGCATACAATATTCATGAATACTGATATTTAGAGTTCTAGCTAAATCATGTACAGCCTCTGTATCATTTTTAGTGGTGGTAGGTGATTTAAGCATCAATGTATCAGAAAGAATACCCGATATCATAAGACCTGCCATTTTTTTATCTATATTTATAGCATTTTCCTTGTACATATAATAAATTATAGTGTTTGTGCTCCCAACAGGAATATTTCTAAAGCTAATCGGCAAGGATGTTGATATATCACCTATTTTATGATGATCTATAATTTCTGCTATTTCCGCCTCCTCCAAGCCATCTGCACTTTGTCCATATTCATTGTGGTCAACCAATATGACTCTTTTTTTAGATGGATTGAGCAAATGAGCTCTGCCCATAATTCCTAAGTATGTATTATCCTTTGCAATAATAGGAAACTTTGAATGTCTTGTACTTTCTAATTCTTCCTTAATATCCTCAAGATAAGTATCTTCATAAAACTTTACCAAATGCGTTTTAGTCATAATTTCAGATACCGGCTTTGCTAAGCTGATGTTTTTTGCTGTATAGTATGTTTTGTATGGTGAAATAATCAAATTAACCTTATTATTCTTAGCATACTCAACAAGTCTTTCGGGAATATCCAAATTTCCTGTAATTATTATAAGTTTAGCTTTATTTTCTATTGCAAGCTCAACTACATCATATCTATCTCCTACTATTACTATTGATGAGCTGTCTACTACATTTCTACTTTTTAATGTTTCAAAATAAAATGCAGTGACTACTATTTCTCCATCAATAATTTCATCAAATTTCGTTATTGGTCTAGCGTCTAAAGTGTTTATAATATTATCATAGGATGTAGTAAGTGTTTTTTGCTCTGTATTAATAAGGTTCATAGCAATATCTTTCATTGTTATGATACCGACCAATTTATTTTCATTATCTGTTACCGGCAATGTTCTAAGAGTTTTTTCGTGCATATAATGATAAGCATAAAAAACTGGGTATTCAGGCTTAAAGGGCTCTATTTTATCATAATTTAAGTCATTAATTTGAAGCTTTACATTTTTAAGGAGCTTTGGTGTCTCCACTTCAAAATAATCCAACACAAATTCTGTTTCTCTATTTACTTCGCTTAATATGTATGGCTTTGAGCTTTCGTTTAATTCATTTTTTAAATTTGACAATGTTATAGCAGCACAAACACTGTCAGTATCTGGTATTTTATGTCCAAAAATTAGGGTGTGTTTCATACTTACCTCCCTTATGCAAAGTGCAAGTTATATTGTAAAAGAATTTTCCAAATTGAGTATAGCACAAATTAATGCTATCTTCCAGTTTTTTCGCAAACAAATGTTGCTCTCATTGATGAGTCATTATAAAAATCATCTGTATATGAGTCATATACCTTAATATCAGAAAAGCCTATATCTTTTAGAATGTTTTCAATATCAGAAACCTTATGTATGTAATGAGTTTGAATTTCTGTAATTCTGGCATACTTGTCCATAGCTTTGACAAAGAAATTTATTTCCATAAAAACAATATCCTTTTCTTTATCCAGCTTATTTTCCCAAACATAGAATACATCATTTTTATCATAAATATAAATATCTTCCATAGAATTATACTTAAATTGCGTACTAATATCAAAAATAAATTTCCCATTTTTATTCAAATGCTTAAATGCTCTTTT
>DCPV01000246.1 GCA_002323775.1 Firmicutes bacterium UBA1535 | reverse complement strand
CGTTTGCTCTGCAAAAATGGAGTCCGACATCAGGTTATGGAATATTTAAGCGATAATATTGTAGAAGAACGTGAAAACGGTGATTTCGTCATTAGAATGAATGTTCCTCTTGAGCGAATGTGGTTTTCATTGCTGATGGGATTTGGCAAGCAAGTCGAAGTATTGGAACCTGAATCGTTAAAGGTCATGCTACGTGAAAGGGCGGAAGAAATTTTATCAGTCACTTAAATTACGACATACAGCTGTCGCCATTGCCATGGTATCTTTTTATATGAGGAGGGATACATATGGAATTTTGTGAAGAAAAAGATTTGGCCTTGTGCGGCCTTGCTTGCGTTTTGTGCAGTGCAGATGATTGCCCTGGCTGTAAAACCCGAGGGAGAAAAGACGGATGTAATTGCTCAGTATATAAATGCGCAACGAAAAAAGGTCTTGACGGCTGTTATCAATGCAGCAGTTTCCCATGTAATGAAGATATGTTACGAGGTATTCGTAATCGGGCGTTTAATAAATACGCCAGACAATTCAGTAAAAAAGAGTTGCTTACACGCTTACGTACTAACTACGAGTATGGTGTTGAATATCATAAGTCGAACGGTCTAAAAGGTGATTATGATTTGTTAGAAACCGAGGACGACATACTAAGACTTATTAGGTTTGGAAGCTATAATCCTTATAAGCGATGTCCTGTATTGGAAACTGAACATTTCATGCTTAGGCTAGTTCAGTTAGAAGATGCCGAGGATTTGTTAAAATGTTATTCTGACCCTGATGCTCAGCAACTTTTCAACGCAGACAGATGTTTGAATGATTTTCGATACCAAACCTTGGAGGAGATGCAAAATTGTATTGCTTTTTGGTTGAAAGAGTACGAGCAGGAGGCATATGTTCGCTTTGCCGTCGTGGACAAATCTCTGGGTAAGGCGGTAGGAACGATAGAGATGTTCGGCATGATTGGGCAATACAAAACACCGCAAGGGGTTCTTCGGCTTGATATTTGTTTTGAATATGAACGTGTCTTCTTAATCAAGGAGTTGCTGACACTTTGCTCAACTGATTTTTTTCTGCTTTTCGACGTAGCTCAAATGATAACAAAGGCTGCTCCTATTGCTTCGAATAGGATTCAAGCTCTTTCTGAACTTGGGTTTCGGCATTATGAACTTTCTGAACGTACACATTCATGGTGCTTGGACAAGATAAAAATATAAGCATATATAGAAGAAAAACATTGGCATCTACATTAAGCTGATTTGCCAAAATTTTTAGAAAGAAGTCAATCGCAATAGTGATTGACTTCTTTGTTTATTATATTGTAATTTATTTAGAGATTGATTGGTATAGAAATTTATATGCTAAAATAAATAGTTTTTGTTTGCAATATTTTTAATTTATTGTTATAATTATTGTTATAAATCAGATTAAAACTATAAAAATTTAGCATTATACTTATAAAAATTGTAAACATATTTGTGGAGGTGTGGAATAAAAATGGGAACAAAACTTATTGATAGAAGAATACCTGAATATACTAGAGGTGAAGAAGTATTTAGTATGGTTCTAAGTATTGTTGGAGGAACTTTAAGCGTTGCTGTACTTGTTTTCTGCTTGATTGTAGCTTTAAAGAATAATAACGGATATGCTGTGGTATCATCTGCTATTTACGGA
Organism: Firmicutes bacterium UBA1535; assembly: GCA_002323775.1. Classification (GTDB taxonomy): domain Bacteria; phylum Bacillota; class Clostridia; order Tissierellales; family Sedimentibacteraceae; genus UBA1535. The sequence goes on along the minus strand of DCPV01000246.1, from coordinate 4,744 downwards.
GCTTCGTTGCTTATATTATATAGCATGTCTAGTGTTTATCACGGACTACGAAAGTATATTCCTAAAAAGGTTTTTCAAATTCTTAATCATTGTGCAATTTTTATGTTGATTGCAGGCACTTATACAGTTCTTTTATTAGGCTCAGTTAGACAAATAAATCCAGTTATTGCATGGACTATGTTTGGAATTGAGTGGGGTGTTGCAGCATTTGCAATAACTTTTACCTCGGTTGACTTAGAAAAAAACAGAATACTTTCGATTGTTTGTTACATATTCATGGGTTGGGCGATTTTACCTTTTTATAAAATTACTATAGAAGCAATTAGCGTGGATGGGTTTATTTTGTTTATATCAGGTATTATTTTATATACCACAGCCTTAATAGCATATATGCTTGAAAGAAGGATGAAATATCTACATTGTGTTTTTCATATTCTGTTTTTATTAGGCAGTGCAGTTCAATTTTTTAGTGTGATATTATACTGCCTATAGAATGATTTATACTTTAGTTAAAAGCGTTAATTTCAATATAAACATAAATATTCTTTGTCAATAGTTGGGGTTCCTCTTAATCCTAAGATTGAATGTGGCTGGCAAACTATTCAGTGAGCCTTAAGACTCAAGCCAGTACCATGTCCTTATATGGCAAGAGCAAACCACGAGATGAGCTGGTGGTCATGATTATACAACCAATTTAAATTCATATATGGCTTTTTTGTTTTTTATGTGCTAAAATGAAGTAAAGATTAGAGGTGAAAATAATTATGGGAAATTATTATAAAGAAAAATTGAGCGCTCAAAAATTGTATCAAGTGTATGATACTCAAATTCAACGTATTAGTCAGTATTTGCAAGCAGAGATAGATTTTGTGAAGAAAAATTTATCAAAAACGCAAAATGTTTTGGAGCTTGGGGCTGGATACGGTCGAATTGTCAGAGAATTAGCGCCCTACTGTAATTCTATAATTGGTATTGATATTTCTAAGGAAAGTGTCGAGCTAGGTAGGGAATATCTTAAAGAATATCCCAACGCAGACATGGTTGTGATGGATGTTCACAACATGCAATTTTCTATGCCTGTTGATATTGTTTTGTGTTTACAGAATGGTTTATCTGCCATGCGTGTTGATTCTGCTGTAATTCATAGAATTCTTGAGATGTTGGCACCAGGAGGAGTCGCTTATTTCAGTAGTTACAGCGTTAAATTTTGGGATTTTAGACTTAAATGGTTTGAGGAACAAGCCACAAACGGGCTTTTAGGGGAAATTGACTATGCGAAAACCCAAAATGGTATGATTATATGTAAAGATGGCTTCAAGGCGTTTACTCATACTTTAGAAGATTTTAAAAAAATCGGTGAGGAGTCAGGGTATCCTTATGAAGTACAAGAAGTGGATGAGTCAAGCATATTTCTTATCATACATAAGATTAAAAAATTATAAAAGGATTTATGTTTATGGTCAAGCAAGTAAGAAAAGTGGAAAGGATTAAAAATATGGTCGAAAGTAAAATTATACTGCTTATAGAATGACCTATACTTCAATTAAAACGTTGATTTCAATATAAATATAAAAAAGAGAGCTAACTTTTGGGGTGCACTTCACTTGCCTTAATACCAAGATAGCTCTTTTTTTATATTTATATTGCTAATTCTTCTTCCTTTTCAGTAGTTACTTCATAATATATTTTCTCTAAATATTCAGCGATTGCTTCGCTGCCATATATTTTTACTGACTCTATTACTGATTTTTTAATAATTTTCTTTTCTTCCTCTGACATATTTTTGTAATCAACTAAAATTTGATACATTTCTTTGTCATCGTGATAAATATATCCATTTACTCCATCTATTACTTGACCTTTGTTTAATGGATCAACGATATGAATGACAGGCAGTCCTGTTGCCATAGCCTCTTTCATGGAAATTGAGTTTGTATCTGATAATGAAGCAGTTATATATAGTTGACACGCTCCGTAATAGCTTGGAAGTTCATTGTGCTCAACTCTACCTACAAAAATAACTATATTATCAATACCAAGCTGTTTCGCTTGTTGCTTTAATTCTTCTAAGCAAGGACCTTCACCTAAAATCATTAGCTTAAACTTGTCCTCTTTTTTAACCTGTTTTGACCAATAATTCAGCAAAACATCAACACTTTTTTCTTTTCCTAATCTACCGCAGAATGAAATCAATATTTCATCATCTAATATATTGTATTTATCTCTAATTTTCTTTGACTTTTCCATGTCTAAATTAGATGGGTTGAATAAATCCAATTCAACAGGATTTGGTATAATATTAACACTTTTATTTGCTCCGCATAAATCAAAATACTCTTGAACCTTTTGAGAAGGGCCAGTCAATGCGGATGCTTTATCTGCTAAGTATCGAACATATCTGTGAGACATTTTTTTTAGCATAGGGACAAAAATAGGCTTTGATATATAATATAAATATTCATCATACATTGTATGCAGTGTATATACCATTGGAACTTGCAGGTTTTTTGCAATAAATGCTCCTGATAGACCTATACCAAATTCACTATGAATATGTATAACATCAGGGTTGAATTCTTGCAGAATTTTCAACCTTTCCCTACTAAATGGAGTAGCAAGACCATAGTTATATATTTTCTTAGATAATCTTGACGGACAATATAGTATATTATCTTTTATATGGTGCTGCTTAGCTGAAGGGCAAGCGGTAACTACCAATACTGTATGTCCTAATTTTTCTAATCCATCTTTCAAAGCAACTACATGAGTTACAACGCCATTGATAAATGGTAAATATGTTTCTGTAAATAACACGATTTTCATTTGTTTCCTCCAACTACCAAAAATATTTTATATTATTTATCGAAATTTTAATAAAAACATTGTTAAAATTATAATCAATTTGCGATTATAGTATAGCAAATTATATTAAAAAAGTAAAGGGAATAAATTATTAAAAATTGATTAAGAAAGCATTAAAAAAACGGAGACATGCTCCGTTTAGTTGTTGTTTTTAAAATGCCGGTAAAACCTCAAAACCTTTGAATAACCAATTTGATGAATAATTAATTGTCATACCTTTCATTGAACCAATTAAGTCACTAGACACTACTATGTTTGCTCCGTCAACGTTATAGACTTTATCATCATTTTCTTGTTTCTCCGAAACAACGCCAAAATTGGCACCACATCAGGAATAGCCTGTTATTTTTACTTTTACTGGAACACCATTTTTGTTGTGCTCAAGAATTCTTTCTTTTGCTTTATCTGTTAATTTTATAATCATATTATAACACCTCTTTTTTTTATTTATTATATGAAAAATACACAATTTATTTCTGTGATGTTATCACTATACAAAGGTAAAAAAAAGTGAACTGCATTTACTCTATAGGAGGATTGCTCCGAATCTTCATTTATTACAAAATAATACTAATATCATCAGATATATTAATAAAATCTACAATAAATTTTATATTTCATTGCTAAATTAAATTTTTTATACTATAATATAATAAGTGAATTGGAGGTGCATAAATGCTTACTAATCTAAATGATATTGAAATTCTAAGAAATACTCTAACATTTTGGAATCAAATAAGTGATGAAGAACAAAAAATGTTTATAGATAATGCTATTATAGTTAAGTATCAAAAGGATAACATTGTATACAACAGCAGTGGGGACTGCAAGGGTCTAACAATTGTAAAAAGTGGAAATTTGCGTGCATATATGCTGTCAGAATCTGGTAAGGAAATCACATTGTATAGATTATTTGAAAATGATGCTTGCATAATGACAGCTAATTGCTTGTTAAAAAATATAACCTTTGATATGATAATTGAAGCAGAAAAGGACTGCGAAATAATATTAGTTCCATTTTCGGTATATGGAATGCTCAACACTTCAAATCTTTTTATTCAAGATTTTACAAGTCAATTAGTTTCTTCACGATTTTCTGATGTGATGTGGGTTATGGAGCAGGTTGTTTTTATGAGTTTTGATAAAAGATTAGCAATATTTTTGTTGGAACAATCAGCAATTGAAGGCTCTGATATATTAAATATAACTCATGAAAATATAGCAAAAAATCTTGGAAGTGCTAGAGAGGTAGTGAGCAGAATGTTAAAATATTTCCAAAGCTCAGATATCGTTTATGTTTCAAGGAGAAATATAGAAATAAAAAATAGAAAAAAATTAATGGAGCTCGCTAGCTGATAAGCGATATAGCTTACAAAAATGTAAGATTATTGTAAGCTAAGCATATTGTATTTTATTGTTGAATAATTTATAATATATATATCCTTTATTTTATAAATAATCTAACATAGTAGAGTGACCATTATTCAAAGTACAGGAATATAAATTTAACTTAATGGAGGCTGTTTTCATGGAAAACATTCTATTTATTATCAAATCTATAATTTTGGGGATTGTTGAAGGTATTACGGAATTTCTACCAGTATCTTCTACAGGACACTTAATTATATTTCAAAATCTAATAAAATTTACAAGTACAAGCAAAAGTTATGTAGAAATGTATACATACGTAATACAATTAGGAGCAATTCTTGCAGTAGTTGTATTATATTGGAATAAAATTATAGGTACTTTAAAGAACTTTTTTCCACAAAAAGTCGGTTATGAAAATTCAGGCTTTAAATTTTGGTTTATGATATTTATAGCTTGTTTGCCGGCAGCAGTTGTTGTTATATTGTTTGATGATTTAGCGGATAAATATTTG
>DCPV01000047.1 GCA_002323775.1 Firmicutes bacterium UBA1535 | reverse complement strand
CATCATCAACTAAAATTAGTTCCCAATCAGTGAAAGTTTGATGTATGATTGATTTCAATGTCTCCCCAACGTATTTTTCAGAGTTAAACATTGGTAGAATGACGGAAAAAAAAGGTACTTTATTGTCCATAGCGCGTTACTTTCTTTTTTGAATTTCATTTAATTTCTAATTGATATATCATGAAAAATAAAACTATCATATTGATAATCTGCACCATCATCAAAGCTAATTACGAACTTATACATACCGGCGAACGAAATTAACGACAATAACACAAAAACAAATATTTTCTTAGTTAAGTTAATTTTAGAAATCAACAAATCAATAATTACAACGTACGTGAAAATGAAATAGAAACCATATCTAACCATGATTGGTGATCCAGCAAAAATAGAATAAATAGGTAACAATAGCATAAACAATTTAATCATTAAAGTTTGTTTGTCATTATTTAAATCAACAACATTAAATTTCTTTATCAAAAAAATGTCAACAATTAAAAATTCTACCAGATGCAACACACTTGAAATTATATTTGTATCACCATATAAATTACCCGCTGCTGCCTCAGATACCTTTTGTGAACCCGATCCTGAAATGAAATGTGAAAAAACGCTAAATAATGAACTAATATCTACATGTAAAATGACCAAAATAAAACTCATGGAAAAGATGAATGTGTACCATTCTAGTCTAGTTTTTGTAATCTTGATTTTGTTAATCCAATATATTGGAAAAAGAATAATTGCCGAGAAATGTATAGTAGCAGCAAACAAAATAATTAACATATATGGTAATATTTTTCTTTTCAATATAAAGTTGAGTGAAATCGCAAAGAGTGCTACTGCTACAGACTGTCTCATGTAAATAAATGATACATCCAAAAGGTACTTATACACTGCAATCACAACAAAAATATTGAGATTTTGCACATACCCCTTTAAGACGAAGTAAAGCGAAAACCAGAAAAAGAATGCCACAATAACTGTTAATCCATAGAAATTAAATCCCAAAGATTTCGTCACCGAGTTAATTAAAGTCCAACCAATATCACTACCTATTAAACCGTGTGCTTTAATGTAATCAGCTACATTAAAATTATTGAGCGTCGGAGCCAATTGAAACATGTATTCATAATTACGATAATCATATCCACCTAATTGATATCTTGTTCCTGATAATAAGGCCAACGCCAAAACTAAAATAAATGCAAATATATTTTTGATTACACCAATATTACTAATCCCCGATAGAATCATACATAGTGATCCAATAACTAATATGGTAGTATAATAAACCAAAGTTTTTACCTCATTTTTATTTTATAATAGTAATAAAAAATTTGAGCCGGTGGGTAAAGCAGCATTTCCAGTATGGTCATCTTTCCAAACATTTGTTGAATTTCAGCATTTGTCATGGTATGTACATCATTTTTATTAAATATTTTATACACATTAAAAGCCATTGTACTTTTTAACTTGGTGGTTAAAGGCACCTGTCTCAAACTTTTTATTTGCTTATAATAAATCATCAATCCGACTGGAGACCGGAATCGCATTTTTCTCCCGCTCTTAGTCAATCCACCTTCCTGGTAACCACCAATTACTAAATTTTTCCTCAGGTTTACTGTTTTATATTTCATTGCAACATTTGTCCAAAGCCATCCTTCCGAAAAGAATTTTTCTGGAGATTTAAACGACGGGAAAGGAAACTCTTTCAAAACTTCTGTTCTTATAGTTTCAGAAAAATCTCCCTTAATTCCTTTCTTTATCCTATAATCTAAATCCGATCCATTGTAATACGAATCTGGAAACTTACCTAATTTCTCCCCATTGGAATCAACTTGCTCAAAGACAACGGTACCATAATTGCTATCTTGATAAATCTCTCTCCATGCACTTTTAATCAAACTAATTCCATTTTGAACCAAAATATCATCACTATCCACAATAACAACTATATCACCAGCAATATATTGATGGGCATAATTCAGTGCAGTATGCTTCCCACCATTTTTTTTCCAGTAATAATCAATTTGAAATTCATTTTTGTTATTCAGAAATTCATGTACGATCTCTTTGGTATCATCCTGACTTCCATCATCAATGATTAACCATTGAAAATCTTTGTCTGTTTGATTTATCAAACTGGTATAAATTTTATTCAACATTCTTCCACGATTATAAGTGGTTGTTAAAACGGTTATCTTCATATTATTTACCATACAAAATTCTGAGGTCTTGTATAAACTTTGAAATATTGTTTATTACGATCGCATTTTCCCTTGCTTTGTTTGATTTCTCAGTCAAGTATTCATTATCTGTTAATAGTTTTACAATTTCTTCCGCCATTTCTTGAGTCGAACTAGACAGCATTCCACTCTGCTTTGTTATCAGACTTGGAACACCACCAACTGGTGTTGCTACCACTGGTTTACCTAATAATTGCTCTTCAAGAACGCTTAATCCAAATCCTTCCCACAATGAGGTTGAAACACCAATTTTTGATGCGTTAATATAAGGGTAGGGATTATTAATAAAACCTAACATTTCAACATTATGAGATAGTTGAGATGTTTCAATATATTCCTCAACTTCTTTTCTTAATGGTCCCTCCCCGATCATTTTCGCCTTGACTTGCGGAATTACATTAGAAACTAATTTTACAATTTCTAAAAATTTTAATGGATCTGTTTGCTCAGTTAATCTAATAACAAAAATTAAATCAGTACTATTCGGGCCTTGACCTAACTGAAGCTTCTTGTTAATAAGTTCTTCATTGATAATATTTTTCAGAACTACTATGTTTGATCGCTTTCTAAGATATTTCCTAAATACGTATTCGTCAATTACTGGATTAGAGACCACTACAATATCATCAAACTTAGTAATACTCATCCTGTATAACAATGCTAATAAGCTATACTTTCTCATTCTGGGATCGTTATTATGAATATGGGATATTAAGCGACCCCCATATTGATGAATATGTTTTTCATTAATTCCAATTATTATACTTGCTCGAAAATCGTGAGCATGTACAATGTCAGGTTTATCTTTCTTGATAATTTGATAGGTGGATTTTACACTGAGTTGATCTATAATGATATGCCGTATGCCAAATTCTTCTAAA
>DCPV01000008.1 GCA_002323775.1 Firmicutes bacterium UBA1535 | reverse complement strand
CTATAACAAGAAAGGATTTAGCCGGAAAACCAGATGAAGGATTTTTACCTGAGCAAGCATTGAACGTCATAGATTCAATAAGAGCTTATACTATAAACAGCGCCTTTGCCTCATATGAAGAAGATATTAAGGGAAGCTTAGAAGTAGGAAAATTAGCAGACTTCGCTGTGCTTTCAGATAATATATTTGAGATAAATTCAGATAGAATAAAAGATATAAGCTGCGTAATGACAGTTAAAGGCGGAGAGATAGTGTTTGACAATTAATATAATACTATTGTACCTAAAATGTAGTGATTTCAACAAAAAAATTCATATAATTTTTCTTGAAAATTGTAAAAAATAAAAATAGAGAGGAATAGAGCATTATGAAATACGATTTTACAAGTATAATTGATAGACGCAAAAAAGATTCTATCGCAGTTGATTTAATGGAAGATATGGGACCTAAGCCTCCAAAAGAGGGTTTTAGTCTAATACCTATGTGGGTAGCAGATATGAACTTTCCGGTTGTCCCTACAATTCAAGAGGCGATTATTGAGCGTACAAAGCATCCGATGTTTGGTTACTTCGATCCAAGTGAAGAATATATTAATTCTATTATTAGATGGCAGGAGAAGTATAATGGAGTAGTAGGTTTAGAGGAGGAGCATATTGATTATGAAAATGGCGTTTTAGGCTGTGTAATGTCAGCAATAGATGCGTTTTCATCACCCGGAGACTGTGTACTTCTTCATTCCCCAACTTATATAGGATTTACTATGTCATTAGAAAATGCTGGTCGTAAAATCATACACAGTGATTTAATACAGGATGAAAATGGGATATGGCGTATGGATTACGAAGATATGGAAGCAAAAATAAAAGCTAATAAGATACATGTTGCTATATTCTGTTCACCTCACAATCCATCTGGACGTGTTTGGGAGCGTGAAGAAATAGAAAAGGCAATGGATATTTATAAAAGAAATGATTGTATTGTAATTGCCGACGAAATTTGGAGCGATTTAGTTTTATATGGAAACAAGCATATACCTACTCAAAGCGTAAGTGAAGATGCAAGAAATAGAACTATAGCGGTTTATTCACCGAGCAAAACCTTTAGTCTTGCAGGGCTGGTTGGCTCATATCACATAATATACAACCAATATCTTCGTGACCGTGTAAGAGCTCAAGGCAGCAAATCTCATTACAACAACATGAACGTTTTGTCAATGCACGCATTAATCGGAGCGTACAAGCCCGAAGGATACGAGTGGCTATGTGAGCTTAGAGAGGTCTTAGCTGAAAATATAGACTACGCATATGATTATATAATAAACAACTTCAAGGGTGTAAGCTTATTCAAACCACAAGGAACGTATATGCTATACCTCAATTGTGAAGAATGGTGTAAAAATCACGATGTAACAATGGACGAGCTGTACAGAGCAGGTACTGATGTAGGTGTTGCTTGGCAAGACGGACGTCCGTTCAACCGCCCATATGCGATACGTTTAAATCTGGCATTACCAAAATCATTAGTTATTGAAGCATTTGAACGCTTAAAAAAATACGTATTTAAAGATTAAAAAAAGTCCTGACTATAAGTCAGGATTTTTTTATATGATATTACATTCATTCTAAACATTATTTAAAACTGTTTTTCTTATTTTAATGTTTTGCAATGCTAAATTTAGCAGCTTCATAAGTTAAATATCCACCATCTAAATTTTTACACTTAAAACCGTGCTGTGTTAAAATCCTGCAAGCGAGATATCCTCTTAATCCAACTCGACAATGTACATATATTGTTTTATCCTTTGGCAGCTTATTTAAGTTATCTCTTAAAACATCCAGAGGAATATTTACAGCACCCTTGATAGGAGAGCTGTAATACTCATACTCAGTTCTTATATCTACCAACAATTCACCATTTTTAACCAAATCATCGACTTCATGGTATTGGAATGTTTCACACAAGTCCTCGATAATATTTGCCGCAACATATCCGGCAAAATTTACAGGGTCTTTTGCAGAGGAATAAGGAGGTGCATAGCTTAACTCTAGGTTTTGCAAATCAAAGACTGTCAAATTGCCCTTTATAGCAGTAGCTATGACATCTATTCTTTTTTCAACTCCATGAACTCCTACAGCCTGAGCACCTAAAATGTGTCCAGTCTTAGGATTGAACAATAACTTTAAGGAAATCATACGAGCTCCAGGGTAATAAGAAGCATGAGAGTTTGGGTGTATATGGATAGCTTGGTATTCAACACCGCTTTTTTTCAACGACTTCTCATTATTACCAGTCGTACTGACAGTTAAATCAAAAACCTTAGCAACTGAAGTTCCAAGAGTTCCGTGATATTTGACATTTCTACCGCTTATATTGTCTGCAACAATTCTACCCTGTCTGTTTGCAGGCCAAGCAAGAGGAATCATAGTTGGAACTTTAGCGATATAATCAGTTATTTCAACAGCGTCTCCTAATGCGTAAATATTTTCATCAGAAGTTTTCATATATTCATCAACAACAATAGCCTTTCTTGCGTTGACATTTAGACCAGCATCAACAGCTATTTTACTTTCAGGTGCAACACCTATAGAAAGAATTATCATGTCAGTATCAATTTCTCTACCACTGCTTAATGTGATTTTTTTGCCATTATTTGCAAATGCCTTAACTCCATCTTCAAGAATAAGATTTATTCCATGACTTATTAGGTGTCTATGGACAATTTGTGCCATTTCAAAGTCAAGTGGAGCCATAACTTGGTTTAGCATTTCAACAATCGTTACATTTATACCTAATTCGTGAAGATTTTCAGCCATCTCCAAACCGATAAATCCTCCGCCGACAATAACTGCACTAGAAGGCCTGTTTTTATTGACAAAAGACTTTATCATATCAGTGTCTGGAATATTTCTAAGCGTAAATAAGTTTCTAGCCTCACTCAAACCCTCAATAGGAGGTACAATAGGCTTAGCCCCTGGTGATAAAACCAAAACATCATAGTCTTTTTCATAAGTTTCGCCAGTTTTTACATTCTTAACAGTAACTGTTTTTCTATCACGATTGATAGCCACAACCTCACTGAAATTCTTAATATTAAGATTAAATCTTTCTTTCATTCCTTCAATAGTCTGAACAATCAAATTCTTTCTTTCCGTTATAACATCCCCAATATAATAAGGCAGGCCACAGTTAGCAAACGAAATATACTCACCCTTTTCAAATATAGTAATCTCACAATTCTCATCAAGTCGTCTCAAACGAGCAGCAGTAGAAGCTCCGCCAGCGACTCCTCCGACAATAACAATTTTCTTAGTCATAAAAAACTCCTCCTAAATCGTACTTTAAATATTTATTATAATAAAATTGTACCCATAAACAAACTTTTGAAACGAATTGCCACAAAAGTCAATTATCCTTATATTTTATTAAATTTATTAAGGATATTTTAACGTATATACACGAGAATTTCAACAAATTAATTCAAAAACTTTGTGACTAAATCACTATAATTTAAAATGAATAAAAATTAATAAATTGAATAATTAGTTAAAAATATAAAAAATATGAAAAAAGTTATTGACTTTTATAATCATAAAGAGTATTATATATCGAAATAAGTGAGTATGTATAATCGTTTTTGAGAGCTAC
>DCPV01000108.1 GCA_002323775.1 Firmicutes bacterium UBA1535 | reverse complement strand
CTTGAATTAACTGAAAAGCTTGAAGAAGAAGGAAAAACTTCTGAGGTTATTAAAAAATTTTCAGATTTCAACGAAATGATTTATACTTATTGTAATATGCCACGTCTCAAAATGATAATACATAATTTGCGAGACTATCTAACACGCTTTAGAGATATTTCCTTGCTAGATGATAACAGAAGAAGAAAAGCATTTGATGAGCATAAATTGATATATTACTGTTTGAGAGATAAGAATGAGTTAGAGATTACAAACTTAATAAAAAAGCATCTTGATTTTTCAAAAAAATTTGTTATTGAAAAAGTAAGAGAACAGGATGAAGTAGACTTATGAATGAAATAAATAGCTCTATAAATGAAAAGTTTAGATTTTTTAATGAAAAAGAAGCAGATGAATTAAGCTTTAAGCTTGCTGAGTACGCTCAAAAAGCAATATTATATGAGGCTATTTTAACCCCTAAGGCTGGATTAGTAGATTGTATTGATGTAGGAGCTCATAAAGACATGAATATATTTACGTTTGTCAACAGTTCATCTAGCTTGTATAAGGGATTTTATAACTACAGTAAGGCTGGACTTTTATGGGAGCTTGATTTAAAAGAGCTTTTCAAAGAGGCAAGAAAAATAGGAATTGACGTTGAAAGAGATATGTTTGTTGCTACAAGAAATGTTAATACTCATAAAGGCATTAACTTTTCTTTAGGGATAGCTCTTATAGCCACGGGATATTATATAAATACATTGAAAAAACTAGATATTTCTAATTTCGGTCAAAAATATACTCAAAATAACGTTGGAGCTATAAATAACTATGTTTTTAGCTTCGATAAAAATGATATTCATAATATTTTGGAAATTATAAAAGACATGGTTACAGGTCTTGTAGAAAGGGACTTTAAAGATTTAGATAAGAAAAAATTTCTAACAAATGGAGAAAGACTTTATATAGAAACAGGATTTTCTGGTATTCGTGGAGAGGTTGAAAAGGGATTTCCAACAGTGATGGAAATAGCACTTCCTCGTCTTAGATTTCTTTCAGATATGAATATAAGCATAGAAAGAAAATTATTGGATGTTTTGTTTCATATTATGAGCGTTTCAGATGATTCAAATGTTGTATTTAGGGGAGGACTAAAAGCGCTGGATTTTGTCAAAAAACAAGCTGCTAAATTTATTGAAGATGGCGGAGTATTCAATGATAATTATAAGCAAAAGATAGAACAGATGAATACTGTATTTGTTGAAAAAAACCTAAGTCCGGGAGGAGCTGCCGACCTATTATCCCTTGCTTTATTTTTTGCTTTTCTTGAGAATTTAATATGATTGCTGTCAAGTAAAATAATTCTAAGATAGCAGCTTATTTTATCGTTATTTATAAAAAAATAAAGACATGGATAAGAACAAGCAAAATGTTCTCCATGTCCATAGAGTGAACGAAGTTCACTTTTTTTATTGTAAAATATCAATTTCTGATGAGATCATATCCCAAATACTTTTGTGAATACTCGAAAGCGAATGAGCTCTGCTTCCTGCACATTGTCTTGCATCAGCTTGACATACAAAGCATTTTCTACTTTCATAACCTATAGCCTCTCTGCTTATATGCTGCACATCACTATTTTCCATATAAAGTACATCTATATCAAACAATCTTCCAATATTTGAATTTTCTTCTATATAAATCATTTTGCTTTTAACATCTTTTGGAGAAGCAGATATTGCAGCAAAATATTCAGGCCCTGTTTTTAAATCTATCACCTTAGAGGAGGCTATTTTCAATTTTTCATTATTGATGTAATTTAAAATATGGTTTAGTTGTATATTAAAAATTTTACCCATAAATGAATTGTTTTTCACAGGACCTGCAATATTTAGCTTATAAGAAATAATACTGCAATCTAGATGAAGTAAGAGAAGTTTCTTAATAAAGGCTACTCTTTTTTCTCTGTTTTCAAGAACTTCATCTAAACTTGGTATACTTCCAACACTAAAAAAAGATTCAAAACTTATATCTGTATTTTTAATTATATCTGTATTTTCAGTTACATCTGTTTTTTCAGTCATATTAGTTAATTTTTAACCTTTCTAACAACATCTATAATGCTTCCGTCACGATATTCTATCAATGCAACTATTTTGTCCTCATACTCGATAGGATCAGGGACGCCTGCTACGGAATACGCCATTTCCTTCAATTCTTCAATTGAATATTGAGGAACAGAAAGATTTTTAAATGCTTCTATTAAATCCTTACGCAAAGGATTTATTGCAATCCCCACTTCTGTAACCAAGACATCAACACTTTCTCCAGGAGTTATAACTGTATTTACTCTGTCAACAACTGTTGGGATACGTCCACGGATGAGTGGGCTTAAAATTATGCTTAATTTTGAACCAGCAGCAGTATCACAGTGTCCGCCTGAAGCTCCTCGTATTACTCCGTCTGAGCCAGTCATTACATTTACATTGAAGTTTGTGTCTATTTCAAGTGCGGATAAAACTACAATATCTAAATTATTTACAGCAGCTCCTTTGTTTCCAGGATTAGCATAAAATGAAGCACTTATTTCGTAATGATTGCTGTTATTTTTCATGGAGCTTATAGCACCTGTATCAAAGGATTGTGTATCTATTATTTTTTCAATTAAGCCTTTTTCCATCATATCGCAAAGGTGCTGAGTAAGTCCTCCCAAAGCAAAGCTTGCTTTGATATTGTTTTTTACCATTTCTTCCTCAAGAAATCTTGCTACAGCAAGTGCTGATCCTCCACTTCCTGATTGGAAAGAAAAACCGTCCTTAAAATATGGAGAAGCTGTTATAACTTTGCAAGCATTTTTTGCAATTAAAAGCTCTTTTGGATTTTTTGTATATCTGGTTGCTCCCTTTGCAATTCCATCGGGATTGCCGATTGAGTCTACTACAACTACATAATCTACATGATTTTGAGGGATACTTATCGGAGTATTAGGGTAAGGAACTAATGTATCTGTTATTATAACAACATTATCAGCAAATTCTGCATCAACCTTTGCATATCCCAATGAGCCACAAGGAGCTTTGCCATGTGAGCCATTAGCATTTCCATACTCATCTGATGTCGGAGCTCCTAAAAAAGCAACATCAATGTGGATTTCTCCAGATTCTACAGCTCTGGCACGTCCTCCGTGAGACCTTATAATAACTGGATTTTCCATTAAACCATTTGAGATAGCAGCTCCTAGCTTATCTCTTAAACCGCTGGAGGTAATATTAGTTATTACTCCGTTTTTAATATGTTCAATTAAAGGCTCATGAATATTTGCTATTGAGCTGGATGCAAGGCTTAAATTTTTTATTCCTCTTTTAGCTATTTCATCTAGTACCATGTTCATAACAAAATCACCCTCACGAAAGTGATGATGGAAGGAGATTGTCATTCCGTCCTTAAGTCCTGTTTTTTCAATTGCCTTACCAATGGATGACAAAAGCTTTGAATCACTAGGCTGTACGGATTTAACCATTCCTGATGCTTTTTTATATGAATGTCTTTTTTTGAACTGACCTTCAAACACGCCATATTCTAAGGCGTATTTATCTGGAATTTCTATACCTAATTTATTCTTTACCATCTCTATTCTCCTTTCCTGTATAATCCTGCGGCTTCAGCAAGCATTAAAACTCTTTCGGCACGCTCAACTATAGGCTTATCAATCATTTTACCATTAAGAGCAACTACACCGGAGCCTCTGGACTCAGCTTCCTCAATAGCGTAAATAACGTCTTTAGCGTTTCTGATTTCTTTCTCCGTCGGAGTGAATACTTCGTTCACAATTTCAATTTGTCTTGGATTTATCACAGATTTTCCGTCAAATCCTAATTGCTTAATAATTTCTGTTTCCCTCCTTAGAGTTTCTATATCATCAACATCAGCAAAAATAGTATCCAAGGCAGCTATACCAGCGGCTCTTGCTCCGTGAACAATCATAGAGCGTGCAAAAAATATTTCTTCACTGTTTCTGTCTGCATATCGTCTAGTTTTCATTGCTGTTACATAATCCTCAGAGCCAAGAGCTATGCCTATAAGCCTTTTGCTGGCACAGGCAATAGAATGAGCATTTAAAACTCCTAGAGGTCCTTCGATGGCAGCCATCATTTTGGTAGAGCCTAGTTCTCTTTTACATCTCATTTCAGCTTCCTCTATTACTTTTTCAGCATCAAGTACATCCTGCGGCGTCTCTGTTTTTGGTAGTCGTATAACATCTACTCCTGCCTTAACCATTGCGAATATGTCATCTATGCCACCCATATCAAGACTGTTGATACGTACAACGGTTTCAGTATTTCCATAATCAATAGTTTTAAGGGCATTGTATAAAAGAAAGCGTGCTGTATCTTTTTCCTTTAATGAAATTGAATCTTCGAGGTCAAACATAACTGAATCTGCTCCGTAGATATTTGCATCCCTAAGCATTCCGGGATTGTTTGCAGGAACAAACATCATTGTTCTTCTTAAACACTCCATGTGTCTATTTCCTCCCAATCATAATTTGATGTAATCTCTGCTGCTCTGTGAACTGCCGCTATAACTCTGGCAGCAATCGTACAGTCTAAAGCTCCCTTGTCAACAGCAACAAGCTTTGCATCTTTTATTCCAATGTTTACAAGTGTATCATGGATTACAGTACGAATTCTTTTTCCATATTGCTTTTCAACACTGCTTTGCAGGTCAATTTCAATGCCTTTTCCATCATTTTTAGTAATAACTATTTGTATGTCAGAAGATTCTAATGTTCCAGCAATAGCTTGTTTTTTGATTTCATAGCTTTTCAATACTTACACATCCTTTTCTTTTAATTTATATTTTATTTTTTCTCCATAAGGAGAAAGTAAAAAATCATATGTTGTTTGTGGTACTAAAGGTTTAATTTCATCAATAAGACCCTGTGCAAAAAGTTTCCTTACCCTTGAAGCACTTATAGGCTCATTTTTATTTTCTATCCTTGGAATGACAATAAGTTTAAGCTCATTCCCAAATATATCAGCCATTGCCTTGTTGTAAATTGCTGTTGATGGAGAAAGAGGTTCTTCTCCAACATATCTTATTGTAATTCCTAAGGCCGGGGCAATATAGTTTTTAAATATAGAAGCATCCAAGCAAGCATGAATATATGTCACATCACTTCCTTCTTTTAAAAAATATGAAGGAAATGTTTTGGCAGAGACAATATAATTCCCTGTCTTATGAAGAATTATGTTTTTTAGCTGCGAAGTTCCTTTTTGCACTAATTCATATCTAAGTTCTGACGGAAAATCAGACATATCCTCTGAAAGAACAAAAACATGAACAAAATCATTTTCCTGTGAAGCTGTTTCAACAAGGTGAAGATGTCCCTTAGTAAATGGGTTTGCATTCATTACAATTCCTGCAATTCTATTTCCTTCCTTTTTTGTTTTTCTCAAAGCTTCAATATATTCATCAAAGCCAATGCTTGATTTTTCCAGAAAAATAAGCTCATTATTTACTCTTTCAATCTCTTTAAAGCCAAGATGAATAAATGAATTGAAAGCTTCTTCTTTTGTATAAACATAGCATGATTTATAAGCTCTATCAAAAATTTCTGACATAAGATGAGAAATCAAGATATTGAATACCTTACCGCCGGAAAACTCTGGAGATACAGCAGTGCATTTTATAATGTTTTGAAATATTGACCCAGTAGCAATTAAATTGTCACCATCAAAAATTCCAGCTGTATAATCAACATTTTCCTCGGGGCGAATACCTGAATTTAAAAGGAAGTCCGACCATAGCTTATTTACAGATTTATCTTTTGTTACGTGAAGTCTTTTTATATCATACATCATTTGATATCCTCCGTGGAGTATATAATTTAAAAATCTAGTTATATATATTTTGGATAGATTATAATTATCTGTGCACCATAACGGTAAAATTATTACTTATATTATACTCCAAATATCAAACTAATTTGTGTTTTTTTAGTGTTTTTTTATAAAATTGAGATTTAGAGTATAGCAGTAAGCTTAGATTGTTCTTTTTTATTGGTTTTTAATATAAAAGCATAAATACATCGTTTTCCATGCTGCTGTAAAATGTATTTCACGATTGCATTTTAAATGTGTTTTTATCCGAAAACGGTTGTAAAAAACGTTTTTCAGTTATATAATTAGCTAAATTTATTAAAAATGGAGGAGAAATTATATGTTAGCAATTTTATCGTGGTTAATGATTATAGTATTCATGATTCTTATCATGTGGAAAAAACTTAGTCCTTTTTCAGCACTAATACTTGTACCTCTAGTTTTCGTAGTTATAGGAGCATTCCTTAACTTCTATCCGGTACAAGTGACAAAGGCTAAGATTACAAGCACTGAAACAGCAATTAAGAATAATATGAAAAGTGCACAGGAGCAAAGAGATAGGGGTTTCGAAGAAGCAGCACTAGAGTTTGAACAAAAGGTTGAAAGTGGAGAGAAAAAGCTTGAAGCATTAAAAGCAACAAAAGGTAATGAAAAAGCAACACTTTGGGAGCAAATCTCAATCATAGGTGACTGGTCTGTTGATGGAATAAAAAAAGTATCAGTAACCGCAGTAATGTTACTATTCGCAATTATGTATTTTGCAATAATGTTAAATGCAGGATTATTTGATCCGGTAACTAAAACGATGATTCAATTCGCAAAAGGAGATCCTGTAAAGGTTTTAATTTCAACAGCTATAGTATCTGCGGCGGTATCATTAAACGGAGATGGAACAACCACAACATTAATTGTTTGTACAGCCTTCCTTCCAATTTATAAGGAGCTTGGAATGAAGATAATGAATTTAGGCGTTATATTAATTTTGATGAACACCATCATGAATTTACTTCCTTGGGGAGGACCTACTGCAAGAGTTATATCAGTTTTAGGTATAGGCGAGTCAGAAATATTAAAAGGCTTAGTACCAGGTATGATAGTTTCAACTATCTATATGATAGGAGTAGCTTATTTCTTGGGACTTCAAGAAAGAAAGAGACTTGGTATAAAACAATTATCAAAAGCAGATATAGAGCGTCTTACTACTGTTAAAGATGAAGAAGCTCTAGCTTTAAAGAGACCTAAATTAGTTTGGATAAATGCTATAATGACAATAGGAATAATAGTTATGCTAGTTATGAACACATTACCGTCTGTATTTTTATTCCTTGTAGGAACAGCATTGGCTCTTATCATAAACTATAGAACATTAAAAGAACAAAAAGAAAGAATTCAAGATAATGCAGGAGATGCAGTTCAAGTTGTTATATTGGTTTTAGGTGCAGGAATATTTATGGGTCTATTTACTAATTCAGGAATGTCAGACGCTTTGGCATTAAGTTTAACAAGCATTATACCAGCATCTTTTGGACGCTTCTGGGGATTATTAACTGCTATATTATCAGCTCCCGGAACATTCTTCTTATCAAACGACGCATTCTACTACGGTGTTCTTCCGGTTTTAAGTCAAACTGGAGCACAGTATGGATTTACAGCATTAGAGCTTGGAATAGCTTCTCTGTTAGGTCAAGCATTCCACTTATTAAGTCCTCTGGTAGCATTCATCTATCTGCTTTTACAACGTACAGAGTTAGATATGGGAGAATGGCAAAAAGAATCTGCAAAATGGGCAATTGGAATTTTCTTAATATTTATAATTATGGCTGCTTTAACTAATGCAGTACCATTATTCAAGTAAACAAATAATATAAGAGTAATACATGGCAAGACACGGCAAATTTCAAGTGTCTTGCCTATAGAGCGAAACTTGTTTCGCTTTTTTTATTTACCTACATATTTTTTACACAAAAGATTAAAAATAGTGTATAATTATTTTTAAGGATAAAAATTTTACAAAAGGAGCTTAAAATTGATAAAAATATTAGTAGTTGATGATGAACCGCATATAACGGAGCTAATTCAGTTTAATTTAGAATTAAATGATTATTTAGTTGAAATCGCTGGGGATGGCAAGCAGGCTATTGAAAAAGCAAAATCCACGGAGTATGACTTGATTATTTTAGATGTTATGCTTCCTTACGTTGATGGCTTTGGAGTTTTAAAAATATTAAAAAAAGATAATAAATATAAGGATGTTCCTATTTTGATGCTTACAGCTAAAAGCAGTGAGAGCGATAAGGTCCTAGGTCTTGAAACAGGCGCTGATGACTATTTAACAAAACCATTTGGCATAAAGGAGCTTATAGCGAGGGTAAATGTTCTATTAAGGCGTGTACAAAAAACAGAAAGCTCTAATAAAGAAAATATAAACATAAATAATTTAATAATCGATACAGCAAGCCATAGTGTTAAGGTAAATGGAAATGAAATTGAATTAACATTAAAAGAGTTTGAAATACTTCTAATTCTATGTCAAAATCAAGGTAAGGTAGTTAAAAGAGATGATTTACTTGACAAAGTGTGGGGATACGAATACTTCGGAGATTCAAGAACAATTGATGTGCATATCAGACATCTAAGAAAGAAAATAGAGGATTTTGACAAGGAATATGACTATATAGAAACAATAAGAGGGATTGGTTATAAGATAAGATGAAAAAGAAATTAATCATTTCAATAGCGTCAATCATTTTAATCATAAATTTTATCATAACAGCAGTAAATATAAGCGCTGTTAAAAAAGATTATGAGAAGGAAAAAACAGGAGAACTAACAACCTTAGTTCAATCAGTAGCTCTATCTTTGGAGTATGATTATAAAGATATTGATAAATTCGTTTCATTGTTCAAAAAGAACGGAATAAGAGCAACAGTAATCGATAAGCAGGGGGAGGTTGTTTTTGAAACTGATGAGAGTGTCGGGCTTATGCAAAATCATTTGAAAAGAAGCGAAGTTATAAGAGCAAAGGAAGGCTTTGTTGGAACTGATATAAGATTTAGCAATAGCATAAGAAAAAACTTTTTGTATGCAGCTACTCTTATACCAAATAATGATGGATATGTATTGAGGCTGTCAGTACCATTAGACATTTTAGGACAGCACGCTAGTGACATAATAACTAATCTATTAATAATAATATTTGTAGGAATAATCATAGCAATATTATTAATTCTAAAGTTTGTAAGCTATTTCACTAGACCTCTTATAGAATTATCAAATGCGACCGTACAAATAGCGAATGATATAATTCCTAAAAAATTATACTACAACTCAAAAGATGAAATTGGAAATCTGTATGAAAATTTTAATATGATGACAAAAAAATTGAATGAAAGCATAAATGAATTAGAAAATACAAATTTATTTTTAAATTCAATATTATCCAATATCGGCAGTGGAGTTATAGCACTAAATTATAACAAGGAAATTATATTTATAAATAAGCGTTGTAAAAATATTTTGGATATTCATGATGAAGAATTAAAAAATAAAGCAATAATTAATGTCATAAGAAACTATGAGATAAACAAGTTCATAAAGGATTATTTTGAAAACAAAAAAAATGAATTTATTATTGTAAATTATAACAATAAAACACTAAAGTTCTTCATAAATGTGCTGCCATACGACGAAAAGAAAAACAATGAACAAAAATATGGGGCAGTATTGCTCATGGAGGACATCAGTGAGGCTATAAAGCTTGAAGAAATGCGAAAGAGCTTCGTAGCTAATGTAAC
This sequence comes from Firmicutes bacterium UBA1535, assembly GCA_002323775.1. Lineage (GTDB taxonomy): Bacteria > Bacillota > Clostridia > Tissierellales > Sedimentibacteraceae > UBA1535. The sequence continues at coordinate 2,104 of DCPV01000108.1, read as the reverse complement.
TCACGAGTTAAAGACCCCGTTGACTTCCATAAAAGGATATGTTGAAACAATTAAAAGTAATCAGATAACAGACCAAAGCAAAATAAACAGATTTATGGATATAATAGACATTGAAGCAGATAGACTAAAAACATTAATAGATGATATCTTGATGCTATCTGAAATAGAAAGCATGGACGGCAATTTATCTAAAATAAGCCTAAATGAAGTTCTTAATGAGGTTAAAGATATAATGCAAAATATTTCAAGCAACAATAATGTTATAGTAAATTATATTTGTAATGATAATGTAGAGGCATTTTTAGACAGAAATAGAGTTAAGCAGCTTCTAATTAATTTAATAGACAATGCAATAAAATATAATATTAAAGATGGCAGAGTAGATGTAAAACTTATTAAACAAGATAAATTCATCAATATAATAGTAGAGGATACAGGAATAGGAATTGCAGAACAAGATTTGCCAAGGATATTTGAAAGATTTTATAGAGTAGATAAATCAAGAAGCAGACAAATGGGTGGCACAGGACTAGGTCTAGCCATAGTGAAGCACATAGTAATTAGCTTTAAAGGAACAATAAACATAGAGAGTAATCTAGGCAAAGGAACAAGGATAGAAATATTTATTCCGATTAAAAATTAGAAGAATTCAATCACAAATAAGTCTGTAGCAAATTTTATACTTGCTACAGACTTATTTGTGTGATTAAATTACAGAAATTTATTAGCATATATAGCATAATATAAAAAAGCCCAAGTTTTGTCTGAGCTTTTTAATTTCGTTTAAAATGATAAAGCATGGCTAAAATTATGATATTAAGAGGAGGATTTGTGAGTAGGAGAAGAAAGAAATCTATTATTTTACAAAATAAATGTGTTGCTTGTGGTTGTTGCTTAAAGGTATGCCCTAAAGGGGCTATTTCCATTCCAAATGGAATTTATGCTATTGTGGATAATGAAAAGTGTATAGGCTGCGGATTATGCGAAAGAGCATGTCCTGCATCAATAATAAGAATGGGGGAAATATCTTGAAAAATAAAAAATGGTATGATTATTTGTGGATAGCTTCCATATTGTATCTTATATTAGGACTTTTTAATATTTTATTTGCATGGCTAGGGCTATTATGCTTCTTTATACCTCTTATAATTTCAATCATTAAAGGGAATAAGGCATATTGCAACAAATATTGCGGTAGGGGACAGCTATTTGATTTATTGGGAGCTAAGCTTAAATTATCAATGAATAAAACTTGCCCTTCGTTTATAAGAAATAACTGGTTTAGATACGGATTTTTGATTTTCTTTTTAACTATGTTTGTAAATATGTTATTTAAAACATACCTTGTGTTTGCAGAGGTAAAAACACTAGGTCAGTTTGTAACAATACTTTGGTCGTTTAATCTTCCATGGCAATTTGCATATAATGGAGCAGTTAATCCATGGATAGCACAATTTTCCTTTGGATTTTACAGTATAATGCTTACATCAACAATTCTTGGACTCATAACAATGATATTTTTCAAACCAAGAACATGGTGCGTATATTGCCCAATGGGAACAATGACTCAATTAATTTGCAAGGCTAAAGCTAAATAGTAAATAATAAAAGGGGTGTCCTAAAAGTAAATTTCATTATAATTATACTTTTAGGACACCCTATTTTTAGGAGACTATAAAAATTGAAAAAAGCTAAGTTTTATGCGAATATATTTAACATTAATCCTATTGCACTTTGGTTAATCATTCCAAATGCACTTCTATTGTTGTACATACTAAACATATTAAGTCTTTCAAACAGAGAATTATTTGATGAGCTTTCTTGCTCATAAATTGAAGAATCAATTAAATTTATTGATGATTCCTTCAATGCACTGTTTATTTTATTGTCAAGTCTGTTAAAAGCACTATATCTGCTTGAAAGTATATTTTCAACTTGTGACATGTTTTCGTTTAGAGCCTTGTCTAAAGTTTTATCGTCTACAGATAATCTGCCGCTATTTTCCATATTTATACCTATAGAAGCAAGACTTTTCTTGTTTACATCAGGTATTTTTAAATTTTGCAATTGTCTTGAAATAGCTGAGCCCTTGTCCACATTTTTC
>DCPV01000141.1 GCA_002323775.1 Firmicutes bacterium UBA1535 | reverse complement strand
ACAAAATCTCATTGGAAACATTAAGGCGTGCAAATAACATATATACGGATTATTTAGATATTGGCCAAAAATTAAATGTTCCTGCAAAGTCTTCGACAGCGCCTGAGTCAGTGGACAATACACCAGCTTACTCTGCAAGCGATTTGGACTTGCTTGCAAGATTAATAACTGCTGAGGCACAAGGTGAGCAATACAACGCCAAAGTCGCAGTTGGAGCTGTAGTATTAAACAGAGTAAAGAGCGGTTCATTTAAAAATACAATCAGCGGAGTAATATATGAGGTAATAGACGGTTATTATCAATTTACACCGGTATTAAATGGATGGATTAACAAACCGGCTAGTGCTGATTCAATAAAAGCAGCAAAAGAAGCTTTAAGCGGTGTTGACCCTACAAACGGAGCCTTATTTTATTTTGATAAAACCGCAACAAATAAGTGGCTTTTATCAAGACCGGTTTCAATAAGAATAGACAACATGATATTTACATATTAGATTTATTGCTAAAGAGGCTGTGCATTTTGCACAGCCTCTTTGTGTTAAGGCTAAATGGTATAAGCATTTTCTTAATATAAATGTTTATATTAAGAAAATATCCCATGCAGCACACAATTTTATAATTGTATGCTGCATGAAATTTTAAGAACTTATTTATCTGCTGGTTTTTAAATTTTTTAGCAAAAACTCTACAAGCTCATCAACATTTACCTTTTCTTGAGTCATTGAGTCTCTGTGTCTGACTGTTACAGTATTGTTGTTTAAAGTATCATCATCTATTGTAACTGCATATGGTGTACCAATTGCATCTCCACGTCTATAGCGTCTGCCAATGTTTCCAGCCTCATCGTAAGATGTCATCATATGTTTGGATAAATCCTCATAGATGCTTTGTGCTTTATCCGAATGTTTCTTCTTGTGTAGTGGCAAAACATTGACTTTTATAGGTGCTAAGGATTCATTTATTCTTAATACCTGTCTTGTTTCTCCATCTTCTAATTCTTCTTCCTCAAGACATTCACAAAGTACAGCTAATACCAATCTGCCTAAACCATAAGTGGACTCAATAACATAGGGTATAAACTTCTCATTTGTTTCGGTATCGAGGTATTCAAGAGATTTTCCTGAAAATTCTTGATGTTTTGATAAATCATAATCTGTTCTATTGTGAGTACCGTTTATTTCTCCCCATCCAAAGGGGAACAAATATTCAATATCACATGCTGCTTTAGCATAAAAGGCTAATTTTTCATGATCGTGAAAACGCATACGCTCTGCTGAAAGACCGACAAATTTAAAAAAATCCAAACCATATTGCTTGAAGTATTCGTATAGTTCCTCGTCATCGCCTTTTTTACAAAATGTTTGATATTCCATCTGTTCAAATTCTATAGTTCTGAATATGAAGTTTTTAGGGGTTATTTCATTTCTAAAGGCTTTTCCAATCTGTCCAATACTAAAAGGCAATTTTGTTCTCATTGTTCTTAAAACATTTAGAAAATTCACATATTCTCCTTGTGCATTTTCTGGTCTCAGATAAACTTTATTTGATGAATCATCTGTTACTCCCCTTTTTGTTTCAAACATAAGGTTAAACTGCCTTATATCTGTAAAGTTTGATTTTCCGCATTTAGGGCAGGGTACACTATGATTTTTAATATATTCAAGCATTTCTTCATGAGTCATTGCGTCTGCATTAGAATATTCGTCAAAATCATTAATTAAGTTATCTGCTCTATGTCTTGTCTTACATTCTTTACAATCAAGCAAAGGATCAGAAAATCCGTCTAAGTGACCGCTTGCTTTCCATACTGTTGAATTCATAAGTATAGCAGAATCTAGTTCATAGCTGTTTCTTCTTTTTTGAATAAAAAAATATCTCCATGCGTCCTTTATATTATTTTTTAGTCTTGTGCCTAATGGACCATAATCCCATGTGTTTGCCAAACCTCCATATATTTCACTTCCTTGAAATATAAATCCGTACCTGTTGCAATAAGCTATTAATTCATCCATTGTTATACCTTTGCACTTGTTTTTATTACCATTCATGTGTTTAGTGTTTGTTTTTTCATTGCTCATATTTTCCTCTAATTTTAAATTTTCCATGATAAAATCCTCCTAATTTTAGTTATAAATAAAAAAGCCCTAAGCTACTATTGCTTAGGGCGAAAAAATTTACTTGTGTAACAATTTCCGTGGTACCACCTAAATTCAGAATTACTTCTGCACTCTGCCAGCACTCGAAATTCTTCTTTATGCTGCTTTCTTTTTAACGGTAGAAACTCCGCTTAAATCTACTCAGAATTATCCTTTCAATCTAAAAAGCTCAAAGACGCCTTCTATATTATTTTCATAAAGATTTTCACCAAACATCTTCTCTCTAAAAATTAAATAATACATACTATTTCTTATCATTGCCTGAATATTAATTTTACATAGTATATCTTACAATTAAAACTGTGTCAAGAAATATTTTTTATTATATCACATAAAAACTAGCATTTAATGTTGTGATTTTATAACAAATTGTTTACATATTTTATTTTTTACATTATACTATTGTAATAAAGAAAAATCTAATTCTAATACATCTATAATATCTCTAAGAACATTATAAGATGAACATAAAAGTAAAAAGTTTTATATTTTTTATATGTTTTTTATCTTTTGTATAGAATAGTAGAGGTATTAATGAAAATATAAATCTAAAAACTTAAATGAGAGGATAAATTGGGATGGAAAATAATACAAAACCTAAAAAATATTTTCCCGGTATGAGAAATATAAAAACGGCTATATCTATACTTATAGACCTGATAATATTTGAGCTTTTGGGCTTTGGCAATCCTTTTTATGCTTGTATTGCTTCTGTTGTATGTATGCAGCCAACTGTTGGTGAAACTGTAAAGGCAGGAAAAAGTAGGCTCATAGGGACTTGTATTGCTGCTGTTATTGGACTTGGAGTATTTTATCTTGGCGAGTCTTTTTCAAATCCTAAGATATATATTTTTTTGATTCCGATTGGAGCGATAATTTTAATACATACATGTGTAATGTTGAAGGTTTCCTCCTCAGCTTCAATTGCCTGTGTTATATTTATAAGCATATTAACAAGTCACAGAACAACCGGTGATAACAATATATATCCATTTACAAGATTAATAGAGACATTTGTGGGTGTAGTAGTTGCAACTATTGTAAATAAGTATTTGTCAGTAGATTTTTTGAAGATATTTAAAAAAGATAAAGGAGATTAAAATAAGATGATAATTCATTGTATGACAGAAGAACTTTGGAATAAAAGAAAAGACGAGAAAGAGTGGGGAGATGAAGAAATAGAGGTGGAAGGATTTATACATTGTTCTACCGTTGAATATTTTTGGAGAGTAGCAGAGAGTCATTTTAATAACTTGATAAGGCCATTAGTATTGTTATGTATAGATGAAAGCAAGCTTAAATCAGAAGTGCGTTATGAAGATGGTGATAATTGTGGAAGATACTATCCACATATTTATGGCTTAGTAAATAATGATGCAGTTATAAAAGTACTGCCATTTCTAAAAGATAAAGATGGAAACTATATTAAAAACGCAGAATTTAAGGATATTGATAATAAATAATGACTGAATTTGATAATTAGGGCAGGAGAGGATTATACAGCAAAGAAAAATTAATAGATTTTACTTTTGAAAATATCTATTATGCTAAACAAACTAATTGGAGGAAAATTTTTAATGATTTTTGACGTTTTACAGATTTTAGGTGGATTAATTTTGTCCTTGGGTCAAATACCTCAAATGATACAGATAGCAAGAACAAAATCCGCTAGGGACATAAATTTGAATACTTATTTAATGATATTTACAGGTTCTTTTTTAATGGAGATATATGCAATAAATCTTGTAATTCATGGTACAGGGTGGGCATATCTTCTAACTAATACTCTTTCTTTACTTGCTACAGGTATAACAATCACACTGATTATAAAATATGGGAAGAAAAAGTAAATCTGATTTTTAAAAAGCATATATGACTAATAATAAATATTTTCCCCTTATGGTAGGACAGTTAAAATGTTAAAAACTGATTACTATAAGGTGAGTATATCATTAGTCATATGTGCTTATTTTTTATTATATTTCTTCATCGTAAAACTTCTTAAAATCCATTATTGTTAAATCACTTTCTAAATATCTTGCGAAAGTATAAAGTACATCAGATAAGCGATTGACAAACTTTATCAATAAATCACTTACTTCCTCTTGTCTTTTAAGGCTTAATATTCTTCTTTCAGCTCTCCTGCATACAGTTCTTGATACGTGAAGTGCAGCCGAGGCAGTTGAAGATCCGGGAACAATAAATGAATCTGCACCGCTTATTTTAGGAAGATATTCATCAATAATTTTTTCTAATCCAATTATATCTGATTCCTTTATATTATAAGTAAATTTATCTTTTTCCACAGTAGCAAGCTCTCCTGCTACAAAAAATAATCTTTTTTGTATATTAAATAACTTTTCCTTTATATATTTATCATCCACAAACTTAACAGCAAAGCCTATATTAGAATTAAGCTCATCTATTGTTCCGTATGCCTCAACTCTCAATGAATCCTTATCAATTCTTGTTCCGTCATAAAGAGAAGTCTGACCTTTATCACCTGTCTTAGTGTAAATTATCATAATTACCTCCAAGGTATTTATTGGTTTACTTTGGTTTTTTATTATATAGTAAACCTTTATATATTATTACCCTTATTTATATGAAATTAATCAAAAAGTTTTTATTCAATAATCTTCATGCTTGAATTTTTAAGTCTACAATACTGTATGCCGTCGTCCTCATCTATATATGATTCAAATATGCCTATAACCTCGACTTCTGTTCCTTCGGCTGGGTATTCGTCAGGGTATACATGGCTTCCGTCATCCCAAACAAATTCTATGCCTTGTGTACAGCAAGCAGTTGCATCAGAAATTATAACATAATGGTAATTCTTTTGAACTTCCTCATTAGTTGCTACATAATAAGCGCCTCCCATTTTGACTTTTTTGCCGATATAATTTTCGGGGTAGGTTACAAGCTGAAATACTGTAGCATAAACCATTTCACTGCTCATAGTTGTTAAATCATAGTCAATACTTTCATCAGTAGGATTTTTTTTATCTGAATTATCTGTATTTGAGTTATTATTATTTTGATTATTATTATCTGAATTAGAATCTTTATTTTCAGAGTCTTTGTTTAAATCCTCCGATTTATCTGTATTCGAATTATTGTCTGCACTTTTAACTTGTTCGTCTAAAACCTTATTGATACTTGTTTGGGTATTCGGCAATTTATTTTTGTTATTTGATTCAGTGCAAGCACTTAAAGAAAGCAATGCTATTCCTATAATAATTAATTTACATATATTTTTGGTAATCATTTTAATTAATTCTCCTTTTATTATATATTTGAAATTATACAATAAACTAAATATTTAAAATATTGAATTTATATTTGTTAACTTATAGTTAAATCTTTAATAATTTTCCTACTATATAGCTTATAATAAAAACTACGATATTTGCAGCAACAATAGTTGAGCCTACAGGTGTTGAAAACAATATAGATGTCAGCAGTCCAAACACAGCACATAATACAGAAATTATAGCTGAAAGAATGACTACTCCTTTAAAATTTTGAATTACCCTCATAGATGATAGAGCAGGGAATATAATCAAGGCTGATATTAAAAGTGAGCCAACCAAATTCATTGCAAGCACGATTATAACTGCTGTAATTACTGCAATAAGAAGATTGTATCTATCAGCTTTTATGCCGCTTGCTTTTGCGAAGCTTTCATCAAAGGTAACTGCGAATATTTTATTATAAAATAAACAAAACAAAATTACAACAATAACAGACATTACAACAGATAATATAACTTCATTTTTTGTCAAGGTCAATATTGATGTAGAGCCGAAAAGTGTTACACATACATCTCCTGAAAGGTTTGAAGAACCTGAGAATAAGTTTAGTAATAAATACCCTATAGCAAGAGAGCCTACTGATAACATTGCGATTAAGGCATCACCCTTTATCTTAGTATTTTGACCTGTTTTTAGAAGAAAGATGGCAGTAACTATTGTTACAGGCATAACAAATATCATGTCGTTATTTATTTTTAGAATAGATGCTATTGCTATTGCTCCAAACGCAATATGAGATAAGCCATCACCTATAAATGAAAATCGTTTAAGTACAAGTGTAACGCCAAATAGAGAGGAGCATAGTGCAATCAGAACTCCCACAACTAGAGCATATTGTACAAAGGGGTATTGAAAATAGAATATTAGCTTAGTTATCATATCATTCATTAGAAGCACCTCCTATGTTAAAGAATATCTTTGAAAGATCGCTTTTAAGATAATCATCTTTTTTACCAAAGAAAGTTCTGTGCTTACTCATGTGTAAAATATGACTAGCGTATTTTATACTTGTTTTAATGTCATGAGATACCATAATGACTGTTATGCCATCTGTGTTTAATTTATGTACGATATCATAAAAGTCAGTAGTAGCCTTAGGATCAAGGCCAGCCGTAGGCTCATCTAATAAAATAAGCTTTGTAGTTGCACAAAGGGCTCTTGCAAGCAGAACTCTTTGCTGTTGACCGCCTGACAGATTTCTATAACATTTTTTTCTTAGCTCCCATATGTCCATTTTTTTTATATTTTCTTCTGCTAATGCCTTTTCTTCTTTGCTATAAAATGGACGATTACCACATTTAGACAGAGTTCCTGAGAGAACAACTTCCCATACAGAAGCAGGAAAGTCCTTTTGAACTTCTGTTTGCTGCGGAAGATAGCCTATTTCAAATTGCTTATAATTTTCTCCTGTAATTATTTTTCCACTAATAGGCTTCATTAAATTTAGTAAGGTTTTTATCAAGGTGCTTTTTCCTGCGCCATTTTCTCCGATTATACAAAGATAATCACCATTAGTAACTTCAAAATTAAGATGTTCAATTATTGTTTTTCCATCATAGCCTAAGCTTAAATCATTACATATAAAAAGTGTTTCTTTAGTATTAGTCATACTGACCTCCATGTTATTGTAGACAATATATGATTGCAAATCTAAAGTTTTATAGCCACAATCATATATTGTCAAACAATAGTTTCTACCTAGTTTTTAATTTAGTGCTTCTTTTAGCACCTCAAGATTATTTTTCATAGCAGAAAGATAAGTGTATCCCTCTTGTATCTTTTTTTCAGTAACAGACTGTAAGGAGTCCATAACTAAGATTTTTTGATTTTTAGCAGAAGTATTACTGATTATAGTATCAGCAAGCTTGTTATTAGAATTTTCAATAATTAATACTGATAAAAGCTTTAATTCTTCAGCTTTCTTTGAAAGGAAAGCTATTGTTTCAAAGCTTGCCTCCGTTTCAGCACTGCATCCTACAAATGCAGCGTGATAGCTTAATCCATAATCATCTACCATATATCTGAAAGGAAATCTGTCAGCAAATAGAACTGTTTTTATTTTTGCCAAGTCTACAACTTTTTGATATTCCTTATCTAATTCAGATAGTTTTTTTGTGTATTCATTATAATTTTTTGTATAAACTTCTGAATTTTTACTGTCTATTTCTTCAAGTGTATTTTTAATTTCCTTAACAATCACTTGTGCATTTTTAAGAGATAACCATACATGCTCGTCATATCCATCAAAATGATGCTCATCTTCACCATGTTCATCGTCTTCATCTTCATCATGCTCGTGTTCATCACTTTCCATACCTTCAATAATTTCTTCTTTTTTCACAGAATCGCCTAAAACTTCAAGAAGATTTATCGCTTTTATTTCTTTATTTATCGCTTCTTTTAGAGCTGAATCAACCCACTTGTCAGATTCACCGCCAACATAAATGAATAAATCACAATTAGAAATTTTAGCTATATCTTCGGCATTTGGCTGATAGCTATGTAAATCTGTACCCTTGCTTGTTAAGAGTGTAATCTGGTAATCATTTATCTTTTCACCAACAATTTCTCTAACCCAATCATATTGTGGGAATGTTGTACAAACTATATTTATTTTTTTATCTTTTCCTGCTAAGTTATTGTTATTACTGCAAGCAGATAAAAGTAACACAGTTATTAATAAAACTGTAAAAACATAAAATAATCTATTTTTCTTCATTAAAATGTCCTCCAAAATTTAAAAATATATACAAATAACACTAACATAAGCATTGTCAGTGTTTGATAAAAACATTATTCAGTTAATTCAGTAGTTCTACTTTCAATGAAATAAGAGTTTTTTTGATAGCAAAAGATGTTTCTACTATTATATAGAAAAGTTGTGTGAACACACAAAGAATAACTATTGAAAATGGTACAAAAATGAATAGTTTAAAGTTTATGAAATATTTTATAATAACTTCTATTTGCAAGCATATAGAGCATTCTTCTCCTGTGCATGCGTGATTAATGTTATCTATAATAAAATTATAAGAAAGTAATGAAACAGCTAATAAAATAATTAAAACTATTATCGCCAATATTCTATTATTTCTTGACATTATACACACCCAATTTCTTTACAAAACTTTGTTTGATTATATAGCGATATAGCTCTTTTGTCAAGTGCTTAAATTCTCAAATAATATTAATTCTCATTGATTTTTAGCAGTATTTTAATAAAAAAATAAATGAAATTTCTCAAAGTAAAAATACTGTTTGAAATTTTCATTTACATATGCTATTATTTTCTTGCAAATGCTAGTAGAGAGGGTGTTAATTATATGATAAAAATAGATTGTTTAGGTGAAATATGTCCGATACCAGTAATAAAATTAAGGGAAGTTATTGATTCCATAAAAAATGGAGAAGAATATATGATTGTTACAGATCATAGCTGTACCGTACCAAATATCAAAGATTTTTGCAAGGCACACAATTTGGATTATAAAGTAGAAGAAGTTATAAATGGCGTTTGGGAAATTGTGATTAGCTCTAGCAAATAGTTTCTTTTAATATCGTTTCAATATATTTGATAAGCTTTGATAAGCTGCAATTTTCACTATTTTTATTTTTTATAGAATAATATTCATTTATGAACTCTGCACATGGGTATTCAACGATGCGTATTTGCTTATTATAAATTTCCTTTTTTATTGCCATGTATGGCAAAAATGCAAGACCAAAGCCATTAATTACTGACAATTTAATAGATTCAGTTGATTCTAAGGTATAAGGAATATATAATCGATTAATAGATATACCAATTTTTTTTAGCATATTATCTAGTATCTTCCTTGATTTATGAGCTTCGTTAAGCATAAGAAGGGGATAGTTATATAGCTCTTGACACTCTAATTTTGATGGGACATTCATTTTTTCTCCAGCAACCAAAAAAACTCTATCAGATATTACTTTTTTAGAAGATAAATTTTTACTGCTAGGTTTTCCTATGATAATACCCATATCTGCTTGTCCTTTTGACATTTTTTCATCAATTGTATTACTTGAGGTAACTTCTACTTGAAGCGAATATTCGGGATAGTTATTTTTAAGATGATAGAACGTGCAGGGCAAAGCATATGAGTAAGCACAAGGAGAAGCTAGTATTTTTATAGTCTTGTGCTGGTTTTTTGCGTTAATTATATCACTGGACATCCTATCAAAAGATGATAATATTTCAAGAGCATAATTATAAAGAATTATACCAATATCAGTTGGTATAACGCCGTTATAGCTTCGTTCAAGGAGATTTGCACCAAATTCCTGTTCCATTACACGCAATTGTTGGCTCAAAGCTGATTGACTTATATTCATCTGTTCTGAAGCCTTTGATATACTTCTAGTTTCCACTATTTTTATAAACATTTTGAAATTATTAATATTCATATATATCTCCTATTTCTTCATAATTATTGATAATTTAAACAAATGATAAAAGTAAGTTTGTGTTATATTTTATACATTTAAAAATATAAGTGATTTTAGCAGCTTGCTATTATTATAACAAATAATTTTAAATCCTGCTATATAAATTTTAAGCAGGGTATAAGTTTTTCTTATACCATATAAAAATATTGATTAACTAAAAAATTTTCTATATGATATAATTAAAACATAAAGCTTGTTACATATTTAACAATTGCTTTGAGTAAAGAGTGGAGCTTGGCGTAAAAAAATTTAATAAATAATTTTTCATAATTTTTTATGTCTTTTGTTGCTTAGCATAAATAAATATGATAAATTTTTAACTTTTTACAGCCGGCTAAAATTGAAAGGAGGACTATCATGTCAGAAATTAAAACAAGTTCGGAAAGAGTGCGTAAATCAAAGAAATCCAAAACAAGTCAAATTCCATATGCAATTTTAGTTACAATATTGATTATTGCTTTTGGATTTTATTTAGCGCAAAAGGGTAGTAAGTTGCCTATATTTTGGGGATTTGGTATTGCTTTTGGTTACATTTTACAGCGTTCTCGTTTTTGCTTTACAGCAGCATTTAGAGACCCATGTATAACAGGAAGCACATCTATCACAAGAGCGGTGCTTGTAGCTTTAGCTGTTGCAAGTATTGGCTTTTGGGCAATAAAGTATTCAAGCGTTATGGCAAATCCAGAGTCAAATATGGCTATGAGCAGTGTAACACCAATAGGAATACCATTGATTATTGGAGCTGTAATGTTTGGTATAGGAATGGTAATTGCGGGGGGTTGTGCTTCTGGAACTCTAATGCGTGTTGGTGAAGGATTTACAATGCAAATGCTATCATTAGTGTTCTTTGTAGTAGGTTCGGTTTTAGGTGCACATAACATGAATTTCTGGGGTAAATTAAATACAAATGCTCCAAAGATTTTTTTACCTAATGTTTTTGGTTGGTTCGGTGCTATAGTTGTGCAAGCGCTAATCATCATACTATTGTACATAGCTGCTGTTAAGTGGCAAGAAAAGAAAATGGGAAAATCAGAATAAAGTTCATAAAATAAGGAGATTAAGAAATGGCAGAATTTACGTTAGATTGTTTAGGAGAGGCTTGCCCTATTCCGTTAATGAAAACAGAGAAAAAAATGAATCAAATGGCAGTTGGAGATGTATTGATTATATCAATTGACCATAGCTGTGCTATGAAGAACATACCTGAGTGGGCTAGAACACAAGGACATAATGTTGAAATAGAGGAGATAGACGACGGTGAATGGGAAATTATCGTTGAAAAAACAAAATAACACTTCGAAGGAGGGTGAATTGATTTGAAACAATTTTTCATTAAGCTGGGGGAAAACCCAATTTATAAGAAATTATTAAAGGAACCTTTAACATATGTAGCTGGAGCTGTGCTGCTTGCAGTTTTTCAAATTGCTCATATAATATTGCTAGGTGGCGGATGGGGAGTAACCGGAACTTTCGTCAACTGGGGAGCTTGGGTGATGAAGGCTTTTGGAGCTAATTTTGAAGGATGGAGTTATTTTGCATCAGAAGCTTCACAAAAAACTCTCAATGGGGGATTTTTAGTAGATGGAGGGTCTATTCGTAATCTTGGTATCATAATTGGAGCGTTGCTTGCAGTTTTATTTGCATCACAGTTTAAATTCAAAAAGATTAAATCTTTTAGACAAGTAGTAGCGGCAGTTCTTGGTGGATTACTAATGGGCTACGGTGCAAGAATGGCAGGTGGCTGTAATATAGGGGCTTTATTTACAGGAATTTCAGCTTTTTCATTATCTGGATGGATATTTGCGGCTTTCTTACTCGTAGGAGCTTTCTTTGGAAGTAAATTATTAGCAAAATATTTTATGTAAATATAGTTTGGGGTAATCAGATATGGTTGCCCCTATTAAATATAAATTTAGAAAGGACATAGTATAATGGTTAAAAAAACAGAATCATATGATGTTGTAATCATTGGTGGCGGTTCAGCAGGATTAACAGCCGGCATATATTGTGGCAGAGCAAGGCTTAAAACATTAATCATAGAAAAAACCTTAGTAGGAGGGCTTGCAACATATACTAATGAGATAGAAAATTATCCGGGATTTCCAGACGGTGCTACGGGACTTGGATTGATGGATTTGTTTCACAAGCAGGCAAAGAAATTTGGAGTTGATTTTAAATTAACAGATGTAAAATCTGTATCTTTAGTCGGAGATATTAAACAAGTAGAAACATTTAGAAATATTTATAACGCTAAGGTTGTAATTGTTGCGAGTGGTGGAAAGCCTCGTTTAACCGGTGCTAAAAATGAAGATTTATATCTTTACGATAAAGGGATTTCATTCTGTGCAACTTGTGATGCAGCTTCAAATACAGGAAAAACTGTTATGGTAATCGGAAGCGGGGATGCTGCGATTGAAGAAGGAATGTTTTTGACGAAATTTGCAAGTAAGGTAATTGTGTCTGTAATGCACGATACTGGAAAAATGGATTGCAACGAAATAGCAAAAGCACAGGCTCTTGCAAACCCTAAAATGGAATTTGTTTGGAATACAGTTGTAGACAGCTTTGAAGGAAATGAAAGACTAAATAAAGTTGTATTGAAAAATATAAAGACAGAGGAAAAAATACCTGTTGAGGTAGATAGTTGTTTCTTATTTATAGGTTACTTACCAAATACAGAATTGTTCCAAGATGTATTGGACATGAATCGAGGAAAATATTTAATAACAAACGAACGCATGGAAACAAACGTACCCGGAGTATTTGCAGCAGGGGATGTTCGTGATAAATACTTAAAGCAGGTTGCAACGGCAGTTGGTGACGGTGCTATCGCAGGATATGGCGCAGAAAAATACATCGCTGAAAGTGAAACATTTGAACAGCAAATAATGAATGATGGGAAACCATCCTTAGTTTACATATATAATGCAGTTGATACACATTCAAGAGAGTTGCTTCCGATTTTTAAGGAATTTGAACAAAAAAATCCTGAAATCAGAGTATCCTGTATAGACACTTATAAATCAGACGGTATAGCAAAGAGGCTAAATGTTGAATCTTCGCCATGTGTAGTATGGATAAAGGATTGTAAGATTGTAGAAAAGTTTAGCGGAGAAATAAACGCAGAGCGTATAAACTGTATTTGTAAATAAAAGTGCAAAAGTAGAGACTTTTTGCATAGAACAGATGTTTTTAAAGGTTTTTAAAGCACGATTAAGGGTAAAATCAATAAACCCTTTATCGTGCTTGCTTTTAGTTAAAAATAAAAATTTTATTTAATAAAATCACTAAATATTTTTATAAAGCTCTCACCTTGTACACCATCATAATAGTCTGATGGCACATCAATTAATTTAAGCTTTATATCTTCCTTTTCTAACGCTTGGAGTAGTTCCTCCATAAATATACCTTTTTCACCATTGATACTGCATGTCGGACTTTCGTTTATTCCTACAATTCCAATAACATCATAACCACTATTGATATATTCCTTTACAATATTTACAGCATCCTTAGAAATATTTTTATTTAAGCTACGAAAAGCTTCTGTTTCATATTGCTCCTTTGTCATAGGATCACGTTTAAGACCTAGGTATCGGTATTCCGGACAAGGAAGCTGATGTATGCCTATACCTTTTTTCATAAGCTCTGTTACAATATCCACATATGCTCCCTTGGCTCTTGCTAGAGGATTTACAACCGTATTTTGGTTTAGTATACAATGAGAAACTAAAACAATTTTTTTGCTTCTTTCCATTCTAGTTATTTCCTTGAGTGTATTTTGAAGGCATTTTGCTTATTAACAGTGATACTATAGCACAGCTTGCCACTTTATCAATAATATTGCCTGTTATTCTTGGAATAAATGCAGAAGCAAAGATAGTTTGTCCTGACTTAGTTAGCCATGTAAAAATAACATCGTTAAAATCTCCTGTTATTCCTTCATAAACATATATAGCTATAGGTGTTCCTATAAGAGGTGCAACTACTGCTAATATCAAACCTGTTATTATTGATGTTACGATATTGAATTTCCATTTTTTCGCCATAAAACCTACAATAATTCCTACTGCTATATTAACAAGTGCAAAAGGTATACTTTTTGGATTTGTCAATGCTCCTTGAATTATATTTGTAAGACCGCCTACAGCCGCTCCATACCATGGACCGAATAGTGCAGCAGAAAAAATTGTACCCACTGTGTCTAAATAGAGTAGAGGTATATTTATTAATCCTACTACTGTTCCTAAAACGATATTAAGTGCAATTGCTAAAGCTGAAAAAATAAGTTTAAAATTAGAATTATTTCTGTTCATATGTACTCCTTCTTATTTATTAAAATATGGACAAGAATATCATTAACTGACAATTTTAGTCAATTAAATATTTTTTATACAAGAGCATTTATCTATAAAAATTTGTTATACAAAATCTTACAAGATTTTAACAAAAATTATTATTTTTTATATTGACAAAGGTAGTTTAGGGGTGTATACTATAGTAAAGTTAGCAAAAGCTAACTTAATTTATCAGAAATGGTTAGCCCAAGCTAACAAATATAGATTATAATTACATATGAAAGAGAGGATATTGATATGACTTTAAAGGATACTAATTGTGGAGATACTGTTAAAGTTAAAAAACTTATTGGAACCGGTGCTGTTAAAAGAAGAATTATGGACATGGGAATAACAGCAGGTGCTGAAATTTTTGTAAGAAAGTTTGCTCCGCTAGGAGATCCTATGGAAATAAAAGTGCGTGGATATGAACTTGCTTTGAGAAAAGCTGATGCTGCGATGATTATGGTTGAGTAATTAAAATGTAATAATTTTAAAATCTTTATAATATATGGTTAGCATATGCTAATCAAACTTGAATTAATAATATACTAAAATTTTGTTGTAGGTTATGATATTTACATCGTCCTGTCCAAACATTCTTGTTTTAATTTCGGACGATGTAGGTATCATTTCAAAGTAACGATATTTTACATATATTCACTACAACAAAATTAGAAATTATAATCAATTATCAGAAGGAAAAGGTGAATTAAAATGAGTATTAAAATCGCATTAGTTGGAAATCCAAACAGCGGAAAAACCACAATGTTTAACGCATTGACCGGTAGTTCTCAATTTGTTGGAAACTGGCCGGGAGTTACAGTAGAAAAGAAAACAGGAAAATTAAAAGGACATCATGATGTTGAAATCGTAGATTTACCAGGTATTTATTCTTTGTCACCATATAGCTTGGAAGAAGTAATTTCAAGAAATTATATAATAGACGAAAAGCCAGATGCAATTATAAATATAGTTGACAGCACAAACTTAGAAAGAAATCTTTATCTTACAACTCAATTAGTAGAGATTGGAACGCCTGTAGTTATGGCACTTAATATGGCAGATATGCTGCGTAAAAAGGGCGATATAATAGATATGGAAAAGCTTGGTGCTAAGTTTGGGTGTGAGGTTATCGAAACATCGGCACTTAATGAAGAAGGCTGCGACAAGGCAGCAGATGTAGCGATAAAATTAGCTAATAATAAATCAAATAAGCTGATAAACGTCACTTTTTCAAATTATGTAGAAAAAGCATTAGCCTCAATCAACGAAGTTTTACCAAACGAGATTAAAAACAAAAGATGGTTTTCAATAAAATTATTTGAAAAAGACGAAAAGATAATTGAAAAGATAAATTTATCTAATGACAAAGTTGATATTATCAGAAAGATTGTTGAAAATTGCGAATCTAATCTTGGAGAGGATTCTGAAAGTATAATAACATCCGAAAGATACAAGGCTATAGATAATATTAAAAAAGATATTTTTAAGAAGAAAAGTGATTCGAAAAATACTGTATCTGATAAAATAGACAATATTTTAACTAACAAATATTTAGGTTTGCCTATATTCGCATTAATCATGTTTTTGGTTTATTACATTTCTATTTCTACTGTAGGTACCATGATGACGGATTGGGTTAATGATAGTCTGTTTGGAGATATTATACCTCCGTTTGTAGAGGGGCTTTTGGTAAAGGCCGGAACTGCACAATGGTTGAATTCTCTTATATTAGAGGGAATTATAGGCGGAGTTGGATCTGTTCTTGGATTTTTACCTCAAATGCTCGTATTATTTACACTTTTAGCCATACTAGAGGCATGTGGATACATGTCAAGAATAGCGTTTATAATGGATAGAATTTTTAGTAAATTTGGCTTATCTGGAAAGTCAATCATACCTATGTTGGTAGGCTCTGGTTGCAGTGTACCGGGAATAATGGCATCAAGAACTATTGAAAGTGAAAGCGATAGAAAAATTACTATAATAACAACAAGCTTTATACCTTGCTCTGCAAAGCTTCCAATTATAGCACTAATTGCAGGAGCATTGTTTAACAGTTCTCCGTTTATAGCACCAGCGGCATATTTTATAGGAGTTGCGGCAATTGTTATGTCGGGAATTATACTTAAGAAAATGAGTGGATTTGCTGGAGACCAAACTCCATTTGTTATGGAATTGCCTCAATATCAATTGCCTAGAGTAAAAGATGTTTTAAAAAGAACCCTTGATCAAGGAAAGCATTTCGTAGTAAAAGCCGGTACAATCATATTCTTGGCAAGTGGTCTTATATGGTTTTTAAAAACTTTTAGCTGGACTTTTGAAATGGTAGACACAAATGATTCAATCCTTGAGTCTATAGGAAGATTTATAGCTCCAATATTTGTCCCTCTTGGATTTGGAAACTGGCAATCAGCAGTTGCCACAGTTTCAGGCTTGGTTGCTAAAGAGAATGTTTTGAGTACATTCGGAGTGTTGTTTAATGTTGCAGAAGAAGTTTCGGAAAACGGCTTAGAAATATGGACAAATATGCAACAAATATTTACGCCTTTAGCTGCATTTTCGTTTTTAATATTCAATCTTATATGTGCACCTTGCTTTGCGGCAGTAGGAGCTATTAAAAGAGAGATGGGAAGTATAAAATGGACATTATTTGCAGTAGGATATCAAACATTGTTTGCTTATGCTTTATCACTTATAGTTTACCAATTAGGTATGCTGTTTAGTGGTCATGGATTTGGTATAGGGACTGCAGTAGCTTTACTTGTACTGGTATCTTTATTGTATCTGTTATTTGTACCTTATAAAAAGGATTCAGAAGAAAAGGAAGATTTAAAAACAAGTAGTGCAAAATAATTAGTAAAATTTAGACATCATTATAATTTCATTGATTATAATAATATGATTAATTAAAAATTGAAAGGAGCGTTAATTATGTCAACAATTATTGTAGCTGTAATAGTTTTCGGACTATTTATAGGAGTTATTGTAAGTATGATAAACAGAAAAAGAAAAACTGGTTCGATTAGCTCCTGTAGTGGATGCTCAGGATGTGCTAATTCACAAAATTGTCATAAATAGCAATAAAAATAAAGCAGGAGGAAAATTATTTTCCTCCTGCTTTATTTACGTAATTTTTTATTCTATTAAATGTTTCATTGCTAATTATATGTTCAATCCTACAAGCGTCAGTCGAAGCTATTTCATAATCTAGTCCTAATGAACTGATTAAAAATTCTGTAATAGTATTATGTCTCTCATATATAGCGTTAGCCTTAATTTCACCATCTTTTGTCAGTAAAATTTGCCCGTTTTTTTCAATAGTTATGAGATTTTCTTTTTTTAATATGCTCATAGCTCTACTAACACTTGCCTTTGAATAATTAAGCTCCTCTGCAACATCAATAGAACGCACAAAACCAGTTTTGTTATGCAAAATTAAAATAGTCTCCAAATAATTTTCACCAGATTCCTGTATCATGATTAGCCTCCTTCTTTTATATAAAATACATAAATGATTTTTTATAAGTTATGAGTAATTTTATCATATTAAAACAGTCACTTCAAGTAAAAATATAGTTTATATATTATATTATCTATTATTCAATTCTGCATAATTAAGTATATCTCTGCAAAGATATATAATTAGTGAAGACGCTAATACATTCCATATGAATGTTGAGCCTAAAATTATTGTTAAATTTATATTTGAATATATATTAAATGATAATATAAACCCTATAACAAATCCTGGAGCTGCAAGTAAAATAATTATAAAAAAGTATAAAAACATTATTAATACTTTGCTTGTCAATGAGCCAAGAATTCTTTCTATCAATATATTTCCTGACATGAGTAAAATTCCAAAGCCTATACGTGCTATGATACAGAACACTATATCGCTTATTGGAGCTTTTACTATAAAACCAATGATAGTAAATAATAAAATGGCTTCAACTACTATTTTTAGTGTATTTTCTTTCAATAAATTAATGAGCTTCTTAAAAGCCGGTTCAGGTATCATGTATACATAAGGCAGCAATAATTCTTTTATCCATCTGCCGGATGCTATGCTAAAAATCTGCATATAAGTTGTCATGCCAAATATAGCTATCAAGCTTGATACAGAATCATCAAAGTTTCTAAATATGAAAGCGAAAAAAACCCCAATAGCAGTAAAAATTATTGATGTTTTATCCATAAGCAATACTCCGGAGCGTCTGTTTTCAAGCATATGCTTATAAAAAAATACATTTGTTCCAAAGCCTTTATTAATTCCTGTTTTACCAAGCTTAACATTCTTAGGTGTATCAGAAATTTTTCCTTCTTTTTTCGCTGTGATTGCTGAGTGTGAAACCTCTGTAGCTTGCAATACATCCTCATAAAAGTCAACATTGTATTTAACTATTAGCGTAGTAAATCCTATTATATAAATAATAATTGTTGCTAAGGCAACAGCAATTTGGACAAAATTATACGACATCATACCAATTGTAACAGCCTTTATCCATCCGACAACAGGTATAAAATATATCCATGTTGAATTAGCTGAGTTAATTATAGTTGTTATTTTATTGTTATCAGATGAAAGTAAGGCGTCCTTAGCTATCAATGCCACAACAATTAATGATAGTGCAATTATACTTGATTTCAATACTTTTTTAAGCTTTTCATTGTTATTTGTAAATGAATATATAACCATAGATGTAAGCTGAGAGCAGAATATTGTAAAAGCAAAGCCTACAAGTATTGAAAATAGACCATAAATTCCAACTCCATAGCGTCCATGAAGCCATGAGTATTGAAAAAACAGAAAAAATCCTATTAAAAAGGACTGACTCATCTGTCTTATTAAACCATAAAATAATATCTTTTTAGATGATATTGGTGTCAAGAATAAAAGGTTTATGTCTGCCATGGAGAAAAAGCTTGCACCTGAAGAAAATCCTGTCATTATATTCATTATGAATAGAATTGTAAATAGTGCAAAAACACCAGCATATAGCTCCTGTATATTTCCGGACATCACTTTGTTTTGACTGTTTGTATTGCCAGCCCAAATTGTAAATACTAGCATTGCAATAAAAAATAATACCAAAATCAATTTAGCAGGATGCTTTTTTAATTCTTTTATTGAATTTTTTATATTTGTAAAAACTAAATATACTAGCGCTTTCATTAATTTTTCCTCTCAGTGATTTCAAAGAATAATTGCTCTAAGGTTTTTTCATCCTCTAAGCTTGTTTTATTATATTTTGTTGCGGCAAATGAACCGTTCATCATTATATGAGCAACATCCCAATAATCTTCAACGCTGTCTATCATATGAGTGCTTATGAGAACAGAAGACCCTTGATTTTTAAGCTCTATAAACATATTTTTAAGCTCTTTAATAGCGTGTGGATCAAGTCCAACCATAGGTTCGTCAAAAATTAAAACACGAGGTTTATGTAATATAGCACAACAAATACTTACTTTTTGCTGCATTCCTTTTGATAACTCTTTACCAAGCTTATCCTTTTTATCCATAAGCTCAAATTTTGTCAATAATTCCTCTGCATAAGGCTTCCAATCGCTTAGGCTATATGCCTTTGCTATGAACTCCAAATGCTCCCATACTGTCAGCAAATCATATACTGCTGGCATCTCCGGAACATATCCTAATACTTTTTTTGCATCTACAGATTTGTTATTAAATCCGCATATATCTATATTGCCTTCAAATCTCAACAAACCAGCTATACATTTTATTATAGTTGATTTTCCGGCACCATTTGGTCCAAGAAGCACTGCAATTTGTCCATCTTCAACACAAAAGCTGATTTTATCATTAGCAAGTACCTTGCCATATTTTTTCGTAACATTATAAACGTTAAACACTTAATTTTCCTCCAAATCTTATTTTATGTTAAATCTATAACGATATTATATAGTGGCTGTTAATAAATAGCAAGAAATTATTATTAAATCTTTATTTTTTAATTATGGAAGCGATTGGCTAGTTTATTTTAAAAGTTTA
>DCPV01000140.1:8781-14690 GCA_002323775.1 Firmicutes bacterium UBA1535 | reverse complement strand
CTATTTCCTCTATTTCCTCTACTTTCTGCACTTCAACACTTGCTATATCTTCCAGCAAATTGTCTATCTGCGTTGCTTTTAAAGGCGAAAATACAGGAGCATACATATGTATTTTATCATCAACTACAATTCCGCATATATTGTAATTTTCAATAGGCTCATCCTTGCTATTAAGCGTTATGCTTCTTTGTAGGCGTCCTCTTTTTGAATTTATAGGACCGATTTTAATTTTCTCTTTCTTATTTTTAAATAAATACACCTCGCTTAAAGCTTTTCCATCGCCAAGGTTTTCAAGATTTACTGTTATAAAGCCTCTGTTTCCTCTTAAATCAATCTTAACATAGCCTTTTCCTTTACATGATTTATCAACTGCTTCAAAGAACTTCATGATTCTATAATTTCTATTGCTACTCACAAAAAAACCCCCCATATATAATTAACATTCGCAAAATTAATTTATTAATATATATGAGAGGTAAGCCGGTTATATTCTATGAATTTTTAATAAGCTAGAGATTAAGCGTATTTATCTACCTATATATTTCTTCTGCTAATTTAGCAAATTCGTATATAGACAGCATTTCTGCTCTAATTCCTGGGTCTAAGCCTGCTCTTTCTATTGCCTCTTTTATTTCTGCTTTATCGATGCTTAGATTGCTGCTTAGAGAATTGTGTATAGTTTTTCTTCTTTGTCCAAAGGCAGCTCTTATTACTGCAAATAATTTTTTTTCATCACTTACCATAACTCTTGGTTTATCTAAAATATCCATCGTAATTACAGCTGAATCAACCTTTGGTCTTGGCATGAAAACTGTGCTTGGCACTATTAGAGAAATACGGGCATCCGCTCTGTATTCAACAGCTAAGCTTATTGCTCCATAATCCTTGCCGCCCGGCTTTGCACTTAGCCTATGTGCAACTTCCTTTTGTACCATTACAGTAATACCTGATATATTGATTTTTTCTTCCAAAACTTTCATTATGATAGGAGTTGTTATATAATATGGTAAATTAGCGACAAGCTTTACCTTTAAGCCCTCAAACTCATCCTCAATTAATTTATTTATATCAATTTTCATAAAATCATCATAAATTATTTTAAGATTATCATAACCTAGTGTGTCAATATGAACAGGTCGAAGGCTTTTATCAATTTCTATCGCAACAACCTTTTTTGCCCGCTCACATAATCCTTGTGTTAAAGTACCAAAGCCTGGACCTATCTCAATAACTCCCGTATTGTCATCTATGCCTGCCGCCTCTACTATTTTATTTATGATATTTCCGTCTATTATGAAATTTTGACCTAAACCCTTGCTAAATTCAAAGCCATGGCGTTCAAGTATCTCTTTCATGATTTTGGGGGAATATAATTTTTTTTCTTCCATACTTTTATACTTCCTCTACATCTAAATATTTTTCTATTGCTTCTTCCAATTCTTCTCTACTTATTCCGTAATTATTTAATCTTTTTAAAAACTGCTTAGCACTGCAATATCCTATCCCAAGCTCATCTCCTAGTTTTCCTCGTCTTTTTGAAGCATTGTCATTTCCTACTAATTGATAATATATCATATCTTCATTAGAAAACTCTGTTCTATTGTCTGTAATTTCTGCTCTGGCATTCTTGAGTGCTTCTCTAATATCCTCTGGAGTTGCATTTTCAACACCTATATTGCCCTTGCTATTTGCCTTATCCCTTGGTATAAATGCGTGCTTACAGTTTTCTATTTGAGATGCTATCATATTTCTTATCTTTTTTCCCGGAAAATCAGGGTCAGTTAAGATTATAACTCCTCTGTTTTTAGAAGCTTTTTTTATTATATCAATTGTCTTTTGAGTTAGGCCAAGTCCGCTGGTTGCAATTATTTCAGCATCTACAGCCCTTTTGACAGCAGATATGTCGTCCTTACCCTCTACAACTATAATTTCTTTTATTATATTAATTCACATCCCTTAATCCAAACAATTTTTTAAAATTAGAGTTAGTTTTTCTAACTACTTCTTCATATTCAATGTTTTTGATTTTAGCAATTTCTTCTGCAACATATCTCACATACGCAGGTTCATTTCTTTTTCCTCTAAATGGCTCCGGAGCTAAGTATGGTGCATCTGTTTCTATTAATAAATGCTCAAGTGGAATTTCTAAAGCTACTCTTTTAGCAGTTTTTGAATTTTTAAACGTTACAGGACCTGCCAATGATATCATAAAACCCATTTTTATAAATTCATGAGCTAACTCCACATCTCCAGAATAACAGTGTAAAATACCTCTTGCACCGCTATATAATTCTTCTTTCATGATATTAAATATATCTGCGTGAGCTTCCCTATCATGCACTATATATGGCAAATCAAGAGATTTTGCAAGCCTTATCTGCTCACGAAACCATATTTTTTGTAAATCTCTTGGAGAGTTATCATAATGATAATCAAGTCCTATCTCACCTATAGCTAAGACCTTATCTTCAGATGCTAAGCTTTTATATATATCCAGTGTTTCTTCTGTCATATCCTTAACATCATGCGGGTGTGTTCCTATTGCAGCATATATCATGCTGTATTCTTTTGCCAGCTCAACTGATATTTTTGATGATTCTAAGTCGTATCCGATATTAAGAACTATCTCTACGCCGTTTTTTTTCAAATCATTGATAAGCTGTTCCCTATCTTCATCAAACCTCTCATCGTTTAAATGTGCGTGACTGTCTATTAACATTTTATATTTGTTCCTTTCGTTGTATTGCATTTACTTAACTAATAAACTGTGCGTGAAAATTTAGTGGAGAAACAAGCAGTACCTAGGTAATGAAAGAAAAATTCTTTTTATTTTTCTTTCATTACCGTTGCTATGGATGCACAATATGTAAAAAACGGTTGTCGCGCATCTAACGAGCATTACCTACCTTTTCAAATCTTAGGTAATGGGAGTTAATAAGCAGCAACCGTTTTTTACATATTGTGCTAACCTAAAACTCACAACAGAAGTATGTCGAAGCCATAAAACCTCCACTAAATTTTCACTAAACCAACTTATTTTTTATTTCCTCTAATTTTTTAGCTGCATCAATTCTAGCAAACAATATCTCCGGAGTGCCTACCTTTGCTCCAGCAACTATTCCATCAAATGAACTCAATGAATCCCAGTCATTTTTAGTAGAATTAATCTGCTCGAATATTTTATCTGATGTTTCCGGTAAAAATGGCTTTAATAAAGCTGCTGCAATACGAATAGACTCAAGTAAATTGTAAAGAACAGTTGCCAATCTTTCTTTTTTGCTTTCATCCTTGCCAAGAATCCAAGGAGCTGTTTCATCTACATATTTATTGGTTCTTCTCAATAGATTGAAAATTTCATCTATTGCATCTGCAACCTTTAATTCTTCCATTTTTAGCTCTACTCTTTTTGGTGTTTCTAATGCTAATGATATAAGCTCATCATCAATAGCTTCTTTTTCAACAGGTGCTAATATCTCACCATCAAAATATTTATTTACCATCGTAACTGTTCTGTTCACAAGATTTCCAAGAATATTTGCCAAATCTGAATTAACTCTTTCAATTAATAATTCATAGCTTAATATCCCGTCATTTGCAAAAGGCATTTCGTGAAGCACATAGTATCTTACAGCGTCTACACCAAAGAACTCTACTAAATCATCAGCATAAATTACATTGCCTTTAGATTTACTCATCTTTCCTTCACCAACTAAAAGCCAAGGATGACCAAATACCTGCTTTGGCAGTTCTTCGCCAAGTGCCATTAAAAGGATTGGCCAGTAAATTGTATGAAATCTCAATATATCTTTTCCTATCAAGTGAACATCAGCAGGCCAAAGCTTCTTATATAAATCACTATGATTTCCGTTTATATCATATCCTAAAAATGTAATATAATTACTGAGTGCATCAATCCAAACATATATTACATGCTTATCATCAAAAGAAACCGGAACTCCCCAATTAAATGATATTCTCGATAC
This sequence comes from Firmicutes bacterium UBA1535, assembly GCA_002323775.1. GTDB lineage: Bacteria > Bacillota > Clostridia > Tissierellales > Sedimentibacteraceae > UBA1535. Next base: position 10,707 of record DCPV01000140.1, on the reverse strand, counting down.
GCACAGGTCCTGAAGACCCGGTTTTAGGAAATTATTAATCATTTCGTTTTTACGTGACTCAGGTTGTATAAACTCAGGATTATCCTCTATATGCTTAATCAGCCTGTCAGTATACGTACCTAGCTTGAAGAAATATGCTTCTTCCTTTGCCTTTTTTACCTCAGCTCCACAATCAGGACATTTTCCATCTACTAGCTGACCTTCTGTGAAAAATGATTCACAAGGAGTACAGTACAAGCCTTCATACTCTCCCTTGTAGATATCGCCTTGGTCATAAAGTCTTTTAAAAATCTGCTGAACTATTTTCTTATGCTCCGGGTTGCTCGTTCTTACAAATTTGTCATAGCTTGTGTTCATTATATCCCAAATTCTTTTAATTTCGCCCGCTACCTCATCAACAAATTGTTGAGGAGTTTTCCCTGCTGCCTCAGCCTTATCTTGAATTTTTTGTCCATGCTCGTCTGTTCCGGTTTGGAAATAAACATCATAGCCATTTAATTTTTTAAATCTTGCTATACTATCTGCAAGCACTATCTCATAAGTATTGCCTATATGCGGCTTTCCGGATGTATATGCAATCGCAGTAGTAATATAATATTTACCCTTATTCATAATATAATCTCCTATCTATCTTAATATTTTTTTCTGATTAAATTTGTTATAAGCCAAAAGAAGTTTTCGACCTAAATAAAAAATCTCCTAATCCAAAAGGATTAAGAGACGATTATATCGTGTTACCACTCTTATTTGTATAAATCTCACAATTTATACCTCATTAAGTTCTAAACAAAATTTACAAATAGTTTCTATAAGCTTTAGAATAAGCTCTTTACAAATCTATAATAAACTTGTTTTAAACCCTGTAATATAACGGTTACAACCGTAACATCTTAAAATTTTCAGATGCTAAGCTCCGAGGCCATCTTCTTTTTAAACTATACCGCTGATTTTCACCACTCACAGCTCTCTAAAGGCTTCATTTAAAAATACTCTTCTCATCACAGCTTTTAATTATTGTTCACATTTAATACTACAACTATACAAAATTTATTTTACTTTGTCAACAAAAATATTTTTTAATAATTATTATAGAATAAATGGTATACATTTAATTATGCTCACTATAATACCTATAATAATGGCAGGCACTAGCAATATAAGTCCTAAACCCAATCCCAATGGCAACAGCATTACTATTACAGAACCACCTATTATAAGTCCTAACACTGTAAATATAATTTTTAATAACAAAACCCCAGCTTTTAATGCAACTACTACACAAATAAAAAATATAAAAAGACCAACTATAATACTCATATTCTCCTCCAAGATTCTTTATACTGTTATAATAGTATAAAAAAGTTTGAATGTCATTAATTAAAGATTAAGATTTAATTAAAATATTTATGCTTATAATAAAAAAGCAACAGATTAATTTCTGCTGCTTTCAACTAAGAGTTTACATCTAGCCTAGTTCCTGTAATTTCTTTATTGATTCTCTATCATATTGCAATATTTCACCGGCAAGATTTCTTGATTCATTATCTAAATTACCTCTTAAAACTTTTTCCGCCATATTTACACCCTTTGTTTCTCCTTCGATGGCTTTTTTAATTACTTCATAATCCACACTTGAGCCTAATTCCATGTTAAGCATAATATCGCCCATCTTTCCTTTTAGCCCGAGATTTTCATCTGGTCTACCGCCGACATTTTGAATGTAGCTTGCTAATATTTCAGTATTCTTCCTGTGTTGTTTTTGAATGTCCTGAAAAGTTGTTTTAGTACTTTCGTCTTTTAACCTGCTTATAAAATTATTAAAGCTCTCTATTGCCATGTATTCACCTTGCAATAGTTTATTAAGTGATTTTACCAATTCTTCTTTATTACTCAACTTCATACCTCCGATAAAAATAAGAATAAGCT
>DCPV01000140.1:0-8632 GCA_002323775.1 Firmicutes bacterium UBA1535 | reverse complement strand
AGCTTATTCTTATTTTTATCGATTTTATTAAAATATTTTATCAATTACCAAAATACTTTCTCTAATTGTTATAAATTCTATTCATTAATCACAATTTCATGAGAAATTAAATTGTATTTTTTTATTTTTCTATAAAAGGTTGCCCTGCTAATTCCAAGCTCCTCGCATATTTTATTGACAGAATTATTTGATAATCCGTAGAGCTTGATAGCTTTTTTCAATTCATTTCTTTCTAATTCCTCAATAGTACGCAACGAATTACATTCACATATATACATTTCTTCCGAATTATTTCTTATTAAATTATTTTCATTTTTAAGCTTATTAGGCAGACTATCTATATCAATATATGACTTATCTGTCATATTTACAGCATATTCTATAGCATTTTCAAGCTCTCTAACATTACCATACCATTGATAATTTTTAATTACATTTAAGGTATCAGGACTTATGCCCTCTACATTTTTATCAAGTTTGCAAGAAAATTTTCTGACAAAATAATCAGCCAGAAGTTCGATATCTTCTGTTCTCTGTCTTAACGGAGGTATATTGATTGGAATTACATTTAATCTATAATATAAATCCTCTCTAAACTCCTTGTTTTTTACTTTTTCCTCCAAGTTGCAATTTGTTGAGGCTATTATCCTTACATCTACATCAATATATCCTTTTCCGCATATTCTCATCACCTTGCTATCTTGTAAAACCCTCAGCAGTTTAGGTTGTAGGTTTAGCGGCATATCCCCTATTTCGTCTAAAAGCAGCGTCCCCTTATGAGCAAGCTCAAATTTACCCGGATGACCACCCTTCAATGCTCCGGTATAAGCACCCTCCTCATATCCAAACAGTTCACTCTCAAATAAATTTTCAGGTATAGCACTACAATTAATCGCTAAAAACGCTTCTTTTTTTCTACTGCTATCATAATGCAAGGCTCTTGCGAAAAGCTCCTTACCCGTTCCGCTTTCTCCTGTTATCAAAACGGTAGAATCAGTTTGTGATGCTTTTTTAGCCAATGACATGACAGCTTCCATCTTAGCACTTTTATACTTAATATTGTTGAACTCAGTTATTATATTATTGCCGATAATCTTTCTCTTTTCAATAATTTGAAAAGCTATGAGGCTTGCCATCTTATCTAAAAAATTCATTATATTGTCTTCATTTTTCAACAATAGATTTTTTTGATTTTCGTCAAATGCAATCAAACCTATTACACCGTAAACTTTATTATTTATACTTATCGGAGAGGCTATTTCTGCGAATTCTAAGCAATCTGTATTTCCACAGAGCTTGCACACTTTATCTTCATTTGGATTTCTAACTACATATGGTATGTTGTTTTTCAGACAATGAGCAAAAATACCACTTTTATTAAGCCTTTCACCAATTGATGATTTGTATTTTCCTGTACCAGCAATCCTTAGCAAGCTATCATCTGTAACTGTTACATCTACTCCTACAACACTTGCTATAGCTTCAGCAGTTTTCTGAACATTATCCTTTATACTTAATAAATCCATAATAACCTCCATCTTGCCATTTTATTAATGCTATAAATAATTATTTATTTTCATTTGTAAAAAATTAGCAACAAAAGCCAAGTCCTCAAATAAAAATAAGATAATTTAATTATCTTATTTTTGCTATAAAGCAATATCTATCTTTCAGTACCTAAGAAAAATAATGCAATTGTTCCCGGTCCTGAGTGAGAACCTATAACAGGACCTATGTAATTCATCTTTATATCCTTAACATTTAATTTCTCTCTTATAAGATTTGCAAGAGATTCAGCCTCCTCTAAGCAGTCTCCATGGCTTATGAAAATTGTCTGCTCCTCCGGCTTAATCGCTGTTTTTTCCATCATCTTTAAAAGAGTAGTAATTGATATTTTTCTACCTCTTACTTTTTCTACCGGTATCAAATGACCCTCATTGTCCACATGCAAAACTGGTTTAATACCAAGCATCGTTCCTAAGAATGCAGCTGTTGCAGACACTCTGCCACCTTTTTTCAAGTGGTATAAATCATCAACTGTGAACCAATGGCATAATTTTAGCTTATTATCTTCAATCCAATCTCTTAAATCGTCTATATTCATCCCTGAATTTTTTCTTGTTGCTGCATGATATACCAAAAGTCCCTCACCCATAGATGCTGACAAGGTATCTACTGTATAAATCTTACTGTCCGGATATTTTTCCTGCAAAGTTTGTGCTGCAACGCATGAAGAATTGTATGTTCCACTGAGTCCTGAAGAAAATCCCATGTATAAAACATCTTTTCCTTCCTTTAGAAATGATTCAAATAAATCCATAAATGTTGCTGTATTAACCAATGAAGTGCTTGAAGACTCTCCGTTTCTCAAAAGGCTATAGAATTCCTTATAAGTAATTTCTCGTTCATCCGAATAATTTAAGTAGCTTTTATCCCCAACATTAAACTCCATTGGTATAACAGTTATACCAAGCTCATTAATTAAGTCCGATGTTAAGTCACTTGTTGAATCTGTTATAATTACATAATCACGCATAATATCTTCTCCTTATAATTTTTAGCCTCAATCCATTATTGGTTGAAAGACTTCAATTCTAATATTAATTTATAATTCCTTCTCAGTTATGAGATTTTATCAATACCATAAATATATCATATAAATATATAAATGTATATATTTAATTATAATTTATCTGAAACAATTATTAATATTTTGCACGCTTTTTATTAGTGCTTCCGTTGATTTTACTTCTATGAGTATTGTCAGATTGTGTTTAGATGCAAAATCTATACGATTTTCTATATCCAAACTACCTTCCTTTAAAACCAAATGATCCTTGCTCCCACTTGCGTCGTGCAGGTGCATATGCTTTATCTTATCTTTATATTTAAGCAAAACCTCTTTATCTGAATAATTACTGATATAGTCATGTCCTACATCCCAAGTCAAAAAAATATTATCAAAGCTTAGTGACTTGTCCAATATTTTTTGAACGTAATTAAGCCCAAAATTACCGCTATTCTCTATACAAATCATAGTATTGTATTTAGATGCTGCCTCAGAAATTACTTTGATAGAATCTAAAAATTTAGCCACATATTCATCAGAATATTTTTCGTTTATGTAAATTTTTCTATCCGGCAAGGTCATATGCGCACCCTTTGCTATGTGCATATTTAAAAGCTTGACATTTGCATTTTTTGCCCACTTTATAGTATCTGTAAATAATTTTAAATATCCCTGTCTTATATCATCATAAAATGAAGCTGTATCTGCATCATCAGGCATATGTATTGTAAATTCAATATTATTTTCTTGCGATAGATTTCGCAAATATATAGGGTCAACATTATTTATCATGTTATAAGGAAAATTCATGTTTAGCTCTATAAAATTTAGATTCAGCTTTTTGCATAGCTCTATATTTTCTTCAATAGTATTAAATTCTATCAAAGCAGGCATACCTATTTTCATCACTAATCTCCTTTTTTATTTAAGAAATATGTTTTCAAGTGCTTTTATAAGTTCCTCTATAGTATTTTTATTTAGCATATAGTTTATTTTATTATTGTCGGCAGAAAAATTTATCAATGAAAGATTATATAAGTTAGACATATGATGAGATACGGTCGCTGTTGTTATATTAAGCTTTTTAGCTATTTCTACACCATACATCTGATTGTCTCTAAGACTTTTTAAAATATCAAACTTGCTCTTATCTCCAAAAGCCTTTAATATCGAAATTATTCTATCATCATTGATAAAATATATTTTAATCATATCAAATAAAGCTTTTACATGTACCCCTATATATGCGTACTGAATGCTAGAAATTTCGGTATTTTCATTTATATTAATAGGTTTAAGCATTAAGACATTGGACCTCATGATAAAAGGTCTTATTGCTAAGTTTTTTTCATTAGATAATTTTATGTCATAATTCTCCAATAGCTTGTCTCCATATTTTTCATATTCAGACATCATGACTCTTTGGTATTCATCAGCTATTGATTGCAGGGATTCTTCTTTTTCTTTTAAAATTTCAATAACCTTACAGGTTATCTCATATACTTCATTAAAGTATTCATCAAAATTATAATATAGCAAAATATATTTAAGCTTTGAATCTGCACTTAAATTTGAACTGTTTATACTATTTATATAAAATTTATCGTCAAAATCACCCTGCGTAAAATTTATTTTTACACTTTCAAAATCTTCACTTAACAATGAGAAATATTTTTCTAATTTTTGAAGCTTTGACAACTGCATAAATTTATCTATATTATCTTTGGAGTCGCTGTATACTACAAAGCTCATGATAATATCTCCAAGGCTTGGTGCATCATTTTCATCTAAGTCTGATGAAAAATAAAATTTTAATTTTTCCTTAGGTATTTCTATTTTGCTTGTTACATAGCTATAGATGCTTGATATCTCATCATATAAGACATCTAATTCCTCCATAGGAATGTTATATTTTTGTTTATGTCCTTCTTTAATCTTCGCATAATAATCTTCATCCTTTACATATGAGAATATTATCGAAAGCGCTTCCGCATAATAGTTTATTTTATTTAAAAATTTTATTTTCATTAGCATTAATTCCTTCCTTATAAAAAGTGAACCTCGTTCACTCTTAGAGTAATTTAACTCTTATACTTAGCATACCAAATTATCAGCATTTTTACAATAAGATATTTTAAATTAAAGCTTTAATAATTACAATTGCCACAAACCCCGGTACCCCCAACACAGCTAAAACAGACAGACTAAGCTCATTTATTCCGATAATATCAAATTTAGCAAAGTTTGCTATAAGGTTGTATATGAAAACACATATGATACCGAGAACTGTATTAATTAATATTTTATTAAATAACTTGAGTGGTCCTAATAGTATCCACACAAGCATGAAAATCAGCATAATCAAAGATGCCCAAATTAGAACAATTCCTAAATCAGCTCCGAACATTTTACTCCCCCCTATTACACTAACAAAATATCTTTAAAAACTATACAGCTATTTTTTCAGTAATTTCAATTCCCTTGCTTGTCTTAACAAATATTCATATTTTTTTTGTGCAGCTGTCTGATTGTATATTGCATATTCAACCAGTTCAGGCTCACTTACACTGTCAAAATAGCTCTGTGCAAATTCCCATTCGTGTTTTGCTTCTTCTATAGCCTTGTGCATTTTCTCAATATCCGTTTCTCCTGTTTTTCTTATGCTGTCCAAAAATTCTTTAGCATAAATTTCCTTTTCCAAATTGTTATTTGACATAAAAACCTCCATATATTAATTTTTATATAAAATTAATATTTTTATAAAGCATGTTTATATATTTTATATAGATATGCTTTTATATATTCATGATATATAAATATTTTTAAAATAATATCAAAGCTATTGTTTTAATAGCTAAAATATTGTTTTTTCCTGCTATTATTATGGACAAGAATATGCTTTTTATTCGGTATTGGATAATTTTCACTAATTATTCCATAAAATTAATTATTTATAATAAAATTATTTTCTGTTATAATGATAGTCAAAATATAGATGAAAATGTCAAATAAATTTAAGATGTAGATAAAACACTTCATTAATTATTATTAAATGCTACTTTGTAACATACTCGGAGGATATTATGATAGATATTCAAAAATGTAAATACATATTAGCTATTGCAGAATTATCAAGCTTTTCTAAAGCTGCTGAAAAGCTGTATATAGCACAGTCCTCTTTGAGCAGATATGTTAGCGAGCTTGAAGAAAGCATTGGTTTAAAACTTTTTGACAGAAGCAAATTGCCTATTGAACTAACATATGCCGGAGAGAAATATATTCAATATGTAAAAGATTTTATAGATTTAGAAAATAAAATGATTGAGGAAATGAATATTATAAAATTTGGCTCTATGGGCAGTCTTATAATTGGAACCTTTGCTCTTATGGGAACTTATATTTTGCCTAATATTATCCCGCATTTTTCACAGCGTTTCCCATTTGTAAAATTTAATATTGTAAATGAAATGCCTCACTCCTTTGAAAATTCCTTAAAAAACGGCTCAATAGACATTTGCTTGGTAAATCTTCCTCCAATAGATCAAAGCATCAAGTATGAAATTATTGATGATGATAAAATATTGCTAATTTGCTCAATAAACAATCCATTATCTATAAAGTATAAATCTGAGCTTGAAAATAACAGTCTTGAAAATCCGACTGAAATTGATTTTAAGGATATTGAAAATGAAAAATTTATACTTCTTCCTCAGCCTAATAATATGAGAAAGATTGCTGATGCGATTTTTAATGACTGGGAAATATCTCCTGAAAACATTTTAAATGTTCCAAGTTTAAACATGGCTATTGATCTTGTATCTGCAAACATGGGCTTGACTTTCGTATGTAAATCAACAATAAAATATAAAAAATTGGAAAACCCTGTGCTTTATTTTACAGTAGGAAAATTAGAAAGCATGGCATCAATAATACTTACCTATCACAGCACGAACGATAATCCGATGATAAGCTCATTCATTGAGGTATCAAAGCAAAATTTTCCAAATTAAATAGTTTTAAACATAAAGCTTCTATAAATTTTAGGAAAAATATGAATTCGTAGAAGCTTTTTTATTTGCAAAAAGTGGTGCTGCGATTATAACTTAAGTATCGCAGCACCACTTTTATATATATTAATTTAATGAGGGGATCTATTTAATTTAATTTTTTTAATTCATTTATATAATTTATAACCTTAGAGTCTATTAGCTTATCTATGTCTATTTTTGCAAATCCGCCTGCTTTAAAATGCTCTCTTAGCTCTACTTCTTTACTTACAGAATCTTCTGCTCTTATTAATAGTTCTTCTGCTCTTTCTTCTGGAAAAACTATTACACCATCTGCGTCTCCAAATACTATATCACCTTGCTTAACATACACTCCAGAGCAGTTTACAGGTTCTCCGTATGAGCCTGTAACTCCTAAAACATTTGTTGTCACAGCAGAAATTCCTGTACAGAAAACTGGTATGTCAAGCTGTGCTATTGCTAATGAATCTGTTGCAGGTCCATCAATTACAATTCCTCTATAGCCTTGGCACTGTGCAAGCAAGGCAACCATTTCGCCAACACAGGCAAAGACTTCATCTCCTCCTCTGTCAATTACTATTACTGAGCCTTTTGGAGCAGTTTTTAAAGCTTTATAAAGAGCTGCTGAATCCTTGCCTATAATCCTCACAGGATATGCAGGTCCAACCATCTTTGAGTGTTTATTTATAGGTTTCATCTTAGGTTTCATGAATCCACCTTCTATATAATGTCCTATAGTAGCAGGGTCTACTTTTAGAAATCTATCAATCATATTGTTATCCATATTTTCTCCTTTATATAATGTTAGTTTTTTATTCGTGTACTTTTAACTCAAGAACATCTGGTCTTGAATAATGTCCGCAAACATCAAATTCCATACGACTCATAGGAACTTTTTGCATATTGAGTTCTGCAAATATAATTTCCTCTTTGTCCCATACCGGCTCAGTTTCATAATGACCATAAGGGTCAACAATACAACTTCCACCACGGCATACCACATCAGGAAGTTTAGCAATCTCATCTGAACAATGTAAATTATCAGGATACATTTCTTTTGTAAAGTACATATCGCAGTTAATAAAATAGCAATGACCTTCTATCGCAATATGGCGAATCGTATCTTGCCATTCCTTGTTGTCATTTGTATTAGGAGCAATATATAGACTAAGTCCTTTCTCATACAAAGCAACCCGTGCCAAAGGCATGTAGCTCTCCCAGCAAATTAGACTCCCCATAACACCCCAAGGTGTCCTAACTACCGGGAAATATCCTTTGTTTGCATCGCCCCAAACACAGCGTTCTGAGCCGGTTGGCTTTAATTTTCTGTGAATAGCGACTAACTCACCTTCAGGTGAAAAAAATAAATTTGTATTGTAAAGTGTAGCAGTAGCATTGTCTCTCTCAGAAACACCAATGCTCACATAAGCATTTGCTTCCTTTGCTGCACGAGCTATTATCTCAGTTTCTGGTCCAGGCACAAGAATAGAATTATCATAATACATCTTCCAATCTTTTCGTCCATCAGCATTACGACTGCCGACAGTATATCCAAAGGTCATACCATATGGGTAACCTGGTATAAATAGCTCAGGAAATACGATTAGTTCTGCTTTTTCCTTTGCTGATTTTTTAATTAAATCAATAGCTTTTTTAGTACATAAAGCTTTGTCAAACATAACCGGAGCTGCTTGTACTACTGCAATTTTACATTTATCTTTTAAATTTTCCATGTAATTACGCCATTTACTCTGTTGCACAAAGGAAATTAACTATTTGTGCATGAGCTTCTTGCCTACTTTCTTATTATTTTTAATAAATTTAAAACTTTTCTTAAATATGCTATGTAGCTATTTGATAATCACATCATATACATCTGATCTTCTGTTTTTTAATGAAGGTATTTTCGTTCTTATTCTGTCAAGATAATCAAGGTCAATTTCTGCTATTGCAACGCTTGGCTCATCCTTTGCTTTTGCAATCACTGTTCCCCATGGGTCTATTATCATACTGTTTCCAAATGCCGTAAAATTAG
>DCPV01000142.1 GCA_002323775.1 Firmicutes bacterium UBA1535 | reverse complement strand
AGGTGAAAGTACAATTTTAAACTTATCTTCCATAAAAACTTTGCCATTAAAATCAACAGAAGGAAACATATCCTGTATAAAAAACTTAATGAAATCTTTGTTATATCCAAAATAATCATGCTGATTAAAAAAATCAACTGTTTCTAAATGAGTTTTATCACTTGTCATAATATATAGAGGAATCCATGTATCCGTCTGTTTTACAAGACTCAACATATTGTTTATTAGTGCTTCAAATAGATATAATTCTTTTGAAACACCAATGTTTAACATTCCTTTTGGGTATTTATGTCCAAGGCGTGTACCTTGTCCACCAGCTAACAACAGTGCAGCTACCTTGCCTTGCTTAATTAAATCTAGTCCTTTATTTTCATAGTTTTCTATGTTTTGATATATTTCATTAACTTGTAATGTTTTAATTGGAGCAATTCGTCCACGTTTGCTATTTAAAGACTTATATTCCTCTATGTTTTTTAACATATCAAAATCAATGTCCATGATTTGATTTAGCAGAATATCCCTTTGTTCTTCGTTCAATTCATTATAATATTCCAGTAAATGCGCTTGTCCGATTTTATCTAAATACTTTTTTAATGATAAAAAATCCAATTTAATAATACCTCTATTTCTATTTAATTTATAGATAGTACTTTACCCTTCTATATTTATATGTAAATTTAATTTTTCATATAAGCTGATGCTTTCTTAAAATCTTTATCTAACATAAAATTTAACTTCTTCATTTTATGCTTTAATTAGTTTTATATAACTCATTATTTCTTTAAAAATTAAACCTATCACATTATTGAAAGTTTACCACAACAAATGAGAACATACAACGATGAAATTGTAAATTTCTAATAAATTTTGTAAGCAACTAGAATTGCTAAGTTTACAGTTTTTTCTTTTTTAAAAATTAAATATATTTTTCAGAAAAGAAAAAACTATTTACACTTTCAAAATCAAGTGAAAGTATAAATAATAAACCCGTATAACATTGATTACTCAACACAATACGGGTTATTTTTTCTTTTACTATTTACACTATTTGCCTGTCATTATAATTTTATCTTACATTATCGCTAATCTTTTTAAACCTACAAGAATAATTGTATAGCCATATAGCAAGTAGTACAAATATTCCTAGACTTACTAGGTTCTTCAAGGATTCATTTGGTATAATTCCAGCAAGGAAATCAGTTTTGATATTTAATGCAGCAAATACTCCTATTAATATACCTGTAAGTGCATCTCCCGCAACAAGACCAGAGGCAATTAATGTACCTCTTTCAACTGCTGTATCTAACTTAGCTTCGTCTTTCTTAAATCTCATTTCTACAAATTTACGAATAAGTCCTCCAAAGAAAATTGCAGTATTTAATGATATTGGTAAATAAATACCTAAGGCAACCGGCAAAATAGGAAGACCTGCAAAAGCACAGAATAATGCTACTATTGCCCCTATGATAACAAGTGTCCAAGGAAGCTGCCCTGTCATAATACCTTTTACAATCAATTTCATTAGTGTTGCCTGAGGAGCTGTAACTTGCTCAGATCCTATACTATAAGCACGATGTAAAAGCAAAACAGTTGCTCCACCCATAAATGATGCTACAGCTAATGCTATAAACATACCATGTTGAACTTTCCTAGGACTTCCGCCTAAAACATATGTGGCTTTCAAGGACTGAGCAACTCCTCCAGCAACAGCTATTGCAACACATACAACACCTGCGGCCAATAAAACTACTTTCATGCCTTCCGCTCCAGTAAATCCCATTGCCTTATACACTGAGGCTATAATAAGAAGTGTTGCTATAGTCATCCCGGATACAGGATTGTTACTCGCTCCAATTACCTCAACCATTCTAGCTGAAACTACTGAAAAGAAAAAGGAAAATAGAACAGCGAGGATTCCTCCTACCGGACCTGCATTTATTGAAGGTACTATCCAAGTTAATACAAATCCAAATATAGCTGCTATTAGTACCCACATAATAGACGGTTCTTCATTTAATCTATCATTAGTTTTTTCACCTTTTCCAAGCCCACCCATAGCTTCTTTAAAGGATGTGAATATAGTAGGCAAGGATTTGGCTAATGAAATAAAACCTCCCATAGCTACAGCACCGGCTCCCATATACTTTATATAGTTAGACCAAATTTGTGTAGCCGACATGTCAGCAATTAGCATATCCGATGGGAAAATAGGTGTGGACGCATAAACTCCAAAAAATTTAATAAGTGGAATAAAACCAAGCCATGCCACTACAGATCCTGCAAACATTAGTATTGAAGTACCTGTTCCGACAATAAATCCAACTCCCAAAAGAGAAGCTAATGTATCCATACCTATCATTGCTCCCTGATAAGCAGTTATTACATATGAAGCCGTTTCATTCCATAGACCAAGACCACCGGATACTATCTTGTATCCCAGTCCTACTCCAAGACCTTTTAAAACAGATTTAAACCCTTGACCGCCTTGATTTGCATTTACCAAAACCTCTGCTTGAGCCATGGATTCAGGATAAATTAATGTTCCATGCTCTTGCACTATCAAGTATTTACGAACAGGAATTATAAAGTACACACCCATAATTCCACCAACAATTGTAACTACCGCTACTGTAATAAGAGATAGATTAAATCCTATTAATATAATAGCCGGCAATACAAATATAATACCACCAGCAATTGATTCTCCTACAGCCGATAGGGATGCTACATAGTTTGCTTCCAGTATACTATTTCTTTTAAATATAGACTTTAACAATCCAGTTGCAAGTATTGCGCCCGGTATACCTGCTGAAATAGTAAGACCTACCTTAAGTCCCAGATAGGTGTTTGCAGCAGCAAATATTACTGCAAATATAATTCCCATAATGATTGAGTGACCTGTTGATTCTGGCACAGGCTCAGTTACGGGAACAAATGGAATATAATCCTCTCCCTTTACTCCACCATATGCTTGTTTAGGTAATTTTTTTGAATCATTTTGCATTTAAATTTCTCCTTAATTTATTTTAATTCTTCAAGTAATTTTACAAGAAAACTCCATACTCTTTGGACAGAAGAAATGCTTAAGTGTTCTTTCTCAGTATGAACATCATATAGATTTGGACCAAAGCTTATCATATCAGTGTTTGGTAAGATTTCCTTCAACAGTCCACATTCAAGACCTGCATGGATTGCACTTACTTCTGGCTCTTTACCAAACAAATCCTCGTACACTTTAACTGCCTTTTCCCTAATTTTTGAATTCTTATCAAATTGCCAAGCAGGATAGGCACTTTTCTCCTCTGCATTTGCATTAGTTCTTTTTGCAATAACCGTAAGTTTATTTAAAATTTCCCTTAAAGAACTGCTAGAGGCTGAACGCACAGAAGTGGTTATTTGAATATAATTATCTTTTTCTTCAAGAATAGCATTATTTAAACTGGTTTGAACTAATCCTTCAATATCCTTTGACATATATTGGACTCCATCAGGAACCATCATGATATAGTCAATTAAATCATTACTTAATTTTTCAGTGTAGATATCTTCTACCTTAACTTTATTTACTTCTATATTTAATCCAGTATCTTCTACACGATATTCTTCCTTAAAATCTGTTGTAAGATTATCTATAATCTTTTTTGCATTGTCTATGTCCTCAGTTGATATAACTGCTATTGCATCACTTGGTATAGCATTGTGTTTTGTGCCGCCACTAATTTTAGATAGTCTTATATTATCGCTTTTATTGCACTTATCTAAAATTCTTCCAAGTAATTTAATGGCATTTGCCCTTTGCTTAATTATCTCCATACCAGAGTGTCCACCTTTAAGACCTGATATCTTAATTTCTAATCCATTTCCACTTTTATTTTCTTTTTCAAGCTTAAATGTAGTAATTATATTGGCTCCACCTGCACAGCTTACTAAGAAAACTCCTTCTTCCTCGGAATCTATATTTAGAAGAATTTTGCCGGATAAATGCTCATTAGTTAAGGCATGGACTCCGTCCATTCCGGTTTCTTCACTTGTTGTAATTAACAGTTCAATAAGCGGATGCTTTAAATCATCAGAGTCCAGTATGGCAAGACCATAAGCTACTGCAATACCATCATCACCACCTAGAGTAGTATTATTTGCTCTCATGATATCATCTTGTACAATAATTTCTATAGGGTCTTTTGTGAAATCATGATTTGAGTCCTCTCCCTTTATACATACCATATCCATATGTCCTTGAATAATTACAGGATCTGAATTTTCATATCCTTTTGATGCTTGTTTTTTTATTATAACATTGTACGCCTCATCTTGATAAACCTCCAAATTTCTTTCTTTTGCAAAGTTTACAAGAAAATCACTTGCCCTCTTTTCATCCCCAGAACATCTAGGAATTTGGTTTAATTCATAAAACCAGTTAAATACTTTTTTTGGTTCTATATTTTGCAAATTTGACATCTATTCCTCCTATAATGTTTTTGTAAAAATATTAATATAATATATTAAATTTAATGTTTTCGCTAATAATAAGGATTTAAAAAATTATTATATTATTATTAAATAATAGTAATCCCCCATAACACATTTTTTATACTTTTTTACTCTTTTTTCTTAGTTCTATAGTTTAAAGTACAAGTGTTTTAAAGTATAAGGAGCTATTGAAACAAAAAGTAAAATAATGGTAATTATATTAATGGTTGCATTGGTATTAATATTGGTGGAAATATATTTCCCTTACATGAAAAGTTTAAACAGTTTTTAAACAAATTTAAAAAATATATATTATATAGCTCTATTTTGGCTAAAAAAATACCACTATTATTTACATTTTATATAAATAATAGTGGTATTGAAATCATTAAAAAAACATCAGTAAAAATTATATAAATTCTAAAGTGGTAAGAGTGGAATAAAATATAGATTTATTTATTGAAATTTTAATTATTTTTGCAACTATTCTATCTTACCTTCAATCAATCCGTACTTTTTATAAAAAGCTAAACCATTTTTATTTTGCAGTAAACAATCAAGTAATGCGTATTCATAGTCATTATTTGAAAAAATATTCTCAAAAGCATGAGTTAGTAAATATGTACCATAGCCTAATCTCTGACAACTGGGTTTTACCACCAGCTTGTCTACAACATTATCATTAAGCCAATAAAACCCTATAAGTTCATTTTCCTTCCAAAATGATTTGAATGAATTTTTAAAGTAATCTTTTGTACTTAAATCACTCATATATTTTATTGCATCATCTAAACCACTAGATGTTGGAACTTGAAAATTAAATGCATCCTCAAGTAGCACACAATAATCCTTAACTAAATTTATATCAAATGTTTTTACAGTTAACATTGACTTGTCTATTTTTTTATCAAAGTTTTTTCTATAAATAATAAACTCCTGACAAATCCAAGGATTATCTGGATCAAACACATAATCTGTTGAATTCATAGCCATCTACTCCTATAATATAAATTCTCTTATTAAATATATAAATTATTATCAAGACAGTCATACAACTTTTACATGTATTTACTGTCCTATTTTTCGAATTAATAAAATTAAGGAATAATTGAAAGCTCTACCATTTCTAAATTATCAATAAAGAAAGATTCTCCGTCTTTTTCAATAAAACCGTATTTAAAATATAGATTTCTCGCAGATCTCCCCGGTAAGTAATTTCTAGGATATGTATTTACTGTTATAAGTTTTCCAGCATCTAATTCACACAGAGCTAAAGATAAAAGTCTTGAACCTATCCCTTGATTTTGGTACTTATGTTTTACACCAAGCCAAGTTATACTGTTATTATGTCTCGAAAATCCAATAAACCCTGCACAATCATTGTTAACAACATCACAAGCCATAATTGCATCGTTTTGCACAAGCTTTCTCTTTGCATATTCTAAAAAATTCTCATCATTCCCCATATTTGGTACTCTCATAACTTCACCAACATCATCCGCAACTTCCAACCACTTCGATAAATCATTTGGTACTGCAAACCTATATTCCATTCTCTCCTATCCTCCTTAAATCTATTTTATAATTAATTTATTTGTAATATCTTGCAAAAGTTTATCATATTAAACTATTAAAATCAACTATAAAATTACTGTTGAAAAACGTAATAATTAATATTAAAATTTATCTGTCAAATTATATAAGGGTACATGGCTATGAGAATTATTAATATTTTTTTAGGATAGGAATAAAGAATATCTCATAATAACTCCTTCTCCAAATATTTATCAAAAGTATATGAAGAAGGAGTTATTTTAATAATTTCCCATAGAGTCATTGTCACAACTACATGGACATGGACACAGACATGAGTCACATTCATTTTTGTTTTTACATTCTCTATTAAAATTTGATAAAAGAGAAACTAACTTACATGTTACACAAATATTGAAATTAATTAATTCACGGAAGTTGCAACACTTTTTATCAATAAATTTATTTAGTTCTTTAGAATTATTTTTAATTAATTTTGATATTTCAAATTCATCTTTAAATGCAATTGATTGAAGTTCTTTAATATAATCCATTACAGAGTCAATCTCGCATGGACTAAAATCAAATATATTTAATAAAGTTAGGACTTCACCAAGTTTACATTCAAGAATTTGTTTTTTATCGCATATTACATTTATAAAATTAGCTATTAAT
>DCPV01000202.1:8142-11647 GCA_002323775.1 Firmicutes bacterium UBA1535 | reverse complement strand
AAAGTTACTTCGTCCAACTGGGGAATATAGGCAAGTTCACCCAGACGATTCATTTTACATCCTGGGGGAGTTAATTCTCCTAAAAGTACCCTGAGTAAAGTGCTTTTTCCAGCACCATTTTGTCCAACAACTCCAATATGTTCGCCCTTATATAATTCAAAGGACGAGTCCTTGTAAAGCGGTTTATCAACAAAGCTGTGCGATAAATTAGATATTTTTAATAAACTCATAATAACCTCCATTATTCCAATGTCTTGATTGTGTATATTTTATATTGTTTTGCTGGCAAGACATTTAACGTTAAAAAAGAATAACTGTATATTAAAATTATATTTATATAATCACAATTTAACAAGATAAAGAACATTTCTATATTGATTTTTACAAATTCAAGCTTGATGAATTTACTTAACTATGATAAACTTTCACATATGTAAAAATAAAATACTTTAAATATAGATAGGAGTAAAAATGATAAGAAGCTTAAATAATTTAATACCTAAAATACATGAAACATGCTTTATGGTTGATGAATGTGCAATTGCCGGAGATGTGACTTTGGGAGAGAAATGTAATGTTTGGTACTATGCAGCAATCCGTGCAGATATTAATAAAGTAGTTATAGGAAAATATACAAATATACAAGACAATGCGATAATACACGTTGCTAAGGATTTTCCTACAATAATTGGTGATTATGTAACTATAGGTCATGGTGCAAAGCTTCATGGCTGCACAGTACATGATAATGCTCTGATAGGAATAGGAGCTATTGTTCTGGATGGAGCAGAAATCGGAAAGGGAACTACAGTTGCAGCAGGCTGTGTAATACCACCAAATAAAAAAATACCAGAAAATGTTGTAGTAGTAGGTAATCCATGCAAAATTATCAGAGAAGTAACTGATGCCGAAAAAGCTTCAATACTTGAGGGCTGCTTACATTACGCAGAGGAAAATCCAAAGGCATATAGATAGATTTTTCCTTAGAATTTTGTAATTTGCAGATATATTTTAATATATAAAATATATTGAATGTCAAAATTACTGTTTTAGATTTATAAGAATTATTAGATATAGAACTAAAGGTATGAAATTTTTTAGTTGTTAAATAAATAACAACTAAAAAATTTCATACCTTTAGTTTTGTTTCAAATAAAATGTTGATTTATCAACATAATTTATATTAAATTAGTATAAACAAAGCTATAGCACCGATTGACAAATCTCAATAAATTTATATAATAATCACGATTAAGTTTTTTCTAATTTTAATTAAATTTTAAAGATAAAGCAAGAGACTTTTGCTCAACTTTTGATAATTTATATTATCTATATTGCATTTTGTGAGCTGTACAAATATCTTACATGAGTAGAATCAGTATAATATTTAAAGCTAAGAAAGAATTGAGCTTTTTAGTTTTAAAAAATTAACATTAGGATTAAACATAAAATAATTCGAAAATGACATTGCGAAGGAGAAAAAGAAGAAAGATGAAAAGAATTATTGCACTAATAACAGTAGTATTATTGTCAATATCGTTGTTAGTTACAGGATGTTCAAAGCCTCAGGAAAATAACAAAGGTAATCAAGAAAATCAACAAGGAAAAGATGGACAAGAGAAAAAATTGAGCGGAGAAATTACATTCTCTACATGGGGTTCTTTGGAAGAAAAGAAGATGAACGAAGATATAATAGCTTTGTTTGAATCAAAATACCCAGGTACAAAGGTAAAACTAGAATATATTCCGGAAGAATATGCAACTAAAATTGATACGATGTTTTTGGGAAAAATGGCACCGGACGTAATATATGGACACCCAAAACAATTCGCTACATGGGCAAGTCAAAATCTTTTAATGGATTTAACAGATAGATTCAATGAATCACCAGAGCTTATGGATGAAAATAAGTTCAATACAAACTTATACGAAGCGTTTAAATATGAAGGAAAGAATATAGCTACTGTAAATGGAGCAGATACACTTCTTCTTTATTATAATAAAGACTTATTTGATGCAGCAAACGTAGCTTATCCTTCGGAAAATTGGACATACGATGATTTGCTTGATGCAGCTAAAAAATTAACTGTAAGAGATGAAAATGGCAAGGCAAAACAATTTGGAATATCAGTAGGCTTTGATTATCAAGGAGTTGAAGCTTTTGTATATGCAAATGGCGGAGAGCTGTTTGATGATGTAAACAATCCTAAGGAAGTACTGTTTAATTCTCCAAAAACAGTAGAAGCATTACAATTTATGCAAGATTTAATTTATGTTCATAAGGTTTCTCCTACTGAAAGTGATAATGAAGTATTAGGCGGAGGCTTTGATACAGGTAAAATTGCAATGATAGTTGATGGTGTTTGGTCAGTTGTTTACAGAAAAAATATAGAAGAATTCAAATGGGGATTATCAACTGTTCCAAGCAAAGATGGTGATGTTAAGAAAATTCCTGCTTTATATGCCGGATATGCCTTATCAACAACAACTAAGAACCCTGAGTTAGCATGGGAATTTGCTAAATTCATGCAAAGTGATGACGCACAAAAGCTATTGGCTTCTTCTGGTTTAATTACCGTAATAAATAAAGACATTTCAAAATCTGATGAGGTAATCAAAATTAAAGGTGCACCGGACAATCACATGCTAAGAGTAACATCATTGGAAAAATCAATTCATAATGATGCTATGATCGTAAACTGGGATGAATACTTAGTAAAATATTATAATCCTCCGATGGACAAGCTTGCAAATGGTACTATAAAAGCAGAAGATGCTGCAAAAGAAGTGCAAGAAGGCTTTGAAAAAATGCTGAAAGAAAAACAATAATGATAGAGTAGAACTGATTTTTATGCTAATCTCCAATGTTAAACTTTTAAAAGTAAACAGAAAACATATCTGTTTTTAATTGGAGATTAGCACTATTCTTAATATTAGGAGGATTTAATGAATAAAATCTGTACAGATAAAACTAACAATGCAAATATAATAATAAGATTTTTAATGAAAATTAAATCTGTGTTTAAAAAAAATAAATTCTTACTTTTTATTTCACCATGGCTTATTGGTTTTTTATTGTTGACTATAATTCCGATGATAGCGTCATTTGCTATAAGCTTTACTGAGTGGAACATCTTGACCAAGCCAAAATTTGTTGGATTTGATAATTATATAAATATTTTTAACGACCCTATTTTTTATAAGTCGTTAAGAGTTACCTTTGTATTTACTGCTTTTAATGTTCCCATAAACGTTGCTTTATCTTTGTTAGTTGCAATGCTTTTGAACAATAAAATAAAATGTATAAATTTATATAGAACTATATATTATTTACCGGCTGTAGTATCAGGTGTAGTAGTATCTTTACTTTGGAAATGGATATTTAATGGTGAATTCGGACTTTTAAATAATTTTTTAATAAAATTTGGGATACAAGGTCCACGATGGCTTATGGACGAATTTTGGGTAATGCCTGCTATGGTAATTATGAGTATATGGGGCATTG
>DCPV01000202.1:0-8091 GCA_002323775.1 Firmicutes bacterium UBA1535 | reverse complement strand
TATGGGGCATTGGCGGTGGAATAATCATGTATCTGTCAGGACTGCAAGGTATACCTGCATATCTTTATGAAAGCGCACGTTTAGATGCGGCTGGATGGTGGACAAGACTTACTAAAATTACCATTCCATCTATGAGTCCTGTTTTATTTTTTACCGCATTGACAAATATTATTGGAAGCTTGCAGACTTTTACAAGTGCTTACATAATGACAGAGGGTGGGCCTAACAATCAAACCATGTTTTACGCTTACTACATATATAAGCACGCATTTACATGGAAGCAAATGGGTAAGGCTAGTGCGCTTGCTTGGCTGCTGTTTTTTATTATAATGGCATTAACTATAATTTTCGTGAAATTTTCAAAAGGAAAGATATATTATGAATCAAAAGATGGAGGAGATATCTTATAATGAATGCACTTACAAGAAGAAAGATATTAAAATTTGTGACATATGTATTGATAACTATTGGTGGAATACTGATGTTGCTGCCATTTCTATGGATGATTTCTACATCTTTTAAAAACCCTTTGAAAGTCTATGAGCTTCCTATAAGATGGATACCTGAGACATTTAATTTCAAAAATTACACTCGTCTTTTCACTGAGTACAATTTTTCTTTATATATATTTAACTCGTTTAAGTTAGCGGCTATTAATATTATTGGAAATGTTCTATCTTGCTCCTTAGTTGCTTATGGATTTTCTTTTTTAAGACATAAGTATAAAAGCAAGATTTTTATGCTTTTATTAGCTACTATGATGTTACCCGGAGCTGTCACATTTTTTCCGCAATTTATTTTATTTAACAATATAGGTTGGTATGGAACTACACTTCCGTTGTGGGTACCTTCATTTTTTGGAAGTGCATTTAACATATTTTTACTAAGACAGTTTTTCCTTACTATACCATCAGAACTAATAGATGCAGCAAGAATGGATGGATGCTCTGACTTGAAAATTTTATTTAAAATAGTCTTGCCTATGTCAAAGCCCGCTGTTATGGTAATTGTAATATACACCTTCTTAAATGTCTGGAATGATTTTTTCGCTCCTTTAATTTACATTATACGGGAGGAACAAAGAACGGTCGCTGTTGCTCTTAATTATTTGAATAACACTTATGAGGGCACAAGTTCAATTCCAATTACAATGGCTGCTTCCGTTTTGCTTATTATTCCATCTTTGATTTTATATTTTGCCGGTCAATCTCATATATCAAAAGGAATTGTATTTAAAGGGGTAGAAAAATAGACTATGGAAAGGGTTAAAGAAATGATAGATTATTTGTTTAATTTTGAAAAACGTATTATATCACCAATTTGGGATGGAGAAAAAGCAATGGAATTCATGTGCTTAGGGTACAATGAATTTGCAGAAGCACTAAATTTTAAGCTTTGTAAAAACAGTGATAAGGTTGTAGGCATTGATGAAAATGAGTTGATAAATCCAAACAATGTTGAATGTCTACGTGATAGAAGCTTAAATCCATCAACAGTTAAAGAAGAATTAGACCATATAGATAAACTGAAAAAAACTATAAAAGTATTATTTGGCGGTGGTTTTTTTGGACCTCTGACAGTGGCTGGAACTTTAGTTGGAATGGAGAATTTCAACAAATATATAGTAAAAAATCCTGATTTTGTTGAGTCTGTGATGGACTTTGTAACTAAGCAAATGATATACTTAGCAAAGGAAGAAGAAAAGCATGGCATAGATTTTTTATGGATAGCTGAGCCTGTTGCCTCGCTTTTATCACCTAAAAGCTTTGAAAAATTTTGTGGAGTATATTTAAAACGCATATTTGATTCAATAAAAGTACCGGGATTTCTGCACGTATGCGGTAAGACATTAAAGCATACTAATGCAATGGTAAAAACTGGTGCTAAACTGCTTAGTATTGATTATGTAACAGATATAGAGAAATGTATAAGAATTGTTCCGGATGATGTTATAATTATGGGAAATATAAATCCTATGCTGCTAAAATATGGAGATAAGCAAGAAATAATAAACGAAACTATTCGAATAAATGAAGCATGTAAAAATTATAAAAACTTTATTTTCAGCACAGGATGTATTCTTCCGGAAGGTACTCCAAAGGAAAATGTTGAATTAGCAATAGATACTACTGAAAATTTTAAGATATGGACTAATGAAGAATATATATATCTTAGAAATTTAATTAAAGCATTAGTTAATGACGATAAATCGTCAGAGACAATTAAAGACGAGATTGAGTTATTAAAGCAAAGCAATGAGATAAATAAAAATTTAATTGATGTAGCTTTTGAGGAAGTTCAAAAGATAAGACAATATTCTAAGGAGCTTATGTAATGGCAAATATATATTTTAAAAATTTATCTAAGATTTACAGCAAAGGTACTAAAAATGAATTTGAAGCTGTTAAAGGTATTGATTTAGAAATAGAGGACGAAGATTTTCTTGTGCTTCTTGGGCCATCTGGCTGTGGCAAGACGACAACACTTAGAATGCTTGCCGGACTGGAGGAAATTACCAACGGCGAAATATATATAGATGATATCTTAGTAAACGATGTAGAGCCTAAAGACAGAAATATAGCAATGGTATTTCAAAACTACGCATTATATCCTCATATGTCTGTATATGATAACATAGCATTTGGCTTAAAAAACAGAAAAGTAGATAAAAAGATAATAGATGAAAAAGTTAAAAACGCAGCAAAAATATTAGATATAGAAAGAGAATTAGGAAGAAAACCCAAAGAATTATCAGGCGGTCAGAGACAAAGGGTTGCGATGGGGCGTGCAATGGTTAGAAATCCTAAAGTATTTCTTATGGATGAGCCATTGTCAAACTTAGATGCAAAGCTTAGAGTGCAAATGAGAAATGAGCTTATAAAACTGCATAAGGATTTAAAAGCTACATTTGTATTTGTAACACATGACCAGATTGAAGCTATGACTCTAGCAACTAAAATAGTAGTTATGAATGAAGGGCACATAATGCAGGTCGGAAGTCCAAAAGACATTTTCAACAGCCCTAAGAATTTGTTTGTTGCAGGCTTTATCGGAAGTCCTCAAATGAATTTTATAGAGGGAAAGCTTAGCTTAAACAATGGAAAATCATTATTTGTATCAGACGATATGAAAATAGAGATAGAGTGTGAGAATATAAAATCAAACAATCAGGAGCTTGTTTTAGGAATTCGACCTGAACATATAATTCAGGTTGAAAAGGACACAGAAAACAGTATTGAATTAAGAGTGAATTTTAGTGAAAACATGGGTTCATATAAGAATATATACGCAAGCCATGGAAATGTAGATTTAATAATGCAATCAAATACCGAAGATATTCTGTCCAATAACGAAAAAATATACGTTAAATTTGATAAAAATAAAATCCATATATTTGACAAGCAGACGACTCTAAATTTAAAAGAAATGTAAAAGAATTATGGATGATAAATTTATAGATTATAATGATTATATTTGCGGTGCTGGAGAGCCAATTTTACTAAGAGACAACTACGAATCCAAGATATATGTATTGCCGGAAGCCGGTATTGTTGAAGTAGAGGCATTTCAGATAAATGATGAGATAAAAAAGCTGGATTTAAGCAATATAGATAAGCTTCCGAATTTTAACTTTAATTTAGAGCCAATTTGTTCTGTTCTTAAGCAATGTGAAGAATTAAGTAAAAAATTTAAAGTGATGATTAAGCTAAACGGTCCTCTTACTATAATAAGTGAGCTGATAGGTCTTAATAATCTGTTTTTGCTTTGGATAAAATCACCTAATAAATTTTATGATGTTTTAAAAAATATAGCTGAAAATTTAACCTTATATGCTGATGAGTGCATTAATAGCGGAGCTGCCATTATTTCATATGGTGACGCAATTTGTTCTCAAGATATATTAGGTCCAAAGCATTTGCGAGATATAACAATTAAATTTAGCTATCCTTTTCTTAAAAAAATAGAAACCCTTATAAATAAAAAAGCGCTTTTGCATTTATGCCCTAAAATAAGCAGTGCATTAAATTATTTTGATTTAGCAGAAACTAAAATTATTAAATTAGATAAAAAAATGAATTACGAGGAAGCGTGTCTCTATGTTAATGGACTTGAGACTATAGCCGGCGGTAGATGTATTGAATATAGAGATGTTGAAGTTGAAAGTATAAAAGTTATAAATTTAAAATAAATTTTAAGTGAAGTTATTAAGAATTTTGGAGGCATTTATGCAAGAAAATAAAGAAATATTACTATCAAAATTATCCAATTGTGTACTTGAAATGGAAGATGAATTGATAATAGATGTGGCAAATGAGTATATTGAAGCTGGATTTCCCCCTATTGACGGAATATTAAATGGATTAGTTGATGGAATGCAAAAGGCAGCGAGCCTTTTTGAAGAAGAAGAATATTTTATCCCTGAGCTTTTAATTTGCTCTGAAACAATGTATAACGGTTTAAATATTTTGAAACCACATTTAGATAAGGGCAATTTTGGAAAGGACAAAAAAATAGTCCTTGGTGTAGTGGAAGGAGATACTCACGATTTAGGAAAAAATTTAGTTAAAATAATGCTTGAATCAGGTGGATATGAAGTCATAGATATGGGAAGAAATGTATCATGTCAAGATTTTGTTGACAAGATAATAGAAACAAAAGCGGATTTGCTTGCTATGTCTACTCTAATGTCAAGTACAATGAGCAATATGCAAAGAGTTATTCAACTGTTAGAGGAAAAAAATATAAGAAATACTATCAAAGTTATAATAGGCGGAGCTCCGGTATCACTTTCATTCTCAAAGCAAATAGGGGCAGACGGATATTCGTCAAATGCAGTAGAAGCAGTAAAGCTAGTTGATGAATTGCTGTTAGCATAAAAAGGGAAAATTATAAAAGGAAATTGCAGTATAATGTATAAAATTACAATTAAATCATTAAATAAAATTGTATTATGTGAAAAATCCCAAAGTGTAGCACAAGCTTTAATAAATAATGATATATCTATCAATTTCAACTGTATGGGACGAGGAACTTGTGGAAAATGCAAAATTAAGCATGTATCGGGAAAGCTTAATATTATGAACGCAGAAGAAAGAAAGTTTCTTAGCAATCACGATATAGAAAATAAAATCAGATTAGCCTGTTATACTTTTCCGCAGGAAAACATTGAGATAGATATAGTGCCTGCTAATGAAGATTATTCAATTTCTTCATATGGATTTATTCCGAAATTTAAAGCAAATCCTTCAATTTATAAAGTTTTGAATGAATCAGCAAATACATATGTTTATTATGAGGATGAATTACTATCCAAAGAAAGTGGAAATACCTTGGATAAATTATATGGAATTGCAGTAGATATTGGTACTACAACTGTTGTCATGTCCTTAATTGACATAAATACATCAAAAGAGCTTGCTACGGAAGTGTCCATAAATACTCAAATAGATTATGGACAAGACATAATAAGCAGAATTTCATACGCTGATGAAAATGGAAACGAGGGCATAGTTAAGCTTAAAAAATCAATAGTTAATCTACTTAATGAGATGATTCAAAGCTTGTGTACTCAAACAAATACAGATAGACAAAATATATATGAGCTTGATGTTTCAGCTAATACAGTTATGCTTCATATGCTCTTGGGTGTAAGTGCATCAAGCATATCAAAAGCACCATATGAGCCTGTGTTTACATCATCACAGCTTGTTGCTGCTTCTGAACTTGGCATAAATATCAATGAAAACGGGAAAGTATACTGCTTGCCATCCATATCATCATTTATAGGTGCAGATATTGTATCCGGTCTATATGCTTCTAATGTCTGTGATTTTGATAAAAATATACTATACATGGATATCGGTACAAATGGAGAGATAGTCCTTAAAGCAAATGATAAAATATACTCTTGTTCTTGTGCTGCGGGTCCGGCTCTTGAAGGGATGAACATAAGCTTTGGTATGAAAGCTGGAAAGGGTGCAATAGAGAAAATTAAAATTGGAGATAATAAATTAGAGCTAAGCGTTATAGGTCAAACAGAGCCGATAGGTCTATGTGGGAGCGGAATAATTTCAACAATATCTCAGATGCTTAAAAATAGACTGATAAAGAGTGATGGTTCTATTCAATCTCCGCAATATTTTGACGAGGATAATAACTCTTTTAAAAAAAGTATAATCATTGAAGATGGAAGAAAAAAATATTTGAGGCTTAATTTTACTCAAAATCCAATAACAATATCTCAAAAGGACATAAGGCAGGTTCAGTTGGTAAAGGGGGCAATATTAGCCGGAATTTACACGCTGTTACAGGTGGCTGATATAAAATTTAATCATATTGATAAAGTATTAATTGCAGGTCAATTTGGTTTGCATTTGTCCGTTGAAAGCTTAATTGGATGTGGAATTTTGCCGATTGAACTTTCAGATAAAGTAACATATGTTGGAAACACCTCAAAGTCGGGAGCTTGTATGTCGTTATTATCAAGAGATACAAAAAGTAGAATGAATTCAATGGCTTTAAATATAGAATATGTTGATTTATCAAAAATAGATTCATATCAAAAGCTTTTTGTAAAATGTTTAAACTTTGATATTTGATTAAGTAATAATCGCCAAAATAATAAAAATGATGATTATATAATTTATATTAATTTGATTAATAAATTTAAGTTCAAGAAAGGGTGATTCAAATGATTAAACAAGAAATGACTCCTAGAGAAAGAATGGATGCGTTCAGTCGTGGAGAAGAAATTGACAGTGTGATATGTGTTCCGGATATGGGCGTAACAATGACTTCTTTTCTTGGTATAAAAGCAAGTGACTATTATCATAGTCCGGAGCTTATGGCAGAATTAGAAATTGAACTGTTTAAAAGACTAAAGCATGATAGCGTAAGTATATCTACAAGCCTTAGAGGTATGGCAGAAGCGATGGGTGCAAAAGTAGCATTTCCGGATTATAATATTTCATATCTTCTTGAGCCTGCTGTTAAATCTATAGATGAAATAGAAAAATTAAAAGTAGTAAATCCTCTAAAAGATGGCAAATTACCTATTTTACTTAAGGCATTAAGATTGACCAGAGATGCACTGATAAAGGATGTCAGTGTAGGGGCTGCTATGTCTGGTCCATTTAGCGTTGCAGCATCTGTTGCCGGAACAGAAAACCTGTTAAGATGGATGATAAAATACCCTGAGAAAGTCCATGCTTTAATGAATATAGTTGCTGAATCTAATAATAAATATATTGAAGAAGTGGCTAAATTAGGACTATCAATTGATTTTGCAGATCCAATGTCATCAAGCAATATCATAAATCCAAAATTGTTTAAGGAATTTTCTTTGCCTTATCTTAAAATGAACATAGATAAGATAAAAGAAACAACAGGAAAATCACCGGGTATACATATTTGCGGAAAAAGCAAGAAGCTATGGCAAGATGTTGTTGATGCAGGAATTTCTAATTTTAGCATTGATAATATAGAGGATTTGGAAGAAGCAAAGGAAATAATGGGCGATAAGGTTGTAATTACAGGCAATGTTCCACCTGTAGATGTAGTTTATTCAGGCAGCAGAGCTGATATAAATAAATCAGTAAAGGAATGTATCAAAAAAGGCTACAACTCACCGAAAGGGTACATACTAAGTACAGGTTGTCAAATTCCAATGAACACACCTATAGAGAAAGTTGAGATGTTTATGGAAGCAGGCAGAAAGTATGGTAAATATCCAATAAATTTAGATTTGTTAAGTGATATAGAATAAATTATATTTAAAATGATTACTATAAAATTTTGTTTACTGTCTAGCTCTTAATTATGACGGTAGTCAGTATAAAACTTCAAAAACCTTGTAAAAGCTTGAAATTATTGGCATTTACAAGGTTTTTTTAGAGAGATTTTATAAAGGATAAATATAAAACTATTTTTATATTATTATCCTATACTTTCAAGGTATATAGCTAAATAAATTATAGGGATTTTTTGTTAAGAATTATATAACTAGATATAACAACTATCTTTTACTTGACTATTATTATATAAATACTGTAAAATTACTATCATACTGATGAGACTAACTATATGAAGTCA
>DCPV01000233.1:6992-12682 GCA_002323775.1 Firmicutes bacterium UBA1535 | reverse complement strand
GTGCAGTTATCAATGTAGGTGCTGTAATTGGCGAGGGTACAATGATTGATATGAATGCTGTTATAGGAGCAAGAGGAATCATAGGCAAAAATGTACATATTGGAGCTGGTGCGGTTATAGCGGGTATATTGGAACCACCTAGCAAAGCACCTGTTATTATTGAAGATGATGTTTTAATTGGAGCCAATGCAGTTGTACTTGAGGGTGTGAAGATTGGCAAAGGTGCTGTAGTGGGAGCATTATCTGTGGTCACGGAGGATGTCGAGGAAAACAGCGTAGTGGTAGGATGCCCGGCTAAGAAAATAAAAAGCCGAGATGAGCTTGATAGCAAAAAAGTTGAGATAATTGAAGATTTGAGGGAGCTATGAGTGAGTTATATTTAAAAGATGAAGATTATATTGCTAATACATATACTAGAGTACATCTCGAACCCAAATATGGTGAGGGTAGCTATTTAATTGATATAAACAATGAGCGATACTTGGATATGTACAGTGGAATAAGTGTAAGCTTAGCAGGTCATTCCGAAAAATCAATTATTGAAGCTATAATAGAGCAATCTAATAAATATATTCATTTATCAAATAATTTTATATGCAGACCAGCAGTGGAGCTTGCTGAAATTTTAGTAAAAAATACTTTTGCACAAAAGGTATTTTTTACAAATTCCGGGACGGAGGCAAATGAAACTGCTATAAAGATTGCCCGAAAATATGGCAAAAGCAGAGGGAAAACTAAAATTTTATCTGCCTATAATTCATTTCATGGTAGAACTATGGGTAGCTTGTCGCTGACAGCCCAAGAAAAATATCAAGAGAGTTTTAAGCCGCTTCTTGAGAATGTGGAGTATTTTGAATTTAATAATGCTGATGATTTAGAGGAGAAGTTATCTGATGAAGTATCGGCTGTTTTTATTGAGCTAGTTCAAGGAGAGGGAGGCGTAGTTTTAGCAGATAAGCCTTTTTTTGAAAAACTTTCTATTCTTTCGGAAAAATACGATTTTTTAATTGTTATTGATGAAATACAAACGGGACTGGGAAGAACGGGTAAGTTTTTAGCCTGTGAGCATTTTGATATTAAGCCTGATATAGTTACAGTGGCAAAAGGCCTAGGCGGGGGGCTTCCAATCGGAGCAGCTCTACTGGGAAACAAGTGCAAGGATATTTTGTCTAAAGGAGAACATGGTTCAACTTTTGCCCCAAATCCTGTTGCTAGTGCTGCTGGACTCGCTGTATTAAAAATTATACTCAAAGACAGCTTTTTAAATGATATTAACAGAAAAAGTGAGTATATAATCAGTAATTTAAGAAAAATAAAAAATTCACACCCCGATATAATTAATGATGTTCGTGGCATAGGACTGATGATAGGAATAGATGTAGGGGAATTTGCACAATTAATTAAAGAAAAGGCGTTTAAAAATAAATTATTGTTAAACACTACAGCAAATAAAATTATTCGACTATTGCCGGCATTAAACATAAGCTATGAAGAAATAGATAGGTTTATTGAAATATTTTCTCATATAATTTTTGAAATTAATTTTGATTTACTGAAATTATGATTAATTTCCTAGTATACAGAGTATTTGTATTAACGTTTTATAACGAACAATTTTGAAACTATCTTTAACAGATGATTTTGTACTGTCTTGTACTTTTTTATTGTAAACTTAAACCAGCCTTGTTATAATATAAGCATCAAAGTATAAAAAAAGCGAAATAAGTTTCGCTCTATTTTCAAAGCTATGAGGAGGCTTAGATTATGACTAAGGTTTGGGCACATAGGGGTGCAAGTGGATATTATCCGGAAAATACAATGTCATCTTTTGAAGAAGCTGTAAGGCAAAAGGCTGATGGTATAGAGTTAGATGTTCATTTGAGCAAGGACGGATATTTAGTAGTATGTCACGATGAAACTTTGAATAGGACAACTAATGGAAAGGGTTTTATCAAGCAGTATGATTTATATGAGCTAAAGCAATTGGATGCAGGCTCATGGTTTGACAAAAGATTTAAGGGTGAAAAAATTCCTTTATTAGAGGAAGCGATAGACTTAGTTAAACGCTCTAATATGGAATTAAACATTGAAATTAAAGCAGGCTCAATATTTTATCCCGGCATAGAGGAAAAAGTATTGAAGATGATAGATAAGTATGGAATAAGGAGCAAGGTTATAATATCATCGTTTGACCATTATTCCTTAGTTAAAATTAAAAATATAGACAAGGACATAAAAACTGGAATTTTGTACACAGAGGCACTGTATAAGCCTATTAATTATATGAAAACTACAGGAGCAAATGCCTTGCATCCAAATTATATTACCTTGACAAAAGACATTGTCGAGGAGGCACATGCCTTAGGGATAGATATTAATACCTACACTGTAAATATTGAAGAACACATAAGGTTTATTAAGGCTATGAATGTCAATGCTATTATAACAAATTATCCAGACCTTGCAAAATCAATACTAATGGAATAGAATTGATTATAATATAATTTTTAAAAGAGTGAAGCTTGCTTCACTCTTTTATCTTACATATCCTACCATATGCTTATCAGCTAATTTTTTAAAACCGAATGATTGATAAAATTTATTGTCAACCTCATCTTCTAAGTCTGTTATAACTAAAAACATTCGGACATCAGCGTATTTTTGCATTATTGTCTTGAAAAGATAAGAGCCAATTCCTCGTTTTTGATATTCTGGGTCAACTATCAAATCTTGTACTAATAAAGCATGTTCACCGTCTCCAAGGCATCTGACAAAACCAATCAAGTTATTATCATCAAATGCTCCTAAAATATATAAGGAATTATCAAATGCTTGTACTAACTTTTCATCATCTTTTAGATAAGCATTCCAAGATTCTTTTCTGTATATTTCCTTTACTGATTCAATTAATTTTGAATCAAATTCTTTATAGCTAATCATTGAATATTACTCCTTTAATTTATAAGATTATTTATCCATTTTCCACTTTTATATCTTCTTAATACTATGAAAAGCTTAATTATTTCCTCGCTAAATACTATGGCTAAAACATACTCCAAAGGTAGCTTTAATATCATAACTGAGAAGAATGCTAAAGGTATGCCAACAAGCCAAATTGCTATCATATCTAAGTACATACAAAACTTTGTATCTCCACCGGCACGGAGTATTCCGCATATGAATAGATATCCGAACATTTTAGGAGTCATATACAATGCAAACACAACCAATACTCTTTCTAGCAACATATTAGTTTGTGCATCAAATTTATACATACTAACAATAGCATGTCTTGCAAAAAATAAAGCAAAGGTCATTATAACATTTAGGGCTAAGCATATTTTCAAAAATATTTTACTATAATCAGTAGCTTTTTTAATATTATTTTGTCCTATCTCATTTCCAAGCATAACTGCTGTAGCATTTCCAAGTCCGAAGAACATTGCCTGAAACAAATCGTTAATTATATAAGCAACCTGTACAACTGCAATGGCAGAAGGTCCTATCATTCCGTATGCTATATAGTAAACAGTATTCCCTAAGGCCCACGTTGATTCAGAAACTATAACTGGGAAAGATGTTTTTAAAGTATCTTTAAGCATTTTAAAGTCCCAGGACATATATTCCTTTATTGAGCCGGCAAGAGGATGATCCTTGGATTTGAATATATATGCGAATAATATTACAAATTCCAAGACCCTTGCTATTAAAGTAGCTATAGCCGCTCCTGCAACCCCAAGGTTTGGAAACCCTGCTTTTCCGAAAATCAGAAGATAATTAAGCACTGCATTTGTAAGAATAGCTATAAGGCTTACAATTGTAGGTGCATTAACCTTATGCACAGGTCTTGAGCTAAAGCTTGCAGCAAATGAAAGAGCTGTTACTACATATGAGGCTGTTATGATTTTTAAATATGTTACTCCATCTCTTATAACTTCAGCATCTTTGGCAAATAATGATATTATAGGTTTGGCAAAAACAAATGCTATAACTGTGGTAGCCAGTGACAATACAAAGCCTAAGAATAAATTCATTCCAAATATTTTTTTAATATTTTTAACATCCTTAACTCCCCAATATTGAGCGATAAATATTGACGAGCCACTATAAATTCCAAAGCATACCATTGAGAAAATAAAGAACACTCTATTTGCAATGGCAACGCCAGCCAATGGATTTTCTCCAAGTTGTCCTACCATTATTGAATCAAGCATATTTAAAGCGATGCCCATAAGGTTTTGTAAAACCACCGGTATGGCAATTACTAGCATTGATTTATAAAAAGTTTTATCAATTTTAAGTCTTTTTTCCATTATTACACACATTCCTTCCTTTATGGCAAGTCACTTTTTAGCTTGCTTGTAATTTTATACAATATATATTTAATAAAATCATAATAATATTTGATTATTAAACTTAACCTTACGATTATATCAGCTTATTTTCAATAAAGCAATTAAAATTAATATACAAATAATAGAATAAGGTGTTAGAAAATTTTTTATTTAGGCTAGTAAAATAATTGAAATAATTTCTATTTAATAGTATAATGATTATAAATTAACAAACTAAGTAAAATCATCTTATAATTGTTAAAAAAAGGAGTGTAATTTATTATGAAAAAAATAAAAGTAGCTTTTGTATTAGTAATAATTTTTATTTTAACTATTTTGACAACAGCTTGCAATATTTATAATGACGTTAAAAAAACTGCTGAAAATACAACAAGTATCTCAAATCGTGAATACATACTATCAAATGATAACACTGATGAAAAAAGAAATAGTCTTATAAGAGCGGATATTGAATATTTACAAAAAGAGCTTCCTAAAAAACACAAAAATCCTTTTAGCATAATTACAAAAGAAGAATTTGATAAAAAATTATCCAACCTTTACAATAGTGTTGATAAATTAAATAATGATCAAATCTTTATAGAACTTGGCAAGATAATATCATCTATTGGGGATGGACATACAACGATAAATTACTGGGATGGAAGAAGATATCCTCTGGAATTTTATATGTTTAATGATGAAATTTATATTATAAATGCAGATAAAACTTTGCAGGAAACAATGTATTCAAAGGTTGTATCTATTGATGGTATAAGCTATAAAGACATAATAGCTGAATTAACGCAGCAGATTTCTTATGAAAATGAAAGCTGGCTTAAGCAAGCACTTCCCGAACGTATAATGCCGGCATTTTTATATGGATTGGGGATAGCTAGGGATAAAAAAACTTCCACCTTTAAAGTAGAAAAGGATGGGGAGATTAAGGATTTTGAAGTAACGATTTTACCATATGGAAAGGCATATTTCGGAACTGATAAAGCTAACGATAAGATTACTGGAAAGTACAATGAATATTATAATTATAAATACATAGAAGATAAAAATGTATTTTATTTTGAATATAATGTATGCGGCGAAAAGGGTAAAGGATTCAAAGCTTTTAATTCTAAGATGTTTAACGATATCGAGTCTAAAAGTATTAAAAAAATAGTAATAGATTTAAGGGCAAATTCCGGAGGAAACTCAGAAGTATTAAATCCTTTCACAGACAAATTGAAAACATATATAAAAGACAATAAAGATGTAAAGGTATATGTTCTTATTGGACGTGAAACTTTTTCATCAGGAATATTTGCAATTTTCAGGATAAAAGAAGCAGTTCCGAATGCTATT